>NZ_CP023696.1:3822500-4145064 GCF_008704425.1 Streptomyces fradiae ATCC 10745 = DSM 40063
GGGGATGACCTGTGGTTAGGGGTGAAAGGCCAATCAAACTCCGTGATAGCTGGTTCTCCCCGAAATGCATTTAGGTGCAGCGTCGTGTGTTTCTTGCCGGAGGTAGAGCACTGGATAGGCGATGGGCCCTACCGGGTTACTGACCTTAGCCAAACTCCGAATGCCGGTAAGTGAGAGCGCGGCAGTGAGACTGTGGGGGATAAGCTCCATGGTCGAGAGGGAAACAGCCCAGAGCATCGACTAAGGCCCCTAAGCGTACGCTAAGTGGGAAAGGATGTGGAGTCGCAGAGACAACCAGGAGGTTGGCTTAGAAGCAGCCACCCTTGAAAGAGTGCGTAATAGCTCACTGGTCAAGTGATTCCGCGCCGACAATGTAGCGGGGCTCAAGCGTACCGCCGAAGTCGTGTCATTGCAGCATAAGCCCCAACGGGTGCTGTGATGGGTAGGGGAGCGTCGTGTGCCGGGTGAAGCAGCCGCGGAAGCGAGTTGTGGACGGTTCACGAGTGAGAATGCAGGCATGAGTAGCGATACACACGTGAGAAACGTGTGCGCCGATTGACTAAGGGTTCCTGGGTCAAGCTGATCTGCCCAGGGTAAGTCGGGACCTAAGGCGAGGCCGACAGGCGTAGTCGATGGACAACCGGTTGATATTCCGGTACCCGCTTTGAAGCGCCAGCGCTGAACCCAGCGATGCTAAGCCCGTGAAACCGCCGTGTGCGTCTTCGGACAAGCACGGAGTGGTGGAGCCGGTGGCCCAGACTGGTAGTAGGTGAGCGATGGGGTGACGCAGGAAGGTAGTCCAGCCCGGGCGGTGGTTGTCCCGGGGTAAGGGTGTAGGACGTTACGTAGGTAAATCCGCGTGACACATAGTCTGAGACCTGATGCCGAGCCGATTGTGGTGAAGTGGATGATCCTATGCTGTCGAGAAAAGCCTCTAGCGAGTTTCATGGCGGCCCGTACCCTAAACCGACTCAGGTGGTCAGGTAGAGAATACCGAGGCGTTCGGGTGAACTATGGTTAAGGAACTCGGCAAAATGCCCCCGTAACTTCGGGAGAAGGGGGGCCACTTCTGGTGATCACTCTTGCAGTGTGAGCTGGGGGTGGCCGCAGAGACCAGCGAGAAGCGACTGTTTACTAAAAACACAGGTCCGTGCGAAGCCGTAAGGCGATGTATACGGACTGACGCCTGCCCGGTGCTGGAACGTTAAGGGGACCGGTTAGCTTGGATTCGTCCGGGCGAAGCTGAGAACTTAAGCGCCAGTAAACGGCGGTGGTAACTATAACCATCCTAAGGTAGCGAAATTCCTTGTCGGGTAAGTTCCGACCTGCACGAATGGCGTAACGACTTCTCGACTGTCTCAACCATAGGCCCGGTGAAATTGCACTACGAGTAAAGATGCTCGTTTCGCGCAGCAGGACGGAAAGACCCCGGGACCTTTACTACAGTTTGATATTGGTGTTCGGTTCGGCTTGTGTAGGATAGGTGGGAGACTGTGAAACTGTGACGCCAGTCATGGTGGAGTCGTCGTTGAAATACCACTCTGGTCGTGCTGGATGTCTAACCTGGGTCCGTGATCCGGATCAGGGACAGTGTCTGATGGGTAGTTTAACTGGGGCGGTTGCCTCCTAAAGGGTAACGGAGGCGCCCAAAGGTTCCCTCAGCCTGGTTGGCAATCAGGTGTTGAGTGTAAGTGCACAAGGGAGCTTGACTGTGAGACCGACGGGTCGAGCAGGGACGAAAGTCGGGACTAGTGATCCGGCGGTGGCTTGTGGAAGCGCCGTCGCTCAACGGATAAAAGGTACCCCGGGGATAACAGGCTGATCTTCCCCAAGAGTCCATATCGACGGGATGGTTTGGCACCTCGATGTCGGCTCGTCGCATCCTGGGGCTGGAGTCGGTCCCAAGGGTTGGGCTGTTCGCCCATTAAAGCGGTACGCGAGCTGGGTTTAGAACGTCGTGAGACAGTTCGGTCCCTATCCGCTGCGCGCGCAGGAACATTGAGAAGGGCTGTCCCTAGTACGAGAGGACCGGGACGGACGAACCTCTGGTGTGCCAGTTGTTCTGCCAAGGGCATGGCTGGTTGGCTACGTTCGGGAGGGATAACCGCTGAAAGCATCTAAGCGGGAAGCCTGCTTCGAGATGAGTGTTCCCACCTCCTTGAGAGGGTAAGGCTCCCAGTAGACGACTGGGTTGATAGGCCGGATATGGAAGCCCAGTGATGGGTGGAGTTGACCGGTACTAATAGGCCGAGGGCTTGTCCTCAGTTGCTCGCGTCCACTGTGTTAGTTCTGAAGTAACGAACACGACCATGTTGCCGGTTGGTTGTTATCTTCATAGTGTTTCGGTGGTCATAGCGTTAGGGAAACGCCCGGTTACATTCCGAACCCGGAAGCTAAGCCTTTCAGCGCCGATGGTACTGCAGGGGGGACCCTGTGGGAGAGTAGGACGCCGCCGAACTATCATTCAGCCTCGGGCCTGGAAACCATGTTTCCAGGCCCGAGGCTTTTCTGCGTTCTAGGGTGGCCTTATGCGCTACGACCTGGTCATATTCGACAACGACGGCGTCCTCGTGGACAGTGAGCCGCTGTCCAACACCATCCTGGCCGGCTACCTCACCGAGCTCGGGCACCCCACCACGTACGAGGACTCCCTGCGCGACTACATGGGCGGCGCCGTCCACCGGATCCACGACACCATTCGGGAGCGGACCGGGAAGCCGCTGCCCGACGACTTCGACGAGACGTTCCACGCGCGGGTCTTCGCCGCCTTCGAGCGGGAGCTGACCGCCGTCGACGGAGTGACCGGCGTCCTCGGGGAGTTGGTCGCCCGCGGCGTCCCCTACTGCGTCGCCTCCTCCGGCAGCCACGAGCGCATCCGCGTCGGGCACCGCAAGACCGGACTCGACCGGTGGTTCGCGCCGGACGTCGTGTTCAGCGCCCAGGACGTCGGCAGGGGCAAGCCCGCGCCCGACCTGTTCCTCCACGCCGCCGAGCGGATGGGCGCCGCACCCGAGCGGTGCGTCGTCGTCGAGGACAGCCCCCTCGGCATCCAGGCCGCACGCGCCGCCGGCATGGCCGTCCACGCCTTCACGGCCATGAGCGGCCCGGACCGGCTGCCCGGCGCCGACGGCTACTTCGACGACATGGCCCGCCTGCCCGCGCTGGTGCTGTGACGCCCCCGTCCAGCGGCTGAGCGCCGCCGGGCCCCGTCGCGCCCTGACCGAGGCGCGGCTGCGGCGGGGCCCCGCCGTACGCCGGATCATGCGCCGGACCCGGCGACCGATACGGTGGCGGTCATGAGCGGCCGCGCACTGTTGATGTGGGATGACGCAGTCACCGGGTACGACTTCGGGCCCGGCCATCCGATGGACCCCGTACGCCTGGGGCTCACCAGGGAACTGGTGAGCGCCCTCGGGCTGGACCGGGCCGTCGAGGTGCGGGCGGCCAGGCCCGCCGGGGACTCCACGCTGCGGCTGGTGCACCGCGAGGACTACATCGCCGCCGTGCGCGCCGCCTCCGCCGACCCGCGCCACGCCGACCAGGCGTACGGGCTCGGCACCGTCGACGACCCGGCGTTCACCGGCATGCACGAGGCGTCCGCCCGTATCGCCGGGCTGTCGGTGGGCGCCGCCGAGGCGGTGTGGCGCGGCGACACCCACCGCGCGGTCAATTTCACCGGCGGCCTCCACCACGCCATGCCGGGCGCCGCCGCCGGGTTCTGCGTCTACAACGACGCCGCCCTCGCCATCGCGCGGCTCCTCGAACTCGGCGCCGAACGCGTCGCGTACCTCGACGTGGACGTCCACCACGGCGACGGCGTGCAGGCCGTGTTCCAGGACGACCCGCGGGTCCTGACCATCTCCGTCCACGAGCACCCCCGCACCCTCTTCCCCGGCACCGGCTGGCCCGAGGAGACCGGCGGGCCCGGCGCGGGCGCGGGCAGCGCCGTCAACCTCGCCCTCCCGGCCGGCACCGGCGACGCCGGATGGCTGCGGGCCTTCCACGCCGTCGTCCCCGAACTCCTCGCCGACTTCCGGCCGCAGGTCCTCGTCACCCAGCACGGCGCCGACACCCACTTCGAGGATCCGCTCGCGCACCTCGCGGTCTCCCTCGACGCCCAGCGGGCGGTGCAGCTGGCGTGCCGGGGGCTCGCCGACGAGTACGTCGAGGGCGGCCGGTGGCTCGCCCTGGGCGGCGGCGGTTACGCCGTCGTGGACGTGGTGCCGCGCTCCTGGGCGCACCTCGTGGCCATCGTCGCCGGCGCGGACGTACCGCCCGAGACGCTCGTCCCGGAGGAGTGGCGGAGCATCGTGTACGCGCGGACCAGGCAGCCGGGTCCGCGCCGTATGACGGACGGCCGGTGGCCCGTGACCTGGCGGGCCTGGGAGGACGGCTACGACCCCGAGGACCGGCTCGACCAGGCGGTGCTGGCGACCCGGCGGGCCGTGTTCCCGCTGCGCGGGCTCCTGGTCCACCCGTGAGCCCGCCCGTCGGAACGTGAGCCCCTGAGGGGCCCTGGGCCCCTGAGATCGTGGGTCCGTGGGTCCGTCATACCGTCACGAGGGCCCGTCCCCGCGCCTTCGCGCCGTTACGCCAACCGTGCGGAGCGGTGTCGTTCGCGGTCCGCGTCCGGGGTGCGTACGGCACCATCGGCGGCGTGCTGAGTACCGGGGCGCTGCGCGCGCATCTGCTGGCGGCGGGACTGGCCGGGCCCGTCGCCACGGCGCGCGAGAAGAGCCTGCGCAACTACCGGCTGTTCGCCGCCCGCGATCCGCGCGTCACGCTCGGCCTGGACCCCGAACGGCCCTGGGACGAGCGGGAACTGCTGCGGCTGATGGCCGACCGGTGCGGGGTGTCGGGCGACCCCGGGCT
The DNA here is from genome assembly GCF_008704425.1 of Streptomyces fradiae ATCC 10745 = DSM 40063. NCBI lineage: Bacteria > Bacillati > Actinomycetota > Actinomycetes > Kitasatosporales > Streptomycetaceae > Streptomyces > Streptomyces fradiae. Next base: position 3,827,373 of record NZ_CP023696.1, read on the forward strand.
GCGGACCGGGCGCGATGTGATCGACCCCGAGCGGACCCTGCGGGCCCTGGACGCGTTCGCCGCGCGGCTCGCCGCCGCGGCCCGGCGCCGCGCCCCCGTGCTGTTCGGGACGGGGCACCCGCACAGGCTGCTGGGCTTCTACGCCACTCTGGCAGACGCCATGTCGTCGGCGGGATGTCCTGTACTCACCCCCGCGCAGGGGAGATGTGTCGACATAACGACCCGATTCGGCGTACGCACGCACCGACTCGCCTACGCGCGCGGTGTCGCCGTCGTACGGGAGCGGGGAGGCGCGGGCGACGGTGGTGAAGCGGGCGCACACACCCATTCGCCGTTGCCCGTGCGGGTGGTCCTGGGGGTGGCGGCCGAGGCCGGCGGACCCCTTCCGGAACTGGTCGTGGGGGACCACGGCTGGGTCTGCGGGGCAGGTCAGCTGGGCATCGAGGCGATGGGCCTGGCCGACACGGACGACCCCGCGCTCTTCGTCGGGGAGGCGGAGGGACAGGTGGCGGTCGCGGTGCCGGTCGACGACGCCGTACCGGCCGATTACTACCGCCCGCTCTCTCGCTATGTACTCAATCGGGCCTGTCTGTCACAGTAGCGGCGGATGGCTGCTCCTCTTCCCCACCCGTATCAACCGCCCCTAGTCTGGGCAGTGAGCGCACAGCGACGAAGAGTCACCGGAGGGGAAGCCGGTGGCGTCATGTGCGGAAGGTACAGGTGGGTCATGGTTGCTGCTGGCGAGACTCCTCTCAACGAGGTCAGGTTCCTTACCGTGGCGGAAGTCGCCTCGGTCATGCGCGTGTCGAAGATGACCGTGTACCGCTTGGTGCACAGCGGTCATCTGCCGGCGATCCGGGTGGGCAGGTCCTTCCGGGTGCCGGAGCAGGCGGTGCACGAGTACCTCCGCGACTCCTTCGTGGGGGTGGAGACGGCGTAGTCCTCGGTCCGTGCACCGCCCTCGGATTACGAGCTCGGCGCTTCGGCGGGTAGGCTAGGCCGACGTAGGTCGTGTGGGCCCAGACGCCCCGCACCGAGATTCCCGCTTGTGCGGGGATGTTCCGAGAAGTGAGCGAGGGTAGTCGTGGGCTCTGTTATCAAGAAGCGGCGCAAGCGGATGGCGAAGAAGAAGCACCGCAAGCTTCTGAAGCGCACCCGCGTTCAGCGCCGTAACAAGAAGTAAGCGGCGGCTGTACGTGCGCCTCGCGGCCCTTCCACCGGTTCCGGTGGGAGGGCCGCGGTCATTCCCGGCCCGGTCATTCCCGGCCCGGTCGTTCCCGGCCCGGTCGGCCCGTCTCGCGGGGCGGGCCTTCCGTGTGGGGTGTGGCCGGTTCCGGGGCCCGTGTCCGGCGCCGTCCGGCGGCGACCGGCTACGGTGGCAGCCACACGCGTCGCGGGGACCGAACGGAAGGCGCTGAACGTGGGCAGGGTCGTGCTCGTCACCGGGGTGGCCAGGCAGCTCGCCGGCCGTTTCGTACGGCGCGTGATGCGCGACCCGGACGTCGACCGGGTCGTCGGGGTGGACGCCGTTCCGCCGGAGCACCCGCTGGGCGGCGCGGAGTTCGTCCGCGCGGACATCCGGCAGCCCGTCATGGGCCGGGTGCTCGCCGAGCACGGGGTCGACACGGTGGTGCACATGGACGTCTCCGCCGCCGCCCCGCCCGGCGGTGGCGGCCGGGCGGCGGCCAAGGAGACCAACGTCATCGGGACGATGCAGCTCCTCGGCGCCTGCCAGCGGAGCCCCGCCGTCCGCCGGCTCGTGGTCCGCTCCAGCACCGTGGTGTACGGCTCGGCGCCGCGCGACCCGGCGGTGTTCACGGAGGCGACGCCGCCCAAGTCCCTGCCGGGCGGCGGCTTCGCGAAGGACGTCGCCGAGGTCGAGGGGTATGTGCGCGGTTTCGCCCGGCGCCGCCCCGACGTGGCCGTGTGCGTCCTGCGGTTCGCGAGCATCCTGGGGCCCGGCGCGGACTCCCCGCTGAGCCAGTACCTGTCGCTGCCGGTGCTGCCGACCGTCCTCGGGTACGACCCGCGGCTGCAGTTCGTCCACGAGGACGACGTGCTGGACGTGCTGGCCATCGCGGCGGCCGAGCCGCGCCGGGGGACGCTCAACAGCGGCACGTTCAACATCGCGGGCGACGGGGTGCTGACCCTGTCGCAGTGCGCGCGGCGGCTCGGCAGGCCGACGCTGCCCCTGCTGCCGCCGGCCGTCACGTGGGCGGGCACGGCGCTGCGGACGCTGGGCGTGAGCGACGTCTCCCCGGAGCAGATCCGGCTCCTCACGCACGGCAGGGTGGTCAGCACGGTACAGATGCGCGAGACCCTCGGGTTCGAGCCGGCCCACACGACGGCGGAGGCATTCGCGGCCTTCGTACGGCGCCGGGGCCCCGGCCTGCTGCCGCCGGCCGCGCTGGCGGCGGCGGTCGACCGGGTGGCGGCGGGCCTCGGCGACGGGGTGGCGGCGCATCTGGGGCGGATGGTGGCGACGGACGAGCGGCGTTCGGCCGCCGGGACGAGGAGCGCGGGCTGACGATGGCGGACGCCAAGATCATTCCCTTCGACCCCTTCGACGAGGACCGCCCCCGGGGCGGGGCCTCCCGTGCCGCACGGGGGCGCGACGCTCCGGCCGCCCGCCCGGTGACCGCCCTGCCGGGCCGGTCGGCCGCCGCGCCGGACGACGGCCGGGCGCAGGGCGCCGGGGGCGCGGCGCCGGACGACGGGGCCTCGCGCGGGGCCGGTGCGGCGCACCCGGCCGGGCGGGGGCCGGCCGGCGGGCCCGCGCCCGGGGCGGGTTCGGGCGCCGGGGCCGGGTCGGGGGCCGGGGCCGAGGGCGGTGCGGACGGACCGGGCCGGGAGGACGGCTGGGACCGGCGGCTCGCGGCGGGGCTCGCGTTCCTGCGGCGGCGGATCACCGGTGCTTACGAGGTCGACGAGTTCGGCTTCGACGAGGAGCTGACCGACCAGGTCCTGATGTCGCTGCTGCGGCCCCTGTTCGACACGTACTTCCGCGTCGAGGTGCGGGGCGTCGAGAACATCCCGGCCGAGGGCGGCGCCCTGGTCGTGGCGAACCACTCGGGCACGGTGCCGCTGGACGCGCTGATGATGCAGGTGGCGGTGCACGACCACCATCCGGCGGGGCGTCACCTGCGGCTGCTCGCCGCGGACCTGGTGTTCATGCTGCCGGTCGTCAGCGAGCTGGCCCGCAAGGCCGGGCACACCCTGGCGTGTACGGAGGACGCGGAGCGGCTGCTCGGGCGCGGTGAGGTCGTCGGAGTGATGCCGGAGGGCTTCAAGGGGATCGGCAAGCCGTTCGGCGAGCGGTACAAGCTGCAGCGGTTCGGGCGGGGCGGGTTCGTGTCGACGGCGCTGCGCACGCGGGCGCCGATCGTGCCGTGCTCCATCGTCGGGGCGGAGGAGACGTACCCGATGGTCGGCAACGCGAAGACGCTGGCGCGGCTGCTGGGGCTGCCGTACTTCCCGCTGACGCCGACGTTCCCGTGGCTGGGGCCGCTGGGTGCGCTGCCGCTGCCGACGAAGTGGACGATCGAGTTCGGTGAGCCGATCCCGACGGACGGGTACGCGCCGGAGGCGGCGGAGGACCCGATGCTGATGTTCAACCTGACGGACCAGGTGCGGGAGCGGATCCAGCACACGCTCTACGCACTGCTGGTGCGGCGGCGGTCGGTGTTCTTCTGAGGCCGTCTCCCGCGTGCCGGTGGCGCCGTCCGGCCGGGGACGGGGCCGGGGACGGCTCAGGGCGCCGCTCCTGACCGGAGCGGCGCCCTGAGTCCGTTCGTACGGGCGCACCCTCGTACCGTCCGTGCCGGAGCAGCGGGCCGGTGGGGGCCGCCCGGCTAGCCGGCGTCCTCGCCGTCGATGCCGAGGCCCGGGAGGATGCCCGGGAGCAGCGGCGGGAGCGTCACGTCGGGTGCGGGAGCGGGGGACTCCTGCGGGCCGTCCTGGGAGGGCGGCGTCGACGTGGCGGGCCCGTCCGGATCGAGGAGGCCGCCCGTGCCGCCGCCGAGGAGGCCCTGGTCGGTGTCCTGGCCGGTGCCGCCGGTCGGGCGGGGGCTGGTGCCCGTCCCGTCCGAGCCGCCCGTGCCGCCCGGTGCCGGGGCGTCCTGGCCGCCCGGTGCCTGGCCCGACGGGCCGGGGCCCGTGGAGCGGTCGGGGGCCGTGGACCCGGTGGATCCGGGGCCGGTCCTGCCCGGCGCGCTGCCGGGCAGCTTGGACTTGAGCGGGGCGACCTGCTGGTCTATGGCGTCGAAGACCGAGGTCACCTGGTCCCGTACGTCGGTGAGCTGGGGTGGGAGCTTGGCGCGCAGTCCGTCCCAGGTGCCGCGGTGGCTGCGGGCGAACGAGTCGAGCGTGGCCATGGGGCCGATGGCGCCGTCGCGCTCGTAGGCGAGGCGGAGCAGGCGGTGGCCCTCGGCCACGTCCTGCTGCATGCCGTTGAGCGTGCGGCGGATCTCGCCGAGCGACTCGTGGTCCAGGTCGCCGGACCGGCCGCGCTCCAGGAGGCGGCGGGCCTCGCTGAGCCGGGTGGAGGCGTGGTCGAGGTGGATCCCTCCGCGGTCCGCCTCGTCGTCGGCGAGGCCGAGCCGCAGGTCCTCCATGCCGCGCTTGAGCCCGTAGAGCGAGTCACCGGGGAGGGCGTCGGAACTGGCAGCGGCCACTCCGCTGAACGCGCCCGCCGCCACGCCCACGGTGAGGCCGCCGGCGGCGAGCCCCTTCGTCCAGCGGGTGCGGGGCCGCAATCTCCGGAGGGCGGTGGCGCGGTGCGCGCCGCGGCCGCTCGACGTCCGCTGCTCCGGAACCGTAGGGTCCGCGGACGCACCGCCCGCGGCCGTGCCCTCCTGGAACATCGCCTCCATGGCGGCGACCAGTTGGGCTCGCTGCACCACTTTCACTTCGGGGTCCATCGCCGGCTTCGGCAGCTCGCCGAGGCTGTCGGCCAGGGCCAGGAGCCGACTCTGGTCGCCGGCTTCGGCCGGCGCCTCGGACTGCTGGGCCGCCTGATCTTCCAGGGCCTGGGCGAAGGCGTTCGCCCGCCGGTGCGCCGATACGTTCGCGATCACTGGCGGCACCTCCTCTCGTCATGACGGTCGACTCCCCAGGGGGTCCGGAAGGTTGCACACGTTGAGCACATCCACACGTACGAGTGAGTGGCTGTGGACAGGGCGCGACCAGAGGGAGCCTGCATCCCGCACAACGAGTGTCGCGGCACCTGGGTTACGGAGGGAAGATGTTCGGACCAGGGCGTCATGAGGCGGTCACCGGGGGTGAGTTGGCGGGAGGGGGGCCGACGGGGCGGCGGCGGGCCGGGGGCGGGGCTGAGCGGTGGGGTGTGGGTGGGACCTGCGGTGGGGCTTCGGGGGGACGGAGGGACGGGGCCCGGGGGCCTGGTGCGGGGCTCGGGGCTCGGGACGGGTGCGGGAGAGGGGGACGGGCGGCCGGCGGGGCGGGGCGGTCCGGTGTCCGGGTCCGTCCGGGGACGGGGCGGGGTGGGGCGGAGCGGGGAGGCCGCGCGGGACGGGGCGGTCGGGACTGAGGGGAGGGCGGGGACGGGCGGAGGGTCAGCGGGCGTCTTCGGGGAGCAGCCGTGCGAGGGTCCGTACGGCGCGGTACTGGAGAGTCTTGATCGCGCCCTCGTTCTTGCCCATCACGCGCGCGGTCTCGGCGACGGACAGGCCGTGCAGGAAGCGCAGCGTGACGCACTCCTGCTGCTGCGGGTTGAGCTTGCGGACGGCTTCGAGGAGGGCGGCGTTGGAGAGGGACTCGAGGACGGAGTCCTCCGGGCTGCGCTCGACCTCGTTGGCGTCGAGCATTTCGCCCGTGGTCACTTCCAGGCGGAACCTGCTCGACTTGAAGTGGTCCGCGACCAGGTTGCGCGCGATCGTGACCAGCCAGGCGCCGAAGTCGCGGCCCTGCCAGGTGAAGGTCGAGATCCGGCGCAGCGCGCGCAGGAAGGTCTCGCTGGTCAGGTCCTCGGCGGTCGCCTTGCCGCCGACGCGGTAGTAGATGTAGCGGTAGACGGTGTCGCTGTACTGGTCGTAGAGACGGCCGAAGGCCTCGGCCTCGCCGGCCTGGGCGCGCTCGACCAGCTCCATCATGCGGCCGCTGTCGCTGTCGGCGGCGGGCCGGCGGGCGGTGGCCGAGGCGCCCGCGCCGCCCCGCCCGCCCCTTCGGGCGACGGCCGCGGCACCGCCGTCGGCCAGGGCGTAGCAGGGACCGGCGGGTGCCGGTGCGGCGAAGGCGGGGACGGCGTACGCGGTGGGGACGAAGCCGCGCATGTGGTCGAGGACCGTCGCGCGCAGCGTAGCCAGGCCCGAGGCGTCAACCCCGACGTGTGGGTACACGGGACTCCCAGAGGCAGAGCTTCCATCACGTGCAGTGCGGGACCGTTCACTCGTCGTGGCGACGTGTGGGGGGTTCCGAGTGCGTCTGAGGAGAATAACGCTTCGTGCAGGGAGCGCTACACCGAGTTGCTCAAATCGTCGATTCAGTCGCTTCTGTTTCGACTGCAGAACGGGTTCAGTAGCACTTCGTGACCGTTCTTTGATCGGATTAGTTCGGGTTCTGTTTGTCCCCTGGTTCTGTTGTGGCGCTGTTGTGGCCGAGTGCGTCGGGGGCGACTGGCGCCCGCGCGCGGCGGGTAGGAACCGTGAATGCCCGTGTCGCGCACCGGTGCGTCCCGGCTCGGCTGCCCGGCTGCCCGTGTCGCCCCGGCGCGTGGCGGGTCGGCCCGTGGCGTGCCGGAGTGGTGCGGAGGCGCGGGAGGGCGGGTCAGCGGCGGCGGCGGTGCAGGGCGACGGCGGCGGCCGTACCGCCCGCCAGGGCGCCCACGCCGGCCGCGGCGGGGATGCCGACCTTCGCGGCCTTGCGGCCCGTCCGGTAGTCGCGCAGTCGCCAGTCCCGCTCCTTGGCGTACCGGCGCAGTTTCGTGTCCGGGTTGATCGCGTACGGGTGGCCGACCAGGGACAGCATGGGGATGTCGTTGTGCGAGTCGCTGTACGCGGCGCAGCGGTCCAGGTCCAGCCCCTCGGCGGCGGCCAGCGCCCGTACGGCCTCCGCCTTGGCGGGACCGTGCAGCGGCTCGCCGACCAGGCGGCCGGTGTAGACGCCGTCGACGGACTCGGCGACCGTGCCGAGCGCGCCGGTCAGGCCGAGCCGCCGGGCGATGATCGTGGCCGTCTCCACGGGCGCGGCCGTGACCAGCCACACCTTCTGCCCGGCGTCCAGGTGGGCCTGGGCGAGGGCGCGGGTGCCGGGCCAGATCCGGTCGGCCATGTACTCGTCGTAGATCTCCTCGCCGATGGTCATCAGCTCGGAGACGCGGTGGCCCCGCACGATCGACAGGGCGCTCTCGCGGGCGTCCTGCATGTGCTCGGGGTCCTCGACCCCGGCGAGCCGGAACCAGGTCTGCTGCCAGGCGAAGCGGGCCAGCTCGCGGCGCTGGAAGAACTGGCGCTTGTACAGCCCGCGGCCGAAGTGGAACAGGGCGGCGCCCTGCATGACGGTGTTGTCCAGGTCGAAGAAGGCCGCGGCGCGGGCGTCGCCGCGTACGGGGAACTCGGCTTCCGGTTCCGCTTCCTTCTCCGCGCGGTCGAGGACTTCGAGCTGGCGGGAGGTCTTGCGCGCCGCCTCCGCCGCGGCCTCGCCGGCGAGCACGCTGCGTGCCGTGGCGGGGCGCCTGCGGGGGGAGAGCCATCCGAGAGCGGCCATGTCGTGAGCATAGCCAGTGAGCCCACCCGCGCCCGAACCGTGGGACGCCGACGTGTGAACGCGCGGGGGCGGGGGTGTGAAACGGCACCGCGGGGCGCGGACAATGGGGCGCATGTTCGGACGTACGAAGAAGAGGGCCGCGGGGCCGCGCACCGTCACGCTGATCGGCAAGCCCGGATGCCACCTGTGCGACGACGCTCGGGCGGTGATCGAGCGCGTCTGCGCGGAGACCGGCGACGTGTGGGAGGAGAAGGACATCACCCGGGACGAGGAGCTGCACCGGGCCTACTGGGAGCAGATCCCCGTGGTGCTGGTCGACGGGGAGCAGCACACGTTCTGGCGGGTGGACGAGGCCCGGCTGCGCAGGGAGCTGCTGGCGGGCTGAGGGGTGCCGCGCGGGCGGGCGGGCGGGGGCTGCGGGGTGCCGAGGGTGCGGGGTGCCGAGGGGTGCGCCGGGGGTCCGGCGTCGGGCGTGGGGGTACGGCGGGGGTCTGACGTCGGGCGCGGAGGGGTGCGCCGGGGGCCTGGCGTCGGGTGTGGCGGGGTGTGCCGGGGGTTCGGCGTCGGGTGTGGCGGGGTGCGCCGGGGGTTCGGCGGCGGGTGCTGAGGGGTCCGGTGGCGGGTGCCGGTGGCGCCGGAGAGGGCGGCGCGGGGCGCGGGGGAGGCCGCCGGGGGTGCGCGGGGCTTGGCACGGAGTGCCGCGGGGACGGCGCGGGGTGCCGGCGGGCCGGTTCCGGACCGTGCTGCGCGGTGGGGGACACCCGTGGCCGAAGACGGTTACCATCGGGTGCGTTTTGTTCGGTTTCGGGGGCGTGATCGTAGGGAGTGTGTACGGCTTTGCCCCATCCAAAGATCGAACGCACCCAGGCTCACTTTGGTTCCACGGTGGCGCGAACCCCTCGCGTGACCCCGATCACTTTGCACGGACAAAGCGGACATCATCTTTGTGCACGCGTTCACAAAGACATAGCCTGCTGTCGACGGGGCGGTCTTGGGACGGGCCGCCCGCAGCCCCGCTCATCCCGCAGGAGCACCGTGGCAACTGGCCGAACTCACCGACCGGCGACCCGTAGCCGAGGCATCCCCGAGGCCACCGTCGCCCGGCTTCCGCTGTACCTGCGGGCACTCACCGCCCTGTCCGAGCGCTCCGTGCCCACGGTCTCGTCCGAGGAGCTCGCCGCCGCCGCCGGGGTGAACTCCGCCAAGCTGCGCAAGGACTTCAGCTACCTCGGCTCCTACGGCACGCGCGGGGTCGGCTACGACGTCGAGTACCTCGTCTACCAGATCTCCCGTGAGCTGGGCCTCACCCAGGACTGGCCGATCGTCATGGTCGGCATCGGAAACCTGGGCGCCGCCCTGGCCAACTACGGCGGGTTCGCGTCCCGCGGCTTCCGCGTGGCCGCGCTGATCGACGCCGATCCGTCCATGGTGGGCAAGCCCGTCGCGGGCATCCCCGTGCAGTTCATCGACGACCTCGAGCGGATCATCGAGGACAACGGGGTCTCCATCGGCGTCATCGCCACGCCCGCCGGGGCCGCGCAGCAGGTCTGCGACCGGCTCGTCGCCGCCGGGGTCACGTCCATCCTGAACTTCGCGCCGACCGTGCTGTCCGTCCCGGACGGCGTCGACGTGCGCAAGGTCGACCTGTCGATCGAACTCCAGATCCTCGCCTTCCACGAGCAGCGCAAGGCCGGCGACGAGGCCGGGGCGGTCCTGCCGGACGCCGCCGCCGTGCGCGCCGCCGCGGCTGCGGCGAGCGCCGCCGCCCCGGCCACCGCCGCCCCGACCGCGGTCGACGCGGGCGCGGACGCGGGTACGGCCGCCGCCGCGGGCACGGGTGCCGGTACGGGCACGGGTGCCGGTACGGGCGCCGGCCGCAAGGGACCCGACGGGGACGTCCCCGCGGTGATGCCGGCATGAGCCTCCTCGTCGTCGGCCTCAGCCACCGCAGCGCCCCCGTCAGCGTGCTGGAGCGGGCCTCCCTCGACTCCGACACGCAGAACAAGCTGCTCCAGGACGTCCTCGCCGCCGAGCCGGCCGCCGAGGCCGCCGTCCTGGCGACCTGCAACCGCATCGAGCTGTACGCCGACGTGGACAAGTTCCACGCCGGGGTCGCCGAGCTGTCGACGCTGCTCGCCCAGCACAGCGGGGTCTGCCTGGAGGAGCTGACGCCCTTCCTCTACGTGCACTACGAGGACCGGGCCGTCCACCACCTGTTCTCCGTCGCCTGCGGCCTGGACTCCATGGTGGTCGGCGAGGGCCAGATCCTCGGCCAGATCAAGGACTCCCTCGCCCGCGCCCAGGAGCTGCACACGGCGGGCCGGCTGCTGAACGACCTGTTCCAGCAGGCCCTGCGGGTCGGCAAGCGCGCGCACAGCGAGACCGGCATCGACCGTGCCGGGCAGTCCCTGGTCACCTTCGGGCTGGAGCAGCTCGCCGCCGGCCACGCGGACGTGGCGGCCTGGGCGAAGGGCAAGCGCGCCCTCGTCATCGGCGCCGGGTCCATGTCGTCGCTGGCCGCGGCGACCCTCGCCCGCGCCGGCGTCGACGAGGTCGTCATCGCCAACCGCACGGTCGAGCGCGCCGAGCGCCTCGCCCAGATCCTCACCGAGCCCGGCGGTACGGGCGTCACCGCCCGCGCCGTCGCCATGACGGAGACGGGCGCCGAGCTGGCCCGCGCCGACGTGGTCGTCTCCTGCACGGGCGCGACCGGCCTGGTCCTGACCGCGGCGGCCGTCGAGGCGGCCACGGCGGGCCGTACGGCCCCGCTGGCGCTGCTCGACCTGGCCATGCCCCGCGACATCGACGCCGCCGTGCACCGCATGGTGAACGTCCGGCTGGTCGACATCGAGTCCCTCGCCGAGGCGTCCGCCGACGCGCCCATGGCCGCCGACGTCGGCAAGGTGCGCACCATCGTCACCGACGAGGTCGCGGTGTTCGGCGCCGCCCAGCGCGCCGCGCACATCACCCCGACCGTCGTCGCCCTGCGCGCGATGGCCGCCGGTGTCGTGGCCAGTGAGGTGGCCCGCCTGGAGGGCCGCCTGCCCGGCCTGGACGAGAAGCAGCGCGCCGAGATCACCCAGACCGTGCGCCGTGTCGTGGACAAGCTGCTGCACGCGCCGACCGTACGGGTCAAGCAGCTCGCCGGGGAGCCCGGCGGCGCCGGGTACGCCGACGCCCTGCGCACCCTTTTCGACCTCGACCCGGAGACGGTCGCCGCCGTCTCGCGGGCCGACCTGGACAACGCCGACGTGAAGAACCGAGGGCGAGTATGACCGACAGGGCCGAGAGCACCCAGAGGGCACTGAGGCTGGGGACCAGGCGCAGCAAGCTCGCCATGGCCCAGTCCGGGCACGTGGCGGACGCCGTCCGCCGGCTGACCGGCCGCCCCGTGGAGCTCGTCGAGATCACCACGTACGGGGACACGTCCCGCGAGCACCTGTCGCAGATCGGCGGCACGGGCGTCTTCGTCACCGCGCTGCGCGACGCGCTGTTCGCGCGCGAGGTGGACTTCGCCGTCCACTCCCTCAAGGACCTGCCGACCGCGCAGCACGACGACCTCGCGCTCGCCGCGATCCCGGTCCGGGAGGACGCGCGGGACGTGCTGGTCGCCCGCGACGGGCTGCCGCTCGCTCAGCTGGCCGCGTCCGCGCGGGACGGCGTCGTCCGCGTCGGCACCGGCGCGCCGCGCCGGATGGCGCAGCTCAACGCGTACGCCCGCGACCACGGGCTGCGCGTCGAGACCGTCGCCATCCGGGGCAACGTCGACACCCGCATCGGGTTCGTGCGCAGCGGTGAGCTGGACGCGGTCGTGCTGGCCGCCGCCGGGCTGAACCGGCTCGGCCGGATCGCGGAGGCGACCGAGTTCCTGCCGTTCGACACCATGCTGCCCGCGCCGGGCCAGGGGGCGCTCGCGATCGAGTGCCTGTCCGCCGACGCCGGCCTGGTGGCCGCGCTCGCCCAGCTCGACGACGCGCACACGCGCGCCGCCGTGACCGCCGAGCGGTCCCTGCTCGCCGCCCTGGAGGCGGGCTGCTCCGCCCCCGTGGGCGCGCTCGCCGACCTCGTGGCCGGCGACCAGGATGTTCATGAGTTGCGCCTGCGGGGCGTCGTCGGCACGACCGACGGCTCCACGCTGGTGCAGTTGTCCACCACCGGTCCCGTACCCACGTCGCACGACGACGCGGTGGCCCTCGGTCGCGAACTCGCGGACGAGATGCTCGCCAAGGGCGCGGCCGGTCTTATGGGGGAGCGAGCACTTTGAGCCCCACCACTGCATCCAAGGCTTCCTCGGCGTTCTCCGCGTGCGGGCACGTCACCTTCCTCGGCGCCGGACCCGGTGATCCGGGGCTGCTGACTCTGCGCGCCGTGGAGGCGCTGGCGGGCGCTGACGTACTGATCGCCGAGCCCGAAGTGCTCGACGTCGTACGCGGCCATGCCCGAGCGGGGGTGAGCACGCCCGAGCTGACGGTTGTTGACGATGCGTCAATGGCCGCCGGGGTCCCGGTGTTGAGGGACGCAGCCAATCTTGTCATGGAGGCCGCGCGGGGCGGCAAGCGGGTGGTGCGTGCGCTCAGCGGCGACCCGGGCCTCGACGGCGACGCGGGCGCCGAGATGCTCGCCTGCGCGTCCGCCGGCATCCCCTTCGAGGTGGTGCCCGGTGTCGCCGCGGCGGTCGGCGTGCCCGCGTACGCCGGTGTCCCGCTGCGGGACGCGCAGGGCGCGGACGTGCGGTTCGTGGACGCCCGTACGGCCAGCGACCGGTGCTGGACGGAGGTCGGCGCGTCCGACGGCACGGTCGTCGTGTCCACGACGCTGGACTCGGTCGCCGCTGCCGCCGGTGAGCTGGTCGCGGCCGGGCGGAAGCCGGACACCCCGCTGACCGTCACCATCGCCGGTACGACGACCCGGCAGCGGACGTGGACCGCCACGCTCGGCTCGATCGCCCAGACGCTGAAGCAGGCGAAGGTGCTGCCCTCCCCGGAGGGCCACCGGCCCGTCATAGCCGTGGTCGGTGAGCGCAGCGCCGCCGCCCAGCGCGACCAGCTCGCGTGGTTCGAGTCCAAGCCGCTGTTCGGCTGGAAGGTCCTCGTCCCGCGCACCAAGGAGCAGGCGGCGTCGCTCTCCGACCAGCTCAGGTCGTACGGGGCGGTGCCCAGCGAGGTCCCGACCATCGCGGTCGAGCCGCCGCGCACCCCGCAGCAGATGGAGCGGGCGGTCAAGGGCCTGGTCACCGGCCGCTACGAGTGGATCGCCTTCACCTCGGTCAACGCCGTGAAGGCCGTCCGCGAGAAGTTCGAGGAGTACGGGCTCGACGCCCGCGCCTTCGCCGGGATCAAGGTCGCGGCGGTCGGCGAGCAGACCGCGAAGGCCCTGGTCGACTTCGGCGTCAAGCCGGACCTGGTGCCCAGCGGCGAGCAGTCCGCGGCCGGGCTCCTGGAGGACTGGCCGCCGTACGACCCGGTCTTCGACCCGATCGACCGGGTGTTCCTGCCGCGCGCCGACATCGCCACCGAGACGCTGGTGGCCGGGCTCATCGAGCTGGGCTGGGAGGTGGACGACGTCACGGCCTACCGGACCGTGCGCGCGTCGCCGCCCCCGGCGGAGACCCGCGAGGCGATCAAGGGCGGCGGCTTCGACGCGGTGCTGTTCACGTCGTCGTCGACCGTGCGGAACCTGGTCGGCATCGCGGGCAAGCCGCACAACGTCACCGTGATCGCCTGCATCGGCCCGGCCACCGCCAAGACGGCGGAGGAGCACGGCCTGCGCGTGGACGTGCTGTCGCCGGAGCCGTCGGTGACGAAGCTGGCGGAGGCCCTGGCGGAGTTCGGCGCGAAGCGCCGCGCCGCCGCGCTGGAGGCGGGCGACCCGGTCACCCGTCCCTCCGAGCGGCGCCCCGGCGCCCGCCGCCGCCGCACGACGACCTGACCGGCCCGTCGGCCTGACCGGTCCACCGGATGTGGCCCGCCCCCGCGTTGCCGGGGTGCGGGCCGCACGTTCCCGGGCGCGTGCCGGGGCCCGGGAACGCGTGCGGAAGGCCGCCCATCGCCGCTGCGACGGGCGGCCTTCCGGTGTGTGCGGGGTCCTGACGCCCCGTGTTCAGGAGGTCGAGGTCGCTTTCGCCAGGAGGGCGCTGAGGTCGGCGATCTCCCGCGCGGTCAGCGCCGACGTGGGCGTCTCCTCGCTGAGCGCGGCGAGGACGTTGCGCCGGCAGGAGGCCCCCGCGTCGGTCAGGGTGATGAGCTTGGCGCGGCGGTCGGTGGGGTGCGGCCGGCGCGTGATCAGTCCCTGCTGCGCCATCCGGTCGACCACGTACCCGGCGTTGGACGCCTCGCAGCACATCCGCCCCGCGAGGTCGGTCAGCGTCAGCGGCTCGGACAGCTCCCGCAGCGCGATCACCTGCGAGCTGGTGATGCCGAGTCGGTCGGCGACCTTGCGCGCGTGGGCGTCGATGCGCTGGTTGAAGCGGGCGACGAGCCCGCACAGGGCGGCTGAATCGGCCTGCGGCTCGGGTGAGGCGTTCACGCGGTCCATCGTACCCAACAGATCATCCGAACTGTTAAAGTCCGAACTCGGACCTTCCGAGTTTGGAGTATAGTGACGTCTGCGTACCAGGACACCCCCCAGACCCGGCCCGCCACGGGCCCGGCACCGGGCCCCGCACCGGGCCCCGCCGCGGGCACGGCCGCCGGCTCGGCCGTGGGAACGGCCACGCGTCGTGGCGCGACGCTGCTCGCCGCCGTGGCGCTCGCCCAGATGCTGGTCGGCATCGACTACAACATCGTCTTCGTCGCCCTGCCGGAGATCGCCGAACTCGGCTTCCGGCAGGGCAGCCTCCCCTGGGTGATCAGCGCCTACGCGATCGCCTTCGGAGGGCTCCTGCTGCTCTGCGGGCGCCTGGTCGACCGGTACGGGAGGCGGCGCCTGTTCATGGCCGGGGTCGCGCTCTTCGCCCTCGGGTCGGTCCTCGGGGGCGCGGCCACCTCGCCCGCGCTGCTGGTGATCGGTCGAGCCGTCCAGGGCGCGGGCGGGGCGGCGCTCTCCCCGGCGATCCTGGCGCTGCTCAGCGCCAACTTCGAGGAGGGACCGGCCCGGAACCGGGCGCTGGGCATCTGGGGTGCCGCCGGCTCGGCCGGCATGGTCCTCGGGTCGATCCTGGGCGGCGTACTGACCCAGGCGCTGGGGTGGCGGGCCGTCTTCTTCGTCAACGTCCCCCTCGTGGTGCTGGTCGTCGCCCTGGCGTGGCGCAGCGTGCCCCTCGACCGCCCGGAGGCACCCGCCGGGTCCCTCGACGTCAAGGGCGGCGTGCTCGCGACCGCCGCCGCCGCGCTGACCGTCATGGGGCTCACGTTCGCCACCGAGGACGGGTGGTCCTCGCGGGCCGCGTGGGTGTGCCTGGGGCTCGCGGCGCTCGCCGTGGCCGCATGCGTGGGCGTCGAGTCACGCGCGGCCGCGCCGCTGTTCCGCAAGGAGCACCTCGGGAACCGCCACCTGGCGGTCGGGACGGCGTCGACGTTCCTCTTCATGGCGGGATTCGGCGCGCTCGCCTACTTCGTCACCATCTACCTGCAGGACACCCGTGGCCTGTCCGCGCTGTCGACGGGACTCGTCTTCGTCGTGCCCTGCGCGGGCGTCCTGATCGGCACCCACGTGGGCGGGCGACTGGCCACGCGGAGCCTGCGCGTCGCCCTCGTCAGCGGAAACCTGGTCGGGGCGGTGGTGCTGACGGTCCTCGCGGTCGCCATCGGGGCGGAGACCGGCTGGGCCGTGCTCCTCACCGCGCTGTTCCTGCTCAGCGTCGGCCAGGGCGTCGTGTTCACCGCCATGTTCGCCACGGCGGCGACGGGATCCGCCGACGACGAGCAGGGCACGGTCGGAGGTATCGCCACGACGGGCCAGCAGCTCGGCGGCGCGGTCGGCCTCGCGGTCCTCGTCACCCTCACCGCCGGTTCGGGCGACACCACCCGCGCCGCGGTCGGCTGGATCGCGGCCATCGTCGCCGCGGGCGCCGCGACGGCGCTCCTCGTCCCCCGGACGCGGCAGGACCCAGCCGCCCCGGCGCACGACTGAGACCCCGCCCCTCGGCGCCGAGGGACGGCACCGCGCGGCCCGTACCCGCCTTGGCGGGTGCGGGCCCACGCGCGTTCCCGAGCGCGTCAGCGTGTGGAGGCGTACGGCAGGAAGGCCACCCAGGAGGTGGGGGCGAGGGCCAGGCGGGGGCCGGTGGGGTTCTTGGAGTCGCGGACGAGGATGCGGTCGGTCACGGCCGCGACCTCGACGCAGTCGGGGCCGTCGTCGGTGCTGTAGCTGCTCTTGATCCAGGCAACTTCGACGCAGGACGGGCCGTCGTCCGTGCTGTAGCTGCTCTTTATCCACTCCAACTGATGGTTGGCTCCGTCAGAGGGCTTGAGGGTCATGACTCTCCCAGCACTTTCTCGATGAAGGCCAGCGACTCTCGCGGGGTGAGAGCCTGCGCCCGGATGATCCCATAGCGCATGTCGAGGACCGTCGTCTCTCTCGGGTCGGTGATCACGCGGTTGGTGAGCTGGACCTCATTGAGACCAACGGCTGCTCCATCCTTGAGCTTGAGCAGTCGGAAGGGGCCGCCAAGCCCCGAGTTCTCCTCCCGGCTCAAAGGCAGCACCTGGAGATCGACGTTTCTCAGCCGGGCCACTTCCGACAAGCGTTCGAGCTGTCTGCGCATCACCATCTTGCCCCCGATCAGGCGGAGAAGCGTCGCCTCACACAGGACAAAACTGAAGAGCGGGCGAGTGGCTGGGGCAGAGAAGATCTGCTGACGATCGAGGCGAGCCGCTACCCGTTGCTCCAGCTCCTCTTCCGTGAACTGGGGACGCCGCGAGCCGAACACCGCCCGCGCGTACTCCTCCGTCTGCAACAGCCCGTCGATGACCGAGTTGTTGTAGGAGCAGATCTCGACGGCTTCCGCCTCCAGGCGCTTCACGTCCCGTACCTTCTTCGGGTACCGGGCCTCCGCCACGTCCCCCTTCATCGCTGCGAGCCTGCCGCCCGCGTTCAGTACCTCGTCCGCGGCGTCCAGGTACTCCGGCCGCGCGATGCGCCGTCCCCGCTCCACCGAGGAGACCAGCTCCTCCCCGTAGCCGATGGCGCGGCCGAACTCGGCCTGGGTGAGGCCGGCCGCCTCGCGCCACAGCTTCAGCTGGCGGGCGACCGCGCGCATCACGGCGCCCGCCTCCTCGTCGTCCAGCCCCGTGTCCCCGTCGATCACGTCTGCCGCCCTCCCTCCGCGTCGGCCCTTCTCCGTACAACTGCGGCGGTCGGGCCCCGGTCACCCCGGACGGTCCGGACGGAGCGGGGACGGGTGCGGACAGCGGCGGTCCGCACGGGCGGCCGTCCTTCAACCGGGGGCCGGACGCGGACACGCTGGAGCACGTGACTCGTGAAAGCGCTGCCGGCGGCCCGCTGTGCGCCGACCCCCTGTACCGGTTCTCCGTCCCGCTGTCCGCCACCCGGCGCGGTGCCCGGCTCGCCCGGCTGCTGGCCGCCGAGCGGCTGCGGGAGTGGGGCGCGGAATCGGATGCCGCCTTGCTCGTCGTCGCCGAACTCGCGGCCAACGCCGTGCTGCACGGCCGGGTGCCGGGGCGGAGCTTCCGCCTCACCCTGGCGCTCGCGGACTCGGGCACGCTGTGCGTGGAGGTCACGGACACGCGGGGCGACCGGCCGCCCGTACAGGGGCGGTTGGCGGCCGAGGTGCTGGGGGAGTCGGGGTACGGGCTGCTGCTGGTCGGGGAACTGGCGGACCGCTGGGGGGTGCGGCAGGGTCCGGTCCCGTGCAAGACGGTGTGGGCCGAGCTGGACCTCGACCGGTGACGCAGGGGCCCGTCAGCCGCGTGAATCCGAAGGGACGCACTCCAGCGCGGTCCCGATCAGGCGGGGACCCGTGCTTCGACGATGATCGTGCCCAGCGCTTGACCGGTCGGCGCGGGGAGACACCGCGCCCGGACGTCACGGAAGCCGTGCTCGCGTGCGAGGCCGGCCCATACCTCGGGAGCATGACACCACCGGTCCACGGTCATCTCCCTGCCCTCCGGTCCCTTCCCGTACATGGGCCGGCGTCCGTCGAGGCCCTGGGGGGTCTCGCCGTGCGAGAAGACGAACAGCCCGCCCGGCGCGAGCCGCGTGGAGACCAGCGGGAAGAGCTCTTGCGGATCGGTGAACCACACCGCTCCCCAGACCGAGTAGACCGCGTCGTACGTCTGGTCGCCCGCACGGAGGAAGGCGCACGCCTCCCCCTCCTCGATCGCCAGGCCGGGGACGTCCTTCCACCACCGGCGTGCCCGCTCGACTTGTACGGGGGACAGGTCCAGGGCCGTGACGCGTACTCCCCGGCGCGCCAGCCACGATGCCTCCCGGCACTCGGCCGCCCCCAGTTCCAGCGCGGTACGCGGCTGACCGAGCAGTTCGGCTCCCGGACCGTGACCCTCGTACTGCGTCCACTCGAACGCCGTCACATCAGCAGGCGGTGACGGTCCGTCCCGGTCTGGCTTGTAGCGGTTCCAGAAGAGGACGGGGTCGTCTGACGTGCGGGGCATGGGTGTCCTAGCGGGGAGCGGTTACGGTGCTGGAGCACCGTAACCGTGGCTCGCCCCCCTTTGCCGAGACGAACAACGCCGCCAGCGACGGTCGGTGCCTTGGCCCGAGGTGGCGAAACTGCAAGCCGATAGCAGGCACTTTCGGTCAACAAACCGGCCGCCTCTTTACAGGCGAGTGCGCATCTGACGAGGATCGTTTTCGGCCTCTACAGGGGCGAACGAGAGGAAGTTCTATGCACAAGCTCGGTGGGATGGTTCTTGCCGCCACGATTTCCCTGACTTCCGGTGCCTTCGCCATGCCGGCGGCCGCAGCCAGCGAAGCTGGTATCACCCCGGCAGTGAGCAGCACCATTTCCGTTCACACTCGCGGAGACGGTACCCAGGCACCGGTGGAGTTGGGTGACCCCAAGGAATGGGGGGTTGTGAAGCTCTCGCTTACCGATGCGGCGCCAGGCGACGTCAGCCCGCTGACCATCGTCGAAGTCGGTGGTGGGACGTGGAGCTATGGCTGGCAAGCCCGTAACGACAGGAAGTACTGCTACTCGAACTACTACCACGGCAGCGTGAAGCACGGCTCCACCGTGAACATGGCTGGGCGCATAGTGAGGGATGTCAAGCCTGCGGGGGAGACGTCGAACGCCAACTACACGGCAGGGCTGGCTTACACGTGCTACACCTACTACGCCAAGTACTGAGAGCTGGCTTCTTGGCTTCTTGACAGCCTTTCGGTCGGGCGTCGGCCGTCAAGCAGGCGCCCTGGGTTTCTGTGCGATCGCCGACGCGGGGACCCAGGTGCTCGCCCACGTGCAATTCAGTGGGTCATCGCAGGATGAGGAAACACAAGTGAAGTTCTCGCGCGCTCGCATCACTCCCGTTCTGGCCACTCTTGGATTGGGCGCGATTATCGGCGTGCTTGGCGCTTTGGTGGGAAAGCTTGACACCCCCATGTTCCATGCAGTGAGCCTGGTGTTCTCCGCAGGGTGGTCGTGGGCGCTTCTCGGTTTTCTGGCCGGCTACTTCCGCCGGACGAAGGCTGGGGCTGCATTGCTGTCCTCTTCGGCGTTGGCGATCGGCGTGACTGTCTACTATCTTCTCAAGGCTTTAAGTCCAGCGGCACCGATCGGATTGGATGTCACTCTCGAGTCGAACGTCGAGAGCGCTTGGCCGAGAATTTTTGCCTGGGGAGTCCTTGCTTTCGTTCTCGGTGCCCCGATGGGCTTGTTCGGTAATCTGGCCCGAATCTCCGGCCTGTCGGGCCTTCCCTTTCGCCTCAGTGTTCCGGTGATCGCCTATGTCGAGACCTCATGGCGCTTGGATGTAGAAGCGGCTGCTGCGGGACCGGGTGCCGAAGCCACGTGGAGTGCGACTCGTGTCCTCGCCGTCCTCGCCGTCATAGCTCTGGTAGGGCACACGGTGTGGGGTTGGCGCACTCGGCACAGTGGCCCGAAAGTGCGGGTCGATTCACCGGACTGAGGGCCTTTCGTTTGATCTTTCGTGGGGGCCTGCCGGCGGAGTCGGGACCCCTTCCGTTTCCCGGAGCTGATGGCAGGCGGGACGGCGCCCCGGCTGTCGCGTCGGGTGATGTTGTCGTGGGGACGGTGGGCTTCGCCGGTCAGCTGGGGTTGGGCAGGAGCGTGAGCCGTTCGAAAGCGGCGGTGATCTCGCCAGTCCAGGGCCAATGCTTGGCGAGCCAGAGAATTCTTCGGCGGCCTGTGGTGATGAGCTGGGCGGCCGCGGAGAACGGGCGGAACCGCAGGCGGCGGGGTTCCCGGAGACGGGCCGTGCTCGGCGAGGGCGAGCACAGGCTTCCAAGCCAGCAGGTCGAGAGCGATCTGGACGATCTCGAGCCAGCCCCTTTGAAGGCTGCGCTGTCGTGTGGAGGGGCACGTTGCGCAGGCCGGTGGCCCGGGGGCCCGGATCCGATCCTCGGCCCGGGTGCGCAGTCGGTGACGGAGTTCCAGTTCGGCGATCGGCCGGTCAGGGGTGTTGGACCCGAAGCACGTGATCCGCATGCCGTCCCCGTCCGTGATCCTCAACCGGGCGCCGGAACGGGGCCGTCCCTTGGCGGATCAGCGTCTGCCGCCCTCGCCGGCAGTGGTCCGGCAGTAGGGCTGCGCGGTCCCGGCGCGAACGCTGGGGTGACCGGCCGCCCGTGCGGGGGCGGTTGGCGGCCGAGGTGCTGGGGGAGTCGGGGTACGGGCTGCTGCTGGTCGGGGAACTGGCGGACCGCTGGGGGGTGCGGCAGGGTCCGGTCCCGTGCAAGACGGTGTGGGCCGAGCTGGACCCGGTCGCCGTCGGGTGGCCGAGTGGACAGGCGTGATCCCGGGCGCCGGTCGGATCGCCGTACCTCGCCGGCCACCTTGCCGAAGGTGGTTTGGGGGATATCTGCTGTAAGTGCTGTTTCCGTTCCTTTGGTCCGCCCGGCGCATCGCAATGCGGCAGCCTTTTGGTCGCCGGCACCACGAGGAGAGACGCCGTCTGGAGGATGCGTGCTCCCGGGCGAGTGGCGTCGCTCCAATGTCCCTCCCGTGCGGGTCGCCGGAGGCCATCTGCCCAGGGTTTACAGGGCAGTTGACCTCGCGGTTTCGTGGTAGCGTCCTCGCTCGGAGGGACAGTGCGACCTGAAAGGGAAATCGTGAACACGGAGAAGATCGCCGCTCGCCGCCTCTCGCTGGAAGAGGTGACGGAGCTCGGCGTGAAGGACAGGATATTCGTTTCCGCCGACACGGCAGAACTCAAGCTTCCCGACTGCTATGTCCCTGCTTTTCTGGCCAAGTCCGGTGAGGAATTCGAGGGCGGCTCGGTCACGGCGCGAACCGTTTTCCAGGAAGAGGTCTCCTGCCTTCCGGACGATGAGAACGAAGCCGGGGTCTACGTGGCCGACGAGAACGGCTCGGAGACCATCGAGGTCCTCCAGTCCGCCGGTGTCGTGCTGGACCTGGCGCTCTTCGTCCCCGGTGGGGACAAGGGGGCCCTCACGGCCCTCTACGCCGCGGCCCGGCAGGCGTTCGGCGCCGACGTCGTGCAGATCTGGCGCCAGGGCCTCAAGGAGGTCCCCGACGTGAAGGTCGACATCTTCGAGGAGCAGATCCCCCGGGGCCGCAAGGCGAGCGACAGCCCCAAGCGTGACCGTCGCGCGATCGACACGTACCCCACCCGTGCGGACTTCATCGAGTTCTCCGCGGGGTGGAAGCCGGTCGTCGAGATCCACCGGCCGGTCGTGGACGACACCCCGACCATCTGAGGCGGCGTCACCTCCCGTCCCGCGTGATGGCCGAGGCGTTCGGGATTCCCAGCGGAGGGCCCCGGAAACGCGGGCGGACGTTCCGAGGGCGGGGGTGTGGCTCGTGAAGCACCCGGCGGGCGTGCCCGCCCGCGCGGGTGCCCCGAGGGCCCACCGGCCCCGCGTGGCGGTCAGCCCATCGTCTTCGCGCCGTCCAGGGACTCGCGGATGATGTCGGCGTGGCCGGCGTGCTGGGCGGTCTCGGCGATGACGTGCAGCAGCACCCGGCGGGCCGACCACCGGACCCCCGGCTTGAACCACGGGGCGTCCGGCAGCGGATGGTCCAGATCCAGGTCCGGCAGCGCGGCGACCAGGTCGTCGGTCCGGCGGGCCACCGTCTCGTACTCGGCCAGCACCCCGGCCAGCGTCTCGCCGGGCAGCAGCCGGAACTCGTCGGCCCGCTCGGCGGGGTCGCCCTCGGCGATGGTGGCGAAGTCCGGCATCGCCGACGGGCCCTCCAGGATGAAGTCCGCCCACGTCCGCTCCATCTCGGCGACGTGCTTGATCAGGCCGCCCAGGCTCAGGGCGCTGACGGTCGTCCGCTGCCGGGCCTGCTCGTCGTCGAGGCCCTGGGTGGTGAAGCGCAGGAAGCCGCGGTGCATGGCCAGCGTGTGGAGCAGGTCGGCGTGCTCGCGGGTGGGGGCGGCCGACTCGTTCGGGCTCGGGATCTCGGGCATGTCTTCGCCTTCCGGGGTTGCCGTGATTGCCGTGTTCCTCGGTCTACGACGACGGTAGGAGCCATAGCGGCCACTTTCCGTCCTGAATCGCCGGGACGATGGCACGCATGGCGAACACCAGCTCCCGGACGCTGCGACTGCTGTCCCTCCTGCAGACCCACCGCTACTGGCCGGGCACCGAACTGGCCGACCGGCTCGGGGTCTCGGTCCGCACCCTGCGCCGGGACGTCGACCGGCTGCGCGAGCTCGGCTACCCGGTGGAGGCCCAGCGCGGCGTCGACGGCGGCTACCAGCTCGCCGCGGGGGCCGCGCTGCCGCCCCTGGTGATCGACGACGACGAGGCGGTCGCCCTGGCCGTCGGGCTGCACACGGCCGCGGAGAGCGCGGTGGAGGGCATCGCCGAGGCCTCCATCCGGGTGCTCGCCAAGGTGGCGCAGGTGATGCCCGCCCGGCTGCGCCGCCGGGTCGAGGCGCTGCGCGCGATGACCGTGCCCGCCGGCTGGGGCAGCCCGGACCGCGCGGACGTCGACCCGGCCGTCCTCACCACCCTGGCGCTGGCCTGCCGGGACGGCGAGCGGCTCCGCTTCGGCTACACCGCCGCCGACGGCCGCCGCACCGACCGGGAGGTCGAGCCGCACCGGCTGGTCCGCCTCGCGCACCGCTGGTACCTGGTCGCGTACGACCTCACCCGGCAGGACTGGCGCAGCTTCCGCGTCGACCGGCTGAGCGCGCCGGAGGCCACCGGCACGCCGTTCCGCCCGCGCGCCCTGCCGGCCGCCGACGCCGCCGAGTTCGTCCGCGCCGGGAGCGGTGACCAGCCCCGCCCGTACCGCGTGACGGCCCTGGTGTACGCCCCGGCCGCGACCGTACGGGAACGGATCGGGCGGTGGGGCGCGGTGGAGGAGGTGGACGCCGGGCGCTGCCGGGTCCGCATGACCGGTGACTCGCTGGACTGGCCGACCCTGGCCCTGGGGGCCCTCGGCGCCGAGTTCCGCGTGATCGAGCCGGCCGAGATGGTCGACCAACTCCGCGAGTGGGCGGCCCGGTTCGACCGCGCGGTACGGGACTGAACCGCCCGGCCGCCCGGGTGCCGGGCGAGTCCGGGTACGGGCTGCTGCCGGCCGGGGCGACGGCGGGCCGCCGCGCGGTCACCCGAGGGGCGCGATCGGGGGCGTGGACGAGGTCAGGTCCCCCGCGATCGCTTGGCGGTCCCCGCGCGGCCGCTCCTCCGGCGGGATCGCGTGCGCCAGGTCGCGCCGGTACCAGGTGCCGGGCTCGCCGCCGAGGTGGGCCGGGTCGGCGGGGCCGGCGGGGACGAACCCGGCTTTGGCCAGCACCTTTCGGGACGCGGCGTTCCGGTGGGCGGTGGCCGCCCGCAGGGTGCGCAACCCGTACCGGGTCGCCGCCGGCCGGCACGGCTCCCGGACGGCCGCGGTCGCCACGCCCCGGCCTGCGACGTGCTGCGCGACCGTGCGACTCGGGCATGCCCGGCCCTATCCGCGCGGTCCGGCCGAGGTCATCCGCTTACCTCGGCGGAGGACGGCCCCGGACGAGGCGCCCAACGGCCCGCGGCCGGAGCGCCGACGGCTCCCCGGCTTCCGTACCGGAGCCTGGCCGGGCGGCTTCCGGCGGGGTGGGCCCCGGTGGGGTGGGCTCTGGCGGGGTGGGGGGCGGCGCGGTGGGTTCCGGCGGGGTGCGGCCCCGCCGAGCGGGCGGCGGGGCCGCGGGCGGTAAAAGACCCCTTAAGAACCGGGGGAAATAACCAACCCAACCAACCAAACCTCGCGTAGGTCACTCGGGCGGGTGAAACCGGCTGGAGCGGGTGGCGCGGCGGTGGTTCGGGCGTGCAGGCTGGCCGCGAGGCCGGGTCCAACTCGGCGCTCCCGAGAGGCACATATGCATCGGCCCCCGCCGGGACGGCAATCCCAGTGCGAGGGCCTGACCAACGAGGAAGAAGAGAGCTTCCCCATGGCTGAGAAGAAGCCTAGCGCCGACGCGCGCCCGGAGCAGGGTGTTCAGCGGACCGCCACCCCTTCCGGGGTCATCCACGTACGCACGTACCAGTCCGACAAGTACGTGATCGTCGGCAACCACCTCGCCCAGCACCACGACCTGTCGCTGACCGCGATCGGGCTGGCGACCCACATCCTGTCGGTGCCCGAGGGCACCCCCGTGGACATCCGCAGCCTCGCCGAGCGCTTCCCCGAGGGGCGGGACCGGATCGCCTTCGCGCTGCGGGAGCTGGAGACGCACGGCTACCTGGCGCGGGTCCGCGAGCACACCGAGGCGGGCCGCCTGGTGACGCGCACGTACGCCCACCACGCGCCGCTCGCCGCGCGGGCCGCCGCCTCCGCCGCGCCCGCGCCCCTCCGTGCCGCCGCCGGACGCGGGGCGACGACGGTACGGGCCGGGCGCGGGGGCGGGGCGACGGTACGGGATGGGGGCGGGGCGATGGCACGGGCCGGGGGCGGGGCCGGGGTCCACGGGCCCGTGGGCTGCGCGGACGTGCCCGAGAGCCCGCAGGAGGACGACCTAGGTGTTCTGTCCCGGGAGGTTGTGGACGGGTGATGCAGGTCTCGGCTGAGGGATCTTGAAATGGGTGAGGGCCTTCTGGCCTGGTGTGGATTGCGACATCTGCACCGGCGACCAGAAAGGCCCTCGTGCCCCACCGTAATGCACCCCTGACCGAGACCGGACGGCTGCGCCTGGCCCGCTGCGTGGTCAAGGACGGCTGGCCGCTTCGGCGGGCCGCCGAACGTTTTCAGGTCTCACCCACCACCGCCCATCGATGGGCTGCCCGCTACCGGGCCATGGGCGAGGCCGGGATGGGCGACCGTTCCTCCCGTCCGCACGCAAGCCCGCGCCGGACCCCGACCCGCACCGAACGCCGGATCATCAAGGTCCGCCTCATCCGCCGGTGGGGGCCGGCCCGCATCGCCCACCTCCTGGACCTGGTGCCCTCCACGGTCCACCGCGTGCTGACCCGCTTCGGGCTGGCCCGCCTGACCTCCCTGGACCGGGCCACCGGCCGTGTCATACGACGCTACGAACGCGACCGGCCCGGCGAACTCGTGCACGTCGACATCAAGAAACTCGGCAACATCCCCGACGGCGGCGGCCACAAGACCCTCGGCCGCCAAGCCGGCCGCAAGACGAAGTCCGGCGTCGGCTACAGCTACATCCACACCGCCGTCGACGACCACTCCCGTCTCGCCTACAGCGAGATCCTGGCCGACGAGAAGAGGGAGACCGCCACCACCTTCTGGCAGCGGGCCCACGCCTACTTCGCCTCATGCGGGATCACGGTGCAGCGGGTCCTGACCGACAACGGCTCGTGCTACAGATCCCACGCCTGGCGCGACGCGCTGGCGGCGGCCGGGATCACCCACAAGCGAACCCGGCCCTACCGGCCCCAGACCAACGGCAAGGTCGAACGCTTCAACCGCACCCTGCTCGACGAATGGGCCTACGCCCGCCCCTACCGCTCAGAGCAGGAACGACGCGATGCCTTCCCCGACTGGCTGCATACCTACAATCACCACCGCGGACACACCGCGCTCGCAGGCAAACCACCCGCCAGCCGCGTCCCCAACCTCACAGGGCAATACACCTAGCGCCCGCCAAGACGGATGAGGGGGCGGGCGTGGACGTGGGCGCGGGCGTGGACAGGGGCGCCGACGTGGGCGCGGGCGCGGATGCGGGTGGCGCGGCGGGCCTCCCGGGGGCGGGGGCGCGTGTCCCGGGGGGTGCCGCCGCCGCGGACGTGTCCGCGGAGCCGCCCCCGGCCGGTCGGGGCGGGCCGTACGAGGAGGCGGTCGCCCTCCTCGCGGGGCTGCGCCGTACGGACGAGCGCCTCACCCTGTCCCTGCGGGAGGTGCGCAGACTGGCCCCCGGGGTCGTGGGCTGGTTCGCGCGGGGCGCCACCCCGGCCGCCGTCCACCGCACGCTGACCGCCGACCTCCCCGCCGACATGCGGTACCCCGCCGGGGTGCTCGGCTACCGCCTCCGCGAACTGCTGCCGCCGCCGCTGCCGGCCGCCCCGGAGCCGCCTCCGGCCGCGGGCGCGGGCGACGCCGCCCGCCCGTACCCCTTCCAGGACTGCGACGGCTGCCAGCGGGTCTTCCGGGCGCCGGAGGCGGGCCGCTGCCGCGACTGCCGCTCAGGGGCGGGCGGCCTCGCGGGCGGGGCGGTGGGCGCGGGCGGGGCCGCCCGCGCCGCCTGAGGGGGTGGACGCGGGCCGGGCCGGGCTCCGGTCAGACCGGGTCCGGAGCGCGGAGGTCGGCGACGAGGGAGTCGAGGGTCCGCCTGCTCTTGCCCCAGTCGACCAGCTGGCCGGGGATCTGCGCCTTCGCGCGGACCGAGGTGGCGCCGTCGGCGGAGCGGGTGACGGTCACCTCCAGCACACCGCCGTAGGTCCTCGCGTCGGAGGGGATCTCGGCGGTCAGCGTGCAGCCGTCCTCATGCTGCTCGACCGCCCGGACGGGCTGGGCATGGCGGGCCATGGAGCACAGGACGGCGGTGACGACCCGGCCCACCGGCTCCGGCAGGAGGGCCTCGGCCGTCTTGCCGGTCCGCACGCGCAGCGCGAGCGCCAGGCGGCGCCCGTGGGCGGCGCCGCGCAGCATGGACCCGCCCACGAGCGGCATCACCGCGGCGGCGCGGGACAGGAACTCCTCGGCGCTCACGGGGTGCCGCGCCCCCTCGGCGCTCCTGCGGACGGCCTCCCGGACGGCGGGCGTCGCGATGAGCACCTCGTAGCGGTGCTCGTGGGGCCAGCCGTCCTCCGGACCGGCCGGGTCGGGGGTCTGCCTCATCGGATGTGCTTCCTTGCTCTCGTACGGGGACGGGGGGTGGAGGTGAGGGTGGGCAGAAGGGGCGGGGCGGGTGGGGGAGGGGCGCGCGTGGAGGCGGGGCGGTGGCGGGGCCGGCCGCTCAGGACAGGGCGTCGGCCACTGCCCGCGCGAACGCCTCCGGGTTGTCCAGCATGATGTTGTGGCCGCAGTCCGGGACGGCCCTGACCGAGACGCCCGCGGCGGCCAGCCCGTCCGCGCCCGGGAACGGGGCGTCGGCCTCCGGGAACAGGAACGTGCGGGGGACCGGCAGCGCGAGCAGCAACTCCCGCATGGTCGGGACCGTGGCGGCGGTCAGGTGGACGGCGCTGCGGTGCAGGGCCTCCAGCCCGGCCAGGCGCATCGTGGACCACCAGCCCGCACCCACCCGGTCGCGGACCTCGCGCCAGCCGCCCGCGACGAACTCCTCCTCCGTGTACGCCGCGATGCCGCTGCTCCCGTCGGCACCGGGGAGGCGGGGCAGCGGGTCCAGATTGGCGTCGACCAGGACGAGCCGGGAGACCAGGTCGGGATGGCGGGCGGCGAGCACGACGGCGACCGAGCCGCCCATGCTGTGGGCGACCAGCTCGGCCCCGGCGACGTCGGCGGCGCGCAGGGCGGCGGCGAGCGCGTCGGCGTGGTCCTCGAGGGTGTAGGCGAACGAGACGGGGCGGTCGCTGTGGCCGTGGCCGAGCAGGTCGACCAGGAGGGAGCGGTGGCCCGCCAGCAGGGGGTGCGCGGCGGTCGCGGTGAAGTACGCGGGGGACGTGGCGCCCAGTCCGTGCACGAAGACGCGCGCCGGGTCCCGGCCCGGCAGCTCGACCCACCGGATGCGGTCCCCTTCGGCCGTCACTGCGGCGCTGCGCACGGTCTGTCTCCCCCGGTCTTGACGTGATCGCGGAGGGACACGGTATCCGGTGGTGCGGGTGCGGGTGCGGGTGCGGGTGCGGGTGCGGGTGCGGGTGCGGGTGCGGGTGCGGGTGCGTGGGATGGGGTGGGGGTGGGGGTGGGGGTGCGGGTGCGTGGGATGGGGGTGGGGGTGCGGGAACTGGACGCGGATGAGCCGCTCGGCGACCCGCTGGGTCTACGGCAGCTACGTGAACGAGCGCTGACCGGAGTCCCCGCGGCCGCGCCCCGGACGCCGCCGGGCGCCCCCGGTGGTACGGCCGCGGGGGCCGTCGGAGTGCCCGCCCCCGCGTGGTGGGCGGGTGCCGGGCGCACCGACTGGGCGTCGGCAAAGGTGGTGGTGGGGCGGGCGTAGCGTGAAGGCATGACTGTGTACGGTTCCTTCCCCGGAGCGCGGCCGCGGCGGCTGCGCACCACGCCCGCGATGCGGCGGATGGTCGCCGAGACCCGCCTGCACCCCGCCGACCTGATCCTCCCCGCCTTCGTGCGCGAGGGCGTGTCCGAGCCCGTGCCGATCCAGGCCATGCCGGGCGTCGTGCAGCACACGCGGGACACGCTCCGCAAGGCCGCCGTCGAGGCCGTCGAGGCCGGCGTGTCGGGGATCATGCTGTTCGGTGTGCCCGAGGAGGCCAAGAAGGACGCCGCCGGCACCGCCGGAACCGACCCCGACGGCATCCTCCAGGTGGCCATCCGCGATGTGCGCGCCGAGGTCGGCGACGACCTGGTGGTCATGTCGGACCTGTGCCTGGACGAGTACACCGACCACGGCCACTGCGGTGTCCTCGACGCCGACGGCCGCGTCGACAACGACGCCACCCTGGAGCGGTACGCCGAGATGGCGCAGGTCCAGGCCGACGCCGGGGTCCATGTCGTGGGCCCGAGCGGCATGATGGACGGCCAGGTCGGTGTCATCCGGGACGCCTTGGACACGATCGGCAAGGAGGACGTGTCCATCCTGGCGTACACCGCCAAGTACGCCTCCGCCTTCTACGGCCCCTTCCGCGAGGCCGTCGGCTCCTCCCTGCGCGGCGACCGCAAGACGTACCAGCAGGACGCGGCCAACGCCCGCGAGTCGCTGCGCGAGCTGGCGCTCGACCTGGACGAGGGCGCCGACATGGTGATGGTCAAGCCCGCCGGGCCGTACCTGGACATCCTCGCCAAGGTCGCCGACGCCGTGGACGTGCCGGTCGCCGCGTACCAGATCAGTGGTGAGTACGCCATGATCGAGGCCGCCGCCGAGAAGGGCTGGATCGACCGGGACGCGGCGATCCTGGAGTCCCTGACCGGCATCCGCCGGGCCGGGGCGCAGATGATCCTCACCTACTGGGCCACCGAGGTCGCGCAGCGGCTCCGGGGGTGACGGGCGGGCCGAGCCTCCGCTCTGCCGCCCGGACGGTGGGTGCTTCGGGTGGCGGGGCGCCGGGCGGGGCGGGGGCCCGTCAGGGGAGTGTCGCGATGATCCGGCCCGTCGTGTCGTAGAGGGTGACGCGGTCCTCCGGCCATGTGCCGGTGGTGTCGGTGTTGTCGCTGCTGGTGGTGGTTCCGGCGCCGGTGCCGGAGTCGGTGGTGCCGGTCGTGGTGACGGGGCTCGTGGTCGGGGTGGGCGGGGTGGAGGCGTACCAGACGCCCCAGGCCGGTTCGCCCGGCAGCCGCAGGAGCGTCGCCGTGGTCTTCCGGCCGTTCGCCCCGGTGATCTCCATGCGGGCCGCGTCCGTGGTGCCGTAGTACAGGCCGGAGTGGAACGTGCCCCGCGCGTCGCCCTGCGCCTGGTGGGTGATGCCCGGCCGGTCCGTGTCGACGTTGCCGTCGGTGACGCTGCGGCTGTTCTCGTACCCGTCGGGGCCCGACCAGTGCTTGCCGTCGTCGGTGAGCCACACCGTCCAGCCGCCCCCGGCCGCCACCCGCTCGCCCGGCGCGACGGTCCTCGGCGGCCGCGGAGGGGCCGGCGGGGACGGGGGGCTCGGCGCGGGCGGCTGCTGTACCGGGACCGGTGGCCTCGCGGGTACCGACTGCCGGGCCGGTGACAGTCCCTGCACCAGGGTGAGCGTCACGGCCGCCACCGCCAGGGCGCATCCGGAGGCCAGGGCCGTGGCGCGGCGGCGGCGCCGGGTGCGGCCCTCCCGCGCGATGGCCGCCAGGGGGACCGGGGCCGGTGCCACCTCGTGGGCCGCCTCGGCCAGCGCCGCGCGCAGTCGCCGTTCGGCCTCGTCCGGCCCGGCTTCCGTACGCGTCGGGGGCTCGGGGGTCATGGCTGGACTCCGGGGGTGGCGGCGGGGGAGAGGGGGGAGGTCCGGGGGTGGGGGGATGGGCGGGATGGGGTGAGGGTTTGGGTGGGTGTGGGTGTGGGTGCGGGTGCGGGTGCGGGCGTGGGGGTGGGGGTGGGGGTGGGTGTCGTGTCGGTGGTGGGGGCGGTGGGGGCGGTGGTGGGGGTGGTGACGGCGGTGGTGGGGGTGAGGGCCGGGTGGGCTCGTAGCGCCTCCAGCCCCCGTCGCGCGTGGGTCTTGACCGTGCCCAGGGAGCAGTTGAGCACCCGCGCTATGTCCTGCTCGTTCAGGTCCTCCCAGTAGCGGAGCACCATCACCGCGCGCTGCCGCGGGGACAGGTCGGCGAGCGCGGCCATGAGCGCGGTGCGCTGGTCGATCGTGTCGGCGTGCCCCGCATGAGCGTGGCGCGCGGTGTCCGGCAGTAACGGGGTCAGCAGGTGGACGACCCGCCTGCGGCGGAGGCGGCTGAGGTTGTTGTTCACCAGGGCGCGGCGCACGTAGAGGTCGACCTCGTCGCGGGGCACCTTCGACCAGCGGCCGTACACCTTGGCCAGCGTCGTCTGCACCAGGTCCTCCGCCTCGTGGTGGTCCCCGGTGAGCAGCCGCGCGGTGCGTACCAGGCGCGGCCAGGCGGCCGTGGCGAAGGCGGCGAAGTCGGTGGCCTCGGCGTCGGACCCGTGCGGCACGGTGCTGAACCTCGCGTTCGTACGGCGGTGTGGGGCGGGGCGCTGCCGGGAGGGGCAGGGTGCGGGGGGCGGCGGGGCCCGCCCCGTGTCGGGCCCCGCCGCCGGTGCGGAGATTCGTCAGAAGGCGGGCAGCTCGGCGATGAGCCTGCCCGTGCGGTCGTACAGGGCCACGCCCTCGCCGCCCTGGTCCGTGGCGGGCGGCGTGCTCACGTACCAGACGCCCCATCCGGGCCTGCCCGGCAGCTCGAGCAGGGACGCGGGGGTGCGCGTGCCGTCGGCGGCGATCAGCTCGACGCGGGCGGCCCGCTTGGTGCCGTAGTACAGGCCCGAGTGGAAGACCCCCGTCTCGTCCCCCTGGGACTGGTGGCTGACGCCCGGCCGGCTCATGTCGATGTTGCCGTCGGTGACGCTGCGGAAGTTCGCGTAGCCGTCGGGGCCCGTCCAGTGCTTGCCGTCGCGGGTCAGCCAGAGCGTCCAGCCGTCCCCGCCGTCGACCCGCTCGCCCGGCCGGACGACCCGGAGGGTGGGGGCGGGGGTGGGGGTGGTGTCTGTGGTGTTGCTGGTGTTGGTGGGGAGCGCGGGTGGGGTGGGGGCGGCCGGGGCCGCGGGGAGAGCGGGGGCCGGGGCGGGAGCGGCCGGGGCTGCGGGCGGGGTGGGCGGTTCCGCGGTGGCGTACGCGCCGGTCGGTACGCCCACCAGTACGGCGGCGACCGCGACGGCCGCCGCGTACTTCTTCGTCCGGGTCATGGGTGCGGGTCTCCTCGATGCTGCTGCGGGTGGATGCGACGGAGGGGCGCCTCTCCACCCGTACAAACCCCGGCCGCGGCGTACCCGGATGACACCGCGGCCGGGGTTTCCTCAGCCGGCGCTCTCCTCGGCCAGCGCCTTGATGCCCTGGAGGGTGGTGGTCATGTTCCTGCTCAGCTCGTCCAGACGGGCGGCGATGATGGCCTCCTCCCGGTCGGGGGCGCTTTCGATGACGCGGCTGAGACCGGAAGGGGCGGGGCCCAGGCGGACGGTCTGGCGGAGGACCGTGGTGCCGTCCGCGGCGGGGGACAGCTCGAAGCGCCAGGACGCCAGGGGACGGGTGGGGTCGGGGGCGGCGTCACCGAAACCGCCGTCCGGGTCGGTGACGGCCCAGGCGAAGGCGCGGTGCTCGACCAGTTCGACCACGTGGGAATGGGTGCGCCAGGTGCCGGCGCGGGGGTGGCTGTTGTGCCCTTCGAACCGGGCGCCGAGGGCGGGCGCGGAGGCGCCGTCCAGCCAGGTGGCGCTCTTGAGCTCGGGGCTCAGGCGGGCGGGGAGCCCTATGTCCGTCACCAGCTCCCAGACCCGGGCGGGCGGTGCGGCGATGGTCGTCTCGGCGGTCGCGGTGGGGCCGTCTGCGTAGCGCATGGGGGGATCGTAGGGGCGCCTGGACGGGGTGCGGGACGGGTTTTCGGGGCGGGTGGTGGGCGCGCGGGATGGGTGGGGTCGGTGGGGCGGTGGGCGAGGTGAGGGCGGCCCGGAGGGGCGGAACGGCGGGAAGCGGAGCACCCTGGAAGGGAGGTACTGGAGGTGTTCCGTATGCACACGCTAGTCGGATGGCACGTCGACATGGAGTTCCAGGAGGACGGCAACCGGACCAGGGCCGCCGCTCTCGTACGGCTCGGGGACGGGACCGAGGTGCGGGGGCACGGGCAGGCCCAGCGCCACCCGACCGACTCCGAGCAACTGCGCGTCGGCGAGGAGATCGCGGGCGCCCGCGCCCTCATGGACATCGCCACGCAACTGCTGCAGAAGGCGCATGTCGAGATCGACGAGGTGAAGGGGAAGCCTTCCCGTCCGCTGATCTGAGGCCCCCGCCTCGGAGCCGGGCACCCTGGGGCTGCGGGGCTGCGGGGCTGTATGGCTGCGGGGCCGTGAGGCTGCGGGGCCGTGGGGCCGTGGGCTCGTGAGGCCGTGGGGCCGTGAGGCAGGGGTCCGTTCGGCCGGGCGGCTGTCGCGGGGGCTCGGGACCGCACCGCGGCGAGGGCGGGACGGCGCTGTGGTGCGCCGTCCCGCCCTGATCGGTCCTTGGGCTGTGTCGTCGTTCGTCCTGCCCTTGGCCGTCCTGCCCTTGGCCGTCCTGCCCCTGGCCGTTCTGCCTGTGGTGGCCCGGTTTCCGGGCGTCTGACCGGTCGTCCCGCGCGGTGCCGGCGGGGGCCGCTCAGAAGCTGAGGGCGTCGTCCAGGCTGCTCTGCCAGTACGTCACTGCCACGTCGTCCGTCTTGTACGTGCCGGCCGGGAGCTTCACCGTGGCCGGCGCGCCGACCGACCCTGAGGCGTCGCGGGCGGCGAACAGCACGCTGAGCCGCTTCGTGACCCGGCCGTTCGCCTCCTCCGGCGCGCGCTCACCGCTCAGGATGACCGACGCGTACGCGGCCTCGCCGGGTGCGAGGGTCACCACGGCCTGCGGGCGGCTGCCCTCGACGAAGCCGGGCGCCGCCTGCTCGTCGTCGAAGCGGAGGAGCGGGGCCGCGTACGCGAGGCAGGTGCGGGAGCCGGTGTTCTGGGCGGTGATCAGCAGATGGTTGATCGGGCGGGTCGGCCTGGTCACGGTGACCCTGGTGTTCGCGCTGGTGCAGGTGACGAAGGAGGCGGGGGCGGCGGCCTTGTCCTTGGCGGCCGGCTTCGCCTTGTCGCCGGTGCCGGTGCCGGTGCCGGTGCCGGTGCCGGTGCCCGTGCTTGTGCCGGTGCCGTCGTCGTTCAGGGAGGTGTGGCGGGGGCGCGGGGTGCCGCTGCCGGTGGTGTCGCCGGTCCCGGCGGTGCCCGCCTCGGGGGTGGCCTTCGCGTCGGCCTGGGTGGCCGCGCCGACGGGTGCGGTCGAGGCGGTGACGGCCGGGGTGCCGGACGCGGCGCCCGCGTCGGAGCCGCCGTTCTGGCAGGCGGTGAGCGACAGCGCGGCCAGGAACGCGGTCGCGGCGGCGGCGGTGGTGCGGGTGCGGAAGGTGCGCATGGTGGTTCGTACTCCCCGTTTCGTATGGCTCAGTGACGGTTGATCAGTGCGATGACGATCGCCGTGCAGGCGATCAGCACGCCGACGGCACAGGCGTCGACGAGCGCGAAGCGGCGGTCTGCCCGCATCGGTGCTCCCGTCTCCGGTGGTGCTGGACACACCGTGCCGAGCCGCGTGATCTGGGGGCAATGCCCACGGGACAATGAGGGACGCTGGAACGCCGAAACCGCTCTGACCTGCACGGTCGCCGGGCGCCTGGAATGCGTTCCTGGAACGGGCGCGGAAGGGGAGGGCGCGGTGGCGAGCGGGATGGACGGCTTCGCGGGAGCGTTGCGGAGGCTGAAGGAACGGTCCGGGCTGAGCTACGGCGCCCTCGCCGGGCGGGCGCACATGAGCGCGTCGACGCTGCACCGCTACTGCAACGGCGACGCGGTGCCGACGCGGTTCGCCCCCGTGGAGCGGCTCGCGCGGCTGTGCGGGGCGTCGCGGGACGAGATGGTGGCCCTGCACCGCGCCTGGATCGTCGCCGACGAGGACCGCCGCCGGAGCCGGGCGGCCGGCCCGGAGCGGCCGGCGGCGGGGGGTCCGTCCGGGGCGGGGCCCTCTGCGGGTGCGGGGTCCGCGTCGGGTACGGCGGCCTTTGTCGCCGGTGCGGAGGTCACTTCCGGTACGGGCGCACCCTCGACCGGGGCCGCGGGCGCCGGTACGGCAACCCCCGAGGGCCCCGCGCCCGGCGGGGGCGCCCCACCGCACCGTCCGGGCGACGTCACCCACGCCGGTACGGGCCCCGGAACCCGGCCGGACAGCGGTACCGCTCCCGGCCCGGAGACGGACGGGGCCGAGCCACCGGTCACCGCACCGCGGATCCCGCACCGAACCGGAAGCGACCGGCCAGGCGGGCACCCCGCAGGCGGGCCCGCCGGTGCCGACCGGCCCGCAGAGGGCCGCCCCGCGACCGACCGGCCCGAAGGCGAAGGTGTCGGCACCGACCGGCCCGGGGGCCACCAGCCCGCCACCGGCCGACCCGCGACCGACCAGCCCGCCGCCGCACAGCCCGAGACCGGCCGACCCGCGACCGACCAGCCCGCCGCCGTACAACCCGACCCCGACGGCCAAGGCCCCGACCCCCACGGCCCCGACCCCGACGGCCAAGGCCCCGACCCCGCCGCCGTACAACCCGACCCGGGTCGGCCGCGCACCGATCGGCCCGGCGGCACCAGCCGCGCCCGGCGGCGTGTCCGGGTCGCCGCGGCCGCCGCGGCCGTCGTGCTCACCGCCACGGCCGCGGCCGCCGCCCTCGCCCTGACCCTGCACTCCGGCACCGGCGAGGGCGCAGCCGCCATGGACGGCGCGCGACGGGCCGTCTCCCCCTCCCAGGCGCCGGGTACCGCCCGCCCCACCGGTACGCCCAACCCTTCACCCTCACCCTCTCCCACCGCCGCCCCGGCCCTGCCCCCGCCCGCCACTCCCCTCCCCTCCGCGGACCGGACGGGGCCCGCGCCGTCGCGTGCGGCCGGGCCCGCCGGGGGCGTGGCGGAACGGCGGCGCGGAGGCGCACCGCTGACCGTGGACGTCCGCCCGTACGTCTGGACCCACCCCTGCGACCAGGCGTACGTGGTGGACCGGCCGGCCGACCGGATGCCGCCGCCGCCCAGTGAGCAGGGCGCACGCAACTGGATCACCGGACTGGGCGGGGCGCCGGGTGAGAACGTGCTGACGGAACTGGCCGTCCAGGGCACCGGCGAGGAGGCCGTGGTGCTCCACGCCCTGCGCGTGCGCGTGGTGGACAGGGCCGCGCCCCTGCCCGGCAACGCGTACTGGATGGGCGTGGGCTGCGGCGGCGAGATGACGCCCATGGGCCTCGACGTCAACCTGGACGCGGCCCAGCCGCGCGTCGTGCCGGTCGCCGGCCGGCAGGGCGACCGGGTGATCCCGGCGAGCGACTTCCCGTACAAGGTCTCCGCGACCGACCCGCAGGTGCTGAAGGTCACCGCGCACACGGCGGGGCACTCGGTGCGCTGGTACCTGGAGCTGGAGTGGAGCAGCGGCGGTCGGCAGGGCACCCTGCGGATCGACGACCGCGGCCGCCCCTTCGAGGTCAGCGCCCTCACGGGCCGGCCCCAGTACGGCTACCTGCTGGGCGGCAGCGAATGGCTCCCGATGGACGGGTGACGGGGCATGGCCGGAGCTCGCTCCGACGAACGCGGCTGTCCCCGAAGACGGGCCCCGTCTTTCGCCCCCCTCGCCTACCATGCCGGCCATGGGGGAGTTATTCGCTGTCGGATCGACCGTGGCCCATGGCCGCTACCGGATCGTGGACGTGATCGGCGGCGGCGGGATGGCGCAGGTCTATCGCGCCCGGGACGAGCGGCTCGCCCGCTTCGTCGCACTCAAGGGAGTGCGAGGGGACCTGCTCCACGACTCCGGCTGGACCACGCGCTTCCAACGCGAGGCCCAGACCATGGCCGGGTTGAGCCACCCGAACATCGTGGCCGTCCACGACGCGGGCGAGGAACAGCGGCCCGGCGCCGGCGGCCGGTCGATCCCGTACCTGGTGATGGAGCTGGTACCCGGCCGATCCCTCGCCGATCTCCTGCGCGAGCGGGGGAAGCTGCCCCTTGCCGAAGCGCTGCGACTGGCCTCACAGGTACTGTCGGCCCTGGCCGCGGCCCATGCGCGAGGCGTGGTGCATCGTGACATCAAGCCGGCCAACATCCTGCTGACCGAGGACGGGGCGGCGAAGGTCACCGACTTCGGGATCGCCGCGGTGGCCGATCGCACCGCCCTCACCCGTACCGGCACTGTCGTCGGAACACCGCACTACATGTCCCCCGAGCAGGTGGAGGGGCGCCGGGACATCGACGGCCGGTCCGACCTCTACTCGGTGGGCGTCCTGCTCTTCCATCTGCTGTCGGGCCGCGTGCCGTTCGACGCGGACTCGGCCTGGTCCATCGGCTACGCCCATCTCCACACCCCGCCGCCGACCCTGGCCTCGGTGGGCGTCATCGTTCCGGCGCCCGTCGAGTCAGTGCTCGCCCGAGCTCTGGCGAAGAACCTGGAGGACCGCCACCAGGACGCGGCCGCGATGCGGGCGGCGATCGACGTGCTGGTCCATGGGGAAGACGAGCAGGGGACCCGGTCGCAGGGCACCTCCCCGTTCACCCTCGATGATCTCTTCTCTCAGGAATCCCGCTCGTCCGCGCGGCCACGGCCGGGGGTCCGGCGTACGCCACTCGTCAGACTGGTGCTACTCGTGCCAGTGCTCCTGGCCCTCGGGTGGACCATGCGCGCGATGATCGTGGACAGCGAGAACGTCGGCACGATCACCCTTGTCTCGGCGTGCGCCGTGGCCTGGACGTGGCTCGCCTTCATGCGGAAAGCCGAGCCGCCCCCGCCGGGGCGGCCGATCGGCTGGGTGCAGTTGATCGCAGGGGTCTCAGTCATGTTCCAAGGGATGATGACGCTGATGGGGCTGGTGCTGCTGATAGCAGGCGGGTAGCTGCGCATCATGGCGGACATGGCCTACGGCATCCAGGACTGGTGGACCGAACTCGCCTCGTTCGTGTCCGTCAGCCTGGTGTGCGCGGTTGTCCCGACGTGGCTCTGGTCCGCCGCGAAGAGCGGCGGCGAGGCGACCGCCAACGGCTGGGGCCGCATCGGTCACCGGCGTGCTCGTCGGTGTGTGGGCTGCCCGCAGGTACCGCCGCCGCCATCAGGCCGGGTAGCGGCCGACCCATGCGAAAGGGCGCCGCACGCTCCATCGCGTGTGGCGCCGGTCGTGCCTCGCCGCCGCGCGCGGAGCTGCGAGGCGCCGCCGCGTCGTGGCTCGGTGGCCGGACCGCACGAACGCGGCCGGCCCGTGGAGGGGGCGGCCGCGTGTCGGGGGCTGGGG
Source organism: Streptomyces fradiae ATCC 10745 = DSM 40063 (assembly GCF_008704425.1). Taxonomy (NCBI): domain Bacteria; kingdom Bacillati; phylum Actinomycetota; class Actinomycetes; order Kitasatosporales; family Streptomycetaceae; genus Streptomyces; species Streptomyces fradiae. The sequence continues at coordinate 3,865,180 of NZ_CP023696.1, forward strand.
CGCCTGCCCGGGCCTGAAGTGGCCCGGTGCGGCTCGGGTCCGCGTGGGCGGGCCCGAGCCGCTCGGGTCAGTCGGGTCAGAGGCGCTCGGGGGTGCGGATGCCCAGGAGGGCCATGCCCTTGCTGAGCGTCCGCGCGGTCAGGTCGCACAGGAACAGCCGGTTCTCCACCTGCTCCGGGGTGTCCGCCTTCAGCACCGGGCACTCCGCGTAGAAGGTCGTGAACAGCGACGACAGCTGGTACAGGTACGCGGCCAGCTTGTGCGGCTCGTACGACGCGGCCACCTCGGCGATCACCTCGCCGAACTGGTCCAGGTGCAGGCCGAGCGCGCGCTCCGCCGGGGCCAGCCCCAGCTCCGCGTGGGCGGCCGGCTTCGCGTCGCCCGACTTGCGGACGATGGACCGGATACGCGCGTACGCGTACTGGAGGTACACCGACGTGTCGCCGTTCAGCGACACCATCTGGTCCAGGTCGAACTTGTAGTCGCGGACCGCGGAAGTCGACAGGTCGGCGTACTTGATCGCGCCGATGCCCACCTGCGTGCCGCGCTCGGCGATCTCCTCCTCGGTGAGCCGATCGGCCTCCGGCAGGCTCTCGGCCTTCTCCCGGACGACCGACGACGCCCGCTCGACCGCCTCGTCCAGCAGGTCCACGAGCCGGACCGTCTCGCCCTCACGGGTCTTGAACGGCTTGCCGTCCTTGCCGAGGACCGTGCCGAAGGCGAGCTGCACGGCCTTCACGTCGTCGCCGAGCCAGCCCGCCCGGCGCGCCGTCTCGAAGACCATCTTGAAGTGCAGCGACTGCCGGGCGTCCACCACGTACAGCAGGGTGGTCGCGCCGAGCTTCTGCACCCGGTCGCGGATGGCGGACAGGTCGGTCGCCGCGTAGCCGTAGCCGCCGTTCGACTTGCGGACGATCAGCGGGACCGGCTGGCCGTCCGGGCCCTTCACGTCGTCGAAGAAGACGCACAGCGCGCCCTCCGAGCGGACCGCGACCCCCGACTCCTCCAGGAGGCGGCACGTCTCGTCGAGCATGTCGTTGTAACCGGACTCGCCGACCACGTCCGGGTCGCGGATCTCCATGTCCAGCTTGTCGAAGACCGAGTAGAAGTAGATCTTCGACTCGTCCACGAAGCGCTGCCACAGCCGCAGCGTCTCGGGGTCGCCGGACTGGAGCAGGACGACCCGGTCCCGGGAGCGCGCCTTGAACTCCTCGTCCGAGTCGAACAGCGCGCGGGACGCCTTGTACAGCCGGTTCAGGTTCGACATGGCCTCCTCGCCGGAGGTCTGCGCGTCGCCCGTGTCCGCCTTGTGGTCCAGCTCGTGCGGGTGCTCGATCAGATACTGGATGAGCATGCCGAACTGGGTGCCCCAGTCGCCGATGTGGTGGCGCCGGACGACCTTCTCGCCCGCGAACTCCAGGATCCGCACCATCGCGTCGCCGATGACGGCGGACCGCAGGTGCCCGACGTGCATCTCCTTCGCCACGTTCGGCTGGGCGTAGTCGATCACCGTCGTGCCGGGGTGCTCCGCGGACGGCACGCCGAGGCGGTCGTCGGCGGCGCGGGCCGCCAGCGTCTCCACGATGGCACCGTCGCCGACGGTGATGTTGAGGAAGCCGGGGCCGGAGACCTCGACCTCCTTCAGCACGCCGTCGTCCGCCGGGAGCGCGCCGACGACCTGGGCGGCCAGCTCGCGGGGGTTGCCCTTCAGCTTCTTCGCGAGCGCCAGGATGCCGTTGGCCTGGAAGTCGGCCCGGTCGCTACGTCGCAGCAGCGGGTCGGCGGAGCCGGCCTCCGGCAGGGCTGCCGAAAGGGCGTCCGCGAGGCGCTGCTGCACGGTCGAAGCGAGGGAAGGGACCGAGGCCATGAGCTTCCGTTCCTGAGTCGGGGTCTTGGGCGGGGCTGGTGGTGCGCCGGTGTGCCGTGACCGGGCGGGCTTCGTGTCCGCCGTGTCCGGCCGGGGCTTTTCCGGTTGTCAAGTGTCCCATGGTCGAGCAACCTCTTTCCCACACGTTTCCCAACCTGTGGACAACCCGGCGGAACGAGTCCCGCCTGTGGACAACCTCCGGCGCGGTCGTCCCGTCTGGGAGAATGTGCGAGGGGCGGCGCCGCCCTCGGGCCGACCCGTCCGGAACTCTTCGAGGGCTCCTCGGAGGCCCCCGGAGATCCTTCGGAACACTACGAACCCGCAGTACACCCACACGAACACCAAGGACGTGCCGATCGTGGCTCAGAGCAGCACCGAGACCGACTGGGTCTCCCGTTTCGCGGACGAGGTCATCGCCGAGTCGGAGCGACGTGCGCCTGGCAAACCGGTCGTCGTCGCCTCCGGCCTCTCCCCGTCCGGCCCCATCCACCTGGGGAACCTCCGCGAGGTCATGACCCCGCACCTGGTGGCCGACGAGATCCGCCGCCGCGGGCACGAGGTCCGGCACCTGATCTCCTGGGACGACTACGACCGCTACCGCAAGGTCCCGGCCGGCGTCCCCGGTGTCGACGGCTCCTGGGCCGAGCACATCGGCAAGCCGCTCACCTCCGTCCCGGCCCCGGCCGGCTCCCCGCACGCGAGCTGGGCTGAGCACTTCAAGGCGGCCATGGTCGAGTCGCTCGCCGAGCTGGGCGTCGAGTTCGACGGCATCAGCCAGACCGAGCAGTACACGAGCGGCGCCTACCGCGCGCAGATCCTGCACGCGATGAAGCACCGCGCGGACATCGACGCGATCCTCGACCGGTACCGGACGAAGGACAAGGCCACCGGCCAGCCGAAGGCCAAGGCGCAGCCGAAGCAGAAGCAGCAGAAGCCGGTCGACGAGGCCGAGCTGGAGGCAGCCGAGGGCTCCGGCGCCGCCAGCGAGGACGACGGCTCGGGCGGCGCGGCCGGGTACTACCCGTACAAGCCGTACTGCGGCCGCTGCGAGCGCGACCTGACGACCGTCACGTCGTACGACGACACGACCACGGAGCTGACGTACGGCTGCGTGTGCGGCTTCTCCGAGACCGTGCTGCTCAGCGAGTTCAACCGCGGCAAGCTCGTCTGGAAGGTCGACTGGCCGATGCGCTGGGCGTACGAGGGCGTGATCTTCGAGCCCAGCGGCGTCGACCACTCGTCGCCCGGCTCGTCGTTCGTCGTCGGCGGGCAGATCGTGCGCGAGGTCTTCGACGGCGTCCAGCCGATCGGTCCGATGTACGCCTTCGTGGGCATCTCCGGCATGGCGAAGATGTCCTCCTCCAAGGGTGGCGTGCCCACGCCCGCCGACGCCCTGAAGATCATGGAGGCGCCGCTGCTGCGCTGGCTGTACGCCCGCCGCCGGCCGAACCAGTCCTTCAAGATCGCCTTCGACCAGGAGATCCAGCGGCTCTACGACGAGTGGGACAAGCTGGAGGCGAAGGTCGCGGACGGCACGGTGCTGCCGGCCGACGCCGCCGCGCACTCCCGCGCGGTCCGCACGGCCGCCCGCGAGCTGCCGCGTACGCCGCGCCCGCTGCCGTACCGGACGCTCGCCTCGGTCGTGGACATCACGGCCGGACACGACGAGCAGACGCTGCGCATCCTGAGCGAGCTGGACCCGGCGAATCCGCTCTCCTCCCTGGACGAGGCCCGGCCGAGGCTGGACCGCGCGGAGAACTGGATCACCACCCAGGTCCCGGCCGAGGCCCGCACGATCGTGCGCGACGAGCCGGACACGGAGCTGCTGGGCTCCCTCGACGAGCAGGGCCGCGAGTCGCTGCGGCTGCTCCTGGAGGGCCTGGACAGCCACTGGTCGCTGGACGGCCTGACGACGCTGGTCTACGGCGTGCCGAAGGTCATGGCCGGACTGGACCCGGAGGCGAAGCCGACGCCGGAGCTGAAGGCGGCGCAGCGCGACTTCTTCGCCCTCCTGTACCGCCTGCTGGTCAGCCGGGACACGGGCCCCCGCCTCCCGACGCTGCTCCTGGCCGTCGGCGCGGACCGCGTCCGCAAGCTGCTGGCCGCGTGAGGGCCGGACCGGACGGGCCCGGTTGGGCGGTCCTGGTTGTGCGGTCCGGGGTGGTCCGGTCGGGCGGGCCTGCTGGGGCCAGCCCGGCTGGGCGTGCTCGGCCGGACGGGTCCGGTGTGACGGGTTCGGTGTGACGGGTCCGGTGTGACGGGTCCGGTCGGACCGGTCCCGTAGGGCTGACGGGCTGACGGGGGTGTCCTGCGGGACGTTCCCCGGCGACGTCGTGAAGGGCCCCACCCTGAGGGTGGGGCCCTTCACGCGTCGCTGCGCGTGCGCCATCTGCGCGGTGTCGGCCTGCGGGGCTCGGGCGAGGGCGGCGGCCAGCAGGGCGTAGGCAGGCGGCGAGGATGACGGCGACGCGGCCGTAGTGACCAACGCGGAAGCGCGGCGGCGGATACGGGACGTTCCGCAGAGGCGGTGGGGGTGGCGGGGATTGCCTTGCCGGTGGGGCCGGTGGGGCCGGTGGGGCCGGTGGGTGTGGTCGGTTCGGAGGGTTCGTGGGTTCGGTGGGTGCCGGTCACCGGGGCGTCGGGCGCGCGGCGCGTGGGCGCCGGGGCCGCCGTCAGGCGATGTGGTCCTCGGGCATCTCCGCCTGGTAGCGCGCGATGAAGTCCGGGTACATGCGGCGCAGCAGCCCGGTGGAGCGGGGATGGTGGAGGCCCTGCGCGGTCGCCAGGTGGTGGATGAGGGCGTCGATGGCGGGCGGGACGCGGTGCTCGTCGGCGTACGCCTGGAACGCTCCGTAGGCGGCGTGGAGGTACTCGGCCTCGTTCACCTCCGGGACCTCGTCGGCTCCCTCGGTGTACGCGGCCGGGGCGTAGGAGCCCGTGTACGCCGTGTGCTCCTGCGGGGCCTTCGGCGCCGCGAACCAGGGGCTGACGTGCTCGGCGGGTGCGGGCGGCTGCCCGGTGGGCGCGGGCTCGGGGTGGGGGCCGGCCACCGGCTCGTGCTGGGGCGCCGACCGGGGTGCCGGGACGGACTCGGGGTGGGCCTCGGGACGCTCGTGGTGCGGGTGGGCTTGGGGCTGGTGGTGCTCCGGGGCCGGGGCGGCTGCCTGGGGCTGAGGCTGCTGGTGCTCCGGGGCCGGGACGGCTGCCTGGGGCTGCTGGTGGGCCGGTGCCTGGGCGGGGTGGGGTGCCGTCGGATGCTGGGCGGGGGAACCGGGGGCCTGGGCCGGCTCGGCGGCGGGGTTCCCGGTGGCCGGCCCGGCGGGGGCCTGGGCGGTGGGGTCCTGGGCGGTGGTGGTGGCGGGTGCGGCGGTCGGGGCCGTGGGGGCGTGCTCCTGGGGCGCGCCGGCCGGCGGGACGGGGGTCGGGGCCTGGGGGAGTTCCGCCACCGCCGCGGCGGCCAGCGCCACGGGCGCCTCCTGGGCCGTCACCGCCGTCACCGCCGCGGCGGCCGGGACCGCCGTGACCGCCGGTGCGTGCGCGTCCGGGGCCGCCGAAGCCGGGGCCGCCGGGTTCGGGGGCAGGAGCACCGGTTCGATGCCCGCCGCGGCCAGGCCCGCCGGAGCGGTCTCCGCGAGCGGGACGCCGTACTTCGCGAGGCGCAGCGGCATCAGCGCCTCCACGGGCGCCTTGCGCCGCCACGCGCGGCCGAACCGGGCCTGGAGGCGTGCCTGGTAGATCAGCCGGTCCTGCTCCAACTTGATGACCTGCTCGTACGACCGCAGCTCCCACAGCTTCATGCGCCGCCACAGCCGGAAGGTCGGCACGGGCGACAGCAGCCACCGGGTGAGCCGCACGCCCTCCATGTGCTTGTCGGCCGTGATGTCGGCGATGCGGCCGACGGCGTGGCGGGCCGCCTCGACGGCCACGACGAACAGCATCGGGATGACGGCGTGCATCCCCACACCGAGCGGATCCGGCCACGCGGCGGCGCCGTTGAAGGCGATGGTCGCGGCGGTCAGCAGCCACGCCGTCTGCCGCAGCAGCGGGAACGGGATGCGGAGCCAGGTCAGCAGCAGGTCCAGGGCGAGCAGGACGCAGATGCCGGCGTCGATGCCGATGGGAAAGACCAGCGAGAAGTCGCCGAAACCTTTCTTCTCCGCGAGTTCCCGCACGGCGGCGTACGAGCCCGCGAAGCCGATGCCCGCGATGATCAGGGCACCGGCGACCACGACACCGATCAAAACGCGGTGCATCCTGGTCAGTTGCATGGCGGCCACCCGCGTTGCCTCCCCTGGTTCGCCTCAGCGTTCGCGCGCACAGCCTGGCACACGCGCCAGCGATCCGGCCGCCCGGGGGAGGCCGGATCCTGACGGTGCAGGGCTACCGTCGGTTACTTGTTGGCGGCGGTGACGGCGGCGATGGCGTCCTTGACGGCCTTCACGGTGCCCTCCATCAGCTCGCCCGCGGCCGGGGCCTTGGCGCCCGCGTAGCCGGTGCCGTTGTAGGAGACGGTGACCACGACGTTCTCCGCGCGGGCCACGATCACGCCGTAGCGGAAGGTCTCGCCCGTCTTCTTCAGGGAGTAGCTGATCGCGCGGGCCTCGTTGCCGACGCCGGGCGCGGAGGAGGTGCGCAGGTCGATGGCGCCCTCGGTGGCCTTCACCTCGGCGACCTTGGCGACGTACTTGTCCTGGGCGCGCTTCTCGCCGCCGCCGAGCGTCTGGTCCGAGTCGAAGCGCAGGAACGAGACGTCGAGCCAGCGGTAGTCGGAGCCCTTGACGCCGTTGTCCTCCAGGCCGTTCCAGGAGCAGTTGCCGCGGGCGTTGAGGTCGGAGGACTTTCCGGGCGTACCGGCCTTCTTCTTCACCTCGGGGACGAGGTCCTCGACCGTCTTGGCGGTGACGGCCTTGCACGCGTCGGGCAGCTTGGCGTACTTCGCCGGGGTGACGCTCGGCGCGGGCGGCGCGGACGAGGCGGGCGCGGCCGAGGCGCCGCCGGCCGCGGGCGCGGAGGGCGACGCCGACGCCTCGGGGGCGTCGTCCGACGAGCAGCCGGTGGCGACCAGCATCACCGGGACGGCGGCGCAGGCGAGTATGCGGGTGAGACGCGGGGCTGATCGGTGCATGGTTCCTTCAGTCGCTCTGTCGCTTGTCGTACGAGTCGCTCGTACCGGCCTGTCATACGGTCCGGTCGTACGGTCCGGGCGATCCGGCCCGGCCACGGTAGCCCGTCCCGGCACCCCGCCGGGGGCGGCCGGTGCGGGCGGGGGCGCCGTGCGCCGGCGGTCCCCGCAGCCCGGAACGCGGGTCACTCGTCGAACCGCTCGGCCAGACCGACCGCCAGCCGCCGCGCCCTGTCCTGCAGTTCCTCACTGTCCGGAACGTCCCCGACACGCGTCGGCTGCACCGCGTACCGGACGGTCACGATCACGTTCGATGTGCGGAAGACCACGCTGACGACCCGCTGCTGGGTGGCCGAACCGGCGGGGGACAGGCGGTCGTCGAGGAACGCCGCGTCGCCGAGGTCGGCGAGCGTCCGGGGCTGAAGCCCCTCGGGCGGCCCCGAGGGGCCGGGGGAGGGGGGCGCCGTCGCCGCGGGGCCGGTGGGGGCGACGGTCTGCGCCTGCTCGCCGGCGGTGCCGGCGGGGGTGCCGGCGGTGGCACTGCCCGCGGCGAGGGACGTGCCGGTCCCGCTGCCGCCGGGGGCCCGGGCGGTGGCGCCGGGGGCCGGGGCGGTGCCGGTGCCGCCGGGGGCAGGGGCCGCCGGGGCGGGGGCCGTCGAAGGCGGTGCGGCGGGGGCGATGCCGGCTGCCGACTCCTTGGTCGTGTACACCTCCTGCGCCCGCGTCTCGTCGCTGACGGCGGGGTCGTAGGAGACGACCCGCTCGAAGTCGAGGGTCAGGTGCTGGATCGCGTCCTGGCCGTCGGCCTTCCAGGTGCACCCGACGCGGCGGTCCGTGTCGTACGTGACGGCCGCCGTCCCGCGCAGGACGCGGTCGCGGCGGTCGGTCGGGAGGGCGGTCACGGCGGGCAGCATCTCGCTCAGGGTGGTGCGCGAGACGGAGCCGCACGGCTCGAACAGGGTCCGGTAGCGGCCGGGTTGGGCGACGGCCTCGGCGGCGGTGCCGGCCTTGGCGTCGATGCCCGACCCGCTCGCGCCGGAGCCGGAGCTGCACCCCGCGAGGGCGGTCGCGCTGAGTGCCGCGAGGAGCGCGGCCAGACCGGTTGCGTACGCCCTTCGCTGCAAGGTCCCGGGCTCCCTTCCCTGCGGTCACGGTGAAAACAGCTTGCCGGTGATCGGCGGCCGGTGAACACAATGTGTATCGCACGCGCGCCGTTGCTGCCGGTCTGCTGTCACTTATGTCAGTTCTGGCGCCGGATTTTGCGCTTTCTGACTTTTCTGGGGGATCGAGGGAGTATGGCGTACGTCGAGGTGCCGGGCGAGAAGGTGCCCATCCGGATGTGGGCGGACCCGGCCACGGTGGAGGGCGCCGCCCTCCAGCAGCTGCGGAACACCGCGACCCTGCCGTGGATCGAGGGGCTCGCCGTCATGCCGGACGTCCACTTCGGCAAGGGGGCGACGGTCGGGTCCGTCATCGCCATGCGCGGCGCCGTCTGCCCGGCGGCGGTCGGCGTCGACATCGGCTGCGGCATGTCGGCCGTGCGGACCTCGCTGACCGCCGGCGACCTGCCGGACGACCTGTCGGGGCTACGCGCGCGCATCGAGCGGGCCATCCCGGTGGGCCGGGGCATGCACGACGAGATGGTCGACCCGGACCGGCTCGCGGGCTTCGCGGCGGCCGGGTGGGACGACCTGTGGGCGCGGTTCGGCGGTGTCGCCGAGGCGGTCAGGTTCCGTCAGGAACGCGCCACGAAGCAGATGGGAACGCTCGGAAGCGGTAACCACTTCGTCGAGGTCTGCCTGGACTCGACCGGTTCGGTGTGGCTGATGCTGCACTCCGGTTCGCGGAACATCGGCAAGGAGCTGGCCGAGCACCACATCGGCGTCGCCCGCGCGCTCCCGCACAACCAGGACCTGATCGACCGGGACCTCGCCGTCTTCGTCGCCGGCACCGACGAGATGGCCGCCTACCGCAACGACCTCTTCTGGGCGCAGGAGTACGCGAAGTACAACCGCTCCGTCATGATGGCGCTCCTCAAGGGCGTGGTCGCCGCGGAGTTCGAGAAGGCCGGCGTGACCTTCGAGCGGGAGATCTCCTGCCACCACAACTACGTGGCGGAGGAGCGGTACGACGGCAAGGACCTGCTCGTCACGCGCAAGGGCGCGATCCGCGCGGGCAGCGGCGAGTACGGCATCATCCCCGGCTCCATGGGCACCGGCTCGTACATCGTGAAGGGCCTCGGCAACGAGAAGTCCTTCAACTCCGCCTCGCACGGCGCCGGCCGGCGTATGAGCCGCAACGCCGCCAAGCGGCGCTTCACCACGCGGGACCTGGAGGAGCAGACGCGCGGGGTGGAGTGCCGCAAGGACTCGGGCGTCGTGGACGAGATCCCCAGCGCGTACAAGCCGATCGAGAAGGTCATCGACCAGCAGCGCGACCTCGTGGAGGTCGTCGCCAAGCTGAAGCAGGTCGTCTGCGTGAAGGGGTGAGGGGGCGCCGGGGCCGGGAGTCGCCGGGGCCGGGGCCCGGGGGTCAGATCTCCCGGTGCACCTTGTGGTTGGACGCCTGGGCGCGGGGCCGGACGACCAGCAGGTCGATGTTGACGTGCGGGGGGCGGGACACGGCCCAGGCGATGGTGTCCGCCACGTCGTCCGCCGACAGCGGGTCGGCCACGCCCTCGTACACCTTCGCCGCCCGCTCCGTGTCGCCCCGGAACCGGGTCGTGGCGAACTCCTCCGTCTTCACCATGCCGGGCGCCACCTCGACGACCCGCACCGGTGTGCCGACGATCTCCAGGCGCAGCGTCTCGGCCAGGACGCGCGCGCCGTTCTTCGCCGCGACGTACCCCGCGCCGCCCTCGTACGTGGCGTGGCCGGCCGTGGAGGACACCACGACGACCGTGCCGGCGCCGCTCGCGGTGAGCGCGGGCAGCAGCGCCTGCGTCATGTGGAGGGTGCCGAGGACGTTCACGTCGTACATGCGGCGCCAGTCCTCGGGGTCACCGGTCGCCACCGGGTCGGCGCCGAGCGCGCCGCCCGCGTTGTTCACCAGGACGTCGCAGCGGTCCAGCGAGGCCGCGAACGCGTCGACGGCCGGGCGGTCGGTGACGTCCAGGGCGTACGCCTCGGCCTGGTGGCCGGCCCCGGTCAGCTCGGCGGCCAGCGTCTTTATGCGGTCCTCGCGGCGGGCCGTGAGCACGACACGGTGGCCGGCCGCGGCCAGGTGGCGCGCGGTCGCGGCGCCGATGCCGCTGCTGGCTCCGGTGACGACGGCGACGGGCAGGGCGGCTGCGGCGGTCATGGCGGGGTGCTCCTCGGGGCGGCGGCGAGCGGTACGGCGCCAGCATAGGCGCGGCGCCCCGCCCGTGGGATGTACATGATCATCGAGGTTTCCGATGGGCCCGGCCGGGATTTCCGTTCGGCGGCCGGTGCTCCTCCGTCCTCCGGAGGGTCCCGCGCCGCCGTGTCCGTCAGGCCGGTCCCGTCAGGCCGGTCCCGTCAGGCCGGTCCCGTCAGGCCGGGCCGCCGTGTCCGTCAGGCCGCGTCCGTCAGGCCGGGGCGCCGCCGAACTCGCGCAGGGCCGTGCGGACGATGTCGTCCAGCCGTGCGTGGTGGGCGCCCCGCCAGTAGACGCGGTCGCACGCCGTGCAGCGGGCGAACACGTCGTACGTCCGCCGCGTGCCGTGCTCCAGGCGCTCGCGCACCTCGTCCTTGTCCGCGTCCGTCAGCACCCCGTTGCAGGCCGTGCACCGGGTCCACGGCGCCAGCGGCGGGGCGAACCGCTCCAGCACGTCGCGCAGCTGCTCGTCGGGCCGGTGGCTGTACACGTAGGCCCCCGCCCACAGTTCGCGGCGGCGCAGCAGGCCCCGGTCGCGGGAGAGCATGACACGGCGCTCCCGGGCCGACTGGGCGGCCAGCGCGGCGTCGCCGACGTCCTCGCTCTCGTACGCGGCGTCGACGCCCAGCAGCCGCAGGCGCCGGGCGAGGGTGCCGAGGTGGACGTCGAGCAGGAAGCGCAGGGGCGCGCCCGGCACCTCCTGGGGGCGGCTGACGCCCCGCACCTCGACCTCCTCGCCCGCCGCCGGCACGTGCGCGGCCGGGACCGGCGCGCCGTCCACGAGCAGGGCGCCCACCTCGGTGAGCGGTACGCCGAGGGACTCCACGACGTGGCCGAGCGTCGACACGCCGTCCGTCACCAGGGCCGTACGCCCACCGCGCCGCGGCGCCGGGACGAACAGGCCGAGGGCGGGCGCGAAGCTGATGTGGATCTCCGGTCCGTTCACGCGGCCAGGATGCCACCGCGGGCCCCGGCGGCTCCACGCCGTTTCCGGGCCACGGCGAGGCGGACCCGCCGGCGCGCGGCCGACGCGGTCGGCGGGCCGCCTCCGTGTGGTCGCGCCGGCCGCCCCCGGAAGCCCGGCAGGACGCTCCACCCGGCCTCGTGCAGGCCCTCACCGTCGGTGATGTACGGCCGGGAGCGGGGATTCCGCCGCGGGCCGTGTGCCGGGGGCGATACGGGAGATCACCTGCCCCGGCGCGCGTGCCGGGTCGACCGGCGGCGCGCGGTGACGGCGCAGGCCAGGAGGCCGAGGGCGGTCACGGTCGGCTCGCTGTAGCCGGCTTTCCTGGCCGGCTCCGCCACGCTCCTGGACTGCCCGCCGTGCTTCTCCAACACTCTCAGGACGGCCCGCTCGCTGCGTCGCAGCTCCGGTGGTGCCTTGGTGGTCAGGGCCAGAGCGTACGACCTTCACCTCGCGCAAGCAGGCCCTTCGGGAGCACCGCCGACACGATGCCCCGCCACGCGCACACGCAGCGCAGGACGACGCCTCGGGCCGGACGTCAGGGTACGAGGAAGACAACCCCGCTGCGGGTCCGGTCACCAACGACGTCGAGCGCCCCCCGTGTAATCCAGCCCGACCTGACCGTCCCCCGGGCAACCGCAAGGAACGCAACCGCAAGGGCACAGTCCCCTCCGCCGCCAGCATCCACCGCGCCCTCGCGGAACACGCGAAGGTCGCTCCCCGCACCCGCGGGCATGATCCCTCCGGCAGGGCCGTCGGAGCCTGCGGGCCTATCGGCCGGCTCAGCGGGGCACCGCCGGTCGGCCAGTGGTGGCGGGCGTTCTTCCCCGGTCTATGGAACCCGTCGTCGGTTGGCATCCGGGAGGCTCTGTTAGTGTGCCTGACCGGTTGCACGGGGGAAAGTGTGTACGAACTCATGCGGGACGAGCGGATATCAAAGCGGCTGGTCCGCGCGCTGGTCGGCGTTGTGGCCCTGGGGCTGATCGCCGCGGGTTGCGTCCTCGCGGTCGCGATCGTCCGCGAGGAGCAACGAGACGAGAACCTGGCCCAGCTGGGACGGGCGTGTGCCGGGCTGCTGCCCGAGGTGCAGCTGGCCGAGTTCGTGGCGGACGACAGCGCGGGAGTGCTGGAGGAGTACGGCACGATGCTCGACCCGGGCCAGGAGAGCCGGGCGCTTGTGGACTGCGCGTTGTCCTGGGGCAGCGGCGTGTGGGAGCCCGAGGCACAGGTCAAGGTGCGGGCCGAGGCCCTGCTGGACGGCAGGGACCACGGGGACGCGAAAGCCCCGGACGATCCGAGCGACTTCGTGCTCCCACTGCCGCCCGGCGTGCGCGGCAGCACCGGGACGGAGGAGCGCATCGTCGGCAGTGAGGTGTACGCCTCGCTGTGGGTGGCGTGCCCGAACGGGCTGCGCGGCAGGCGCCTGCCGTCCAAGGAGCTGCACGTCACGGTGGCGCTGCCGTCGACGGCTGAGTTCGACCACGAGGTCACGCCCGGCGAGCACCTGGCCGCCGCCCGCGCGGCCGTACGTATCGCGAACTGGGTCACCGAGCGGCAGAAGTGCGGCAGCGCACCGATCGGGACGGCGGGCACGGCCGTCGCCGAGGACCGTGAGACGCCCACGAAGCCGTGCCGCTGGCTCGACCCGAAGGCGCTGGGCTTCGCCGAGGGCCCCGGTTGGAAGGACGACTCCGACCGGACGCACGCCTGGACCTTCAACGGCGACGCGGCCCACCTCCCGCAGGCGGCCTTCTGCGCCGGCGCGCTCGAAGGCTATGCCTCCTTCCGCGACGAGATGCCGGTGGTCCAAGTCGAAGCGCGCAGCTGGTCCGGGGAGGCCGCGCTCGGCGCGTACGAGCGGTACGCCGCCGACGAGCGCGTCCCGGCACGGCCGGCGAAGCCAGCGTCCGCCTCCTTCACGTACACGGGGCTGCCGCCCGTGCTGGCGCTGTGGGCGGAGTCGGTGTGCGACGGCGGCCGGACCTACCACCGCGTGGCCGTCACGCCGGACCTCCCCGACCTGGACGAGAAGGACCCGAAGCTGACTGTGGCCAAGAAGGCACGCGAGCGGTTCTCCGCCGATGCCCGCGCCGTGCTCGACCGCTATCTGGCCGCTGACGGCGGCTGGGCCGCGCGGTCGCATTGCCGTGACACCAGGATTCTGGGAGAGGTGGAGGAATGGGGGCGCTGAAGCGGCACGCGGGCAAGGCGGCGGTCGCGGTCCTGGCACTGGTGCTGGTGGCCGCCGGGGTCATCGGGTGGGGTGGCTTCTACGAACGCTGGCAGACGCGGCGCCTGGTGGAGCGGGCGTGCGACGGCGTGCTGCCCGTGGACCAGGTCCTCGCTCTCCTGGGCGAGGGGGATCTGACGCGCGGCCGGTTGGACGACAAGGACGGCGGCGACCGCGTGGGCGCGCTCGACGACCCGAAGACAGGACTGCGCGTGCAGTGCACGGTCCTGCGGGAGGTCGAGCGCAACGCCGGCAAGCCGGTACGCGACGGCTCGGTCACGGTCACCGTCAGCGGCGTACCGACGCCGAACCGCGAGGACCGGCGCGAAGGGCTCTATCCGGGCACTCGCTCCGACCTGCCTCCCGCACCGCTGGGCCAGGGCTGGAACGGTGTCGTCAGCACCGGTGCCGACAGGGCTTACACCGCCGTGCTACTGGACTGCCGCGGGCGCGCGAGCGACCTGCTCGTCACCGCTGCAGTGGAGGTCGAGGACCGGTCACTCGACAACCCCCGGCACAGGCTGGCCTTCTCCCGGATTGCGACCGCCACGGCGACCGAAGCAGCCCGCCGCTACGCCTGCGACACCCCGCTCGGCAGGCCCCTGACCACGGCGCCACCGCTGTCCGTGAGCAAGGACGAGTACGTCGCCCCGGCGCAGGCGCGCGGTACGTGCGCTGGTGTCCCGGCCCGAGACCAGCGGGTGGCCCGTGCCTGGGAAGCCACGGGCGGCCCGGCGCCGCTGGAGGAATGCCACCTGGGCGACTCTGAGGGCCATCCGTCCTACGTACTGGAGGCCGGATACGGGCCCTACGCGGAGGAAGCGAAGTACTGGGCGTTCGAGCGGCGCGGCGAGAAGGCCCCCGGGGCGCGGGCGGGCGAACTGCTCACCGCCGGGTACTGGACCAGCACGACCTGCGACGGCGGGCAGCAGGCCTTCTTCACCGTCGTCCCGGCGGGCGGCGGCGCCTACCGGCCGGCCGAGCAGCCCGCGGACGACGTGGCCTACGAGCGGGCCGCGCTCAAGGCGTTCGCGGAGCGGTCGGCCAAGGCCCACGGCTGCCCGGCACCGCCCGCACCACCCGCCTCTGGTGAGGCCGAGCAGTGACCGATGGCACCTCGTCGCCGCGGGGCTCGATCTCCGACATTGTGCCGGGCAACGAATGACCGGCGATCGTGTCGGCACTGGTCAGGAGAGACAGACGACGGCGAGATGAACGAGCCGGTCACAGATACCATCCGGCCTCGCGCAGGCCCTCACCGTCCGTGATGTGCGGCCGGGAGCGGGGATTCCGCCGCGGGCCGTGTGCCGGGGGCGATACGGGAGATCACCTGCCCCGGCGCGCGTGCCGGGTCGACCGGCGGCGCGCGGTGACGGCGCAGGCCAGGAGGCCGAGGGCCCACGAGATCAGCAGGGCTACCCACAGAGGCATGGTCACGAGCGGGATGAGCAGCCGGATCTCGACACTCGCGCGGTTCTCGAAGATGAAGACCAGGGCGACGGCGGTGATCAGGACGAAGGGCAGGAGCCGGCGCACGGCGGGGCGCGAGAAGAACGGGGTGCGCCCCTGGTCCGGGCTGGTGTGAGTCATGAGGTGTCGCTCCCTTCACGGTCCGCGCCACGGCGGCGGGGTCCTCCGCGACGCGGGGCCGCCGGTCACTCCGGCAGCCGCCGCATCTCCACCACGCGCAGTCCCAGCGACTGGCAGCGCGCCAGCAGGCCGTACAGGTGCGCCTCGTCGACGACCGGACCGTACAGGACGGTCTGGCCCGACATCTCCACGCGGGACAGCTCCGGGAACGCCTTGGCCAGCGTCTCCGACAGATGTCCCTCGACCCGGATCTCGTAGTGCACGAGGCGTCCTCCCGCGGGCTGTCCGCGACGGGTGGAATGCGTCCTTCCTCCTGATCCTGCGCCTTCGCGCCCCCCGCGGCCTCACCCGGCAGAGGTGAGCCGGCGTCGGCCCGCCCGGCGGCAGCCGTACGGGGGCGGGCCCCCGGCGCTCAGCGCGGTACCGGGCGCCCGGCCCGGCGCCCGGCCCGTTCGGCGCGGCGCCCGGCCCGTTCGGCGCGGTGCTCGGCGGGCGCCGGGCTCGGCCCGTCCCTCGGTGCGGTGCTCACCGCGGGCCGGAGTCGGGTCCGGGGTCGGGCCGGGGGCCGGACCCGGGGTCGGAGGCCAGGTCCGGCGTCGGGCCCGGAGTCGGGCCCGGAGTGGGGCCCGGAGTCGGTTCCGGAGGACGGCCCGGCCCCGGGAGGCCGGCCGGGGGCCGGTCTCCGGCCCGGCTCGGGCGGCTCGGGCGGCTCGGGCGCCCTCTCGGCCTCTCGGCGGCGTCAGGTCGCCGCCCCGTCCGCTCCCCGGCCCGCCTGAGCCCCCGCGGGCGACGGCGACCCGGGCCGGCTCCGCGGGGCGGCCGGCAGGCCGGGTGTGACCAGGAAGCTCGCCAGGGCGACCCCGCCGGTGGCCAGGATCGCCGCCTTCAGGCCCTCCAGCTGCGCCGCGGCGTACGACTCCGTCACGGCCGCGACCTCGTCCGGTGGCAGTCCCGCCCGCTCGGCCGCGGTGCGCACCTGGTCGGTGGAGACGAAGCTGACCCCGGCCTCCAGGGAGATCCCGACCTCCTCGCGGGCCTGCGCGGACAGCCGCGGATCGTCCGCCACCTGAGTGGTGAACGCCTGGGCCAGCGCCCCCACGAGGATCGACCCGATGAGCGCAGTGCCCAGCGCGGAGCCCAGGTTCTGCGCCGTGAACTGCAGTCCCCCGGCCTCGCTGCGCTCCTCCTCGCCGACGCCGGACTGGACGACGTTGCCCAGCTGCGAGGCGAGCAGGCCGACCCCCACGCCCAGCAGGGCCATGGCGCCGGCGAACTGCGCGTCGTCGATGGCCGGTTCGATGGTGGCCAGCAGCCACACCACGGACGCCGCCAGGACGAGCAGGGCCAGCCGGACCACCCGGCGCGGCCCCATGACCCGCCCCAGCGACGAGGCGGACAGGGAGGTCACCAGCATGGTCGCGGAGACCGGCAACAGCCGCAGCCCCGTCTCGAAGGCGTCGAACCCCTGCACCACCTGCAGGTACAGCGGGATCGTGAAGAACAGCCCGAGCAGGATCAGGTTCTGGCTGAGCAGCGTCAGCAGCCCGGACCGCAGGACGGGCCTGCCCAGCAGGGCCAGGTGGACGAGCGGGTCGGCGCCCCGGTCCTCGCGCCGCCGCTCCCAGGCGCGGAAGAGGGACAGGAGGGCCACCCCCGCGCCGACGACGAAGAGCGTCGGGGCGAAGCCGAGGACGGTGAAGGGCGGGTTGCGCGGCTCCACCCAGCCCCAGGTGCCGCTCTGCAGGACCCCGAGCACGCCGAGCCCCAGCCCGGTCGCGGAGAGCACCGCGCCGACCCGGTCCAGCCGGGGGCGGGGGCCGGTCGGGGCGGACGCCGGGATCGCCCGGCGGGCCAGCAGGACGGCCGCGACCACCACGACCTCGCCGACGAAGACCAGCCGCCATGTCAGGTACGTCGTGACCCAGCCGCCCAGCAGCGGCCCGACCGCGATCCCGGCCCCCGCCAGCCCGCCGACGACCGCGTAGGCGACGGCCCGGTCCCGCCCGCGGTACGACTCCGCGACGAGCGCCGCCATGGCCGGCAGGACCAGGGCGGCGCCCAGTCCCTCGATGACGGACCAGCCCAGTACGAGGACCCACAGGGTGGGCGCCGCGGCGGTCAGGGCCGATCCGGCGCCGTACACGGCCAGCCCCAGCAGGAACACGCGGCGCCGCCCCAGGATGTCCCCGAACCTGCCGCATGAAGGCCGCCATGACCAGCGCGTACAGGGTGATGACGGCCTGGATGGCGGTGACCTCGGTGTCGAAGTCCTCGACCAACTGGCTGATGGAGACGTTCATGACGGACGTGTCGAGGACCATCAGGAACTGGGCCGTGCCGAGGACGGCCAGAGCGCGCCAGTGCTTCACGCGACCACCTCACCGGATCGGCCCGGAACGGCGGTGGGCCGCCCGGGCGGCGGCCGGCGCGGGCCCGCCGCTCCGTCCAGCTCACCCGACGCGCGCGGCCCGCGCCTCACCCGCCACGGGGGAGGGGCCGCGCCGGTGACGGGCTCCGCGCGGGCGCCGCGGCCGGGCGCCGCGGGTCCGGGGCGGCCGGGCGGGCGGCCCTTCAGTCGGTCCGCAGGGCCGAGACCCTCATGCCCTCGGCCGCCCCGACGGGGCCCGTCGCGCCGACTCAGGGCCGACGTCCGGGCGCGCCACGGGGCACCAGGGGTGCCGGGGACCCCTGGGCGTACGGACGACGGGGCAGCGGGCAGGCCGTGGGCGTCCGGGCGGGGGCAGCGGGCAGGCCGCGTCCGGGCAGTGGGCAGGTCAGGGCCGTGCGGGGGCGGGCAGCGCGCGGTTCAGGGCCGTCCGGGCCTGGGCAGCGGGCGGGTCAGGGCCACACCAGGCAGTACGGCTGGTGGCCCGCCTCGTGGAGCCGTACCGAGAAGTCCTGCCACTCGTGGAGGAGCTGGTACACGTTGAACGCGTCGCGCGGGCCGCCCCGGTCCGGGACGGTCGACCAGATGAACGCGGCGGCGCCCACGGACTCCTCGCCGACGCCGCGCAGCGGGTCCACCACCGTCGTGGGCAGCTTCACCACGGCGTAGTCGGGGTGCAGCACCACCAGCTCCAGCGGCGGCACCTTGTGCAGGGGCATCCCCTGGAGGCCGGTCAGGACCATGGCGGCTATGGTCTCCGGCTTGATCCTGGTGAACATCCCGCCCATGCCCAGCTCGTCGCCCCCGAGCTCCTCGGGCCGCATCGAGATCGGGACGCGCGCGGCCGTCGCGCCGTTGGGCGCGCCGAAGTACTTGTAGGTCACCCCCATGCCCATGCGGCCACCCCTGCTCGCCAGGGGGCCGGCCCCCGGAGGTTCGCTTCCCGCCGGGCCCGCGAGGCCCGCGGAACCCAGGTGGCCCATGGGACCGGTGTGACCCATCGGGTCGTTGCGGCCCATGGGGTCCCTGCGGCCCATCTGGTCCAGGGGGTCCACGGGGTCCGTGTGGCCGAGGGGGCCCGAGTGGCCCAGGTGGCCCGTAGGGCCGGTGCGGCCGAAGCGACCCGTGGGGCCGCCCACAGGGCCGGTGGGGCCGCCCATATGACCCGTGGGGCCGCCCGCGGTGCCGTCCCGCAGGAGGCCGTCATCCCGCCGCGTCGACTCCTCCCGCCGCAGCAGTTCGTCCCGTCGTAGCGGTTCGTCCCGCCGCAGCGGTTCATCACGTCGCAGGGGCTCGTCGCGTCGCAGCGGTTCGTCGCGCCGTGCGGGATCGTCCCGCCGCAGGGGCTCGTCGCGCCGTGCGGAGTCGTCACGCCGTACGGGCTCGTCGCGCCGTGCCGGCTCGTCCCGTCGTACGGGGTCCCGCGGGGCGGGGTCGTCCCGCTGTCGCCGGTGCCTCCCCCGCCGGGCACGCTCGGGACCCAGATCGCCGGTCCCCTCGCCCAGTCCGCCACCGCGATGCATATCTCCACCCGACTGCTTGCAGGGTGACACGGCCCCGCCGCGCGACCCGATCATCGTGTCAGTGACCTCCCCCGCGGACGAGTGGTGAAACACCTGTCCGCAAGAACGTCCGGGCCTCTGACACCATGGTTTCCGTGAGCTCTCCCTATGACGCCCCAGTTTCGCAGACGCGGAGGGCTGACGCCGTGCCGAAAACAAGGTCCGGAAACTCCGCGATCTCTCGGCTCCGCCCGAGCAGGGGAACACCCTTGTGAAACAAGATCGTGGGGGAAGGCGTCACGCCGAAGCAAGGCCGCCCGGCCGATTGTCGTGAAACCGGATGCCGTGAAGGACCCCCGAAGCCTCCCGTGAAAGGGAACGCGGCTCACCCCGCCCCCGCGGGAACGCCCCGGCGCTGTGTCGGCGGCGCTGCCCGCACCAGCCGTCCGTCCACTCGTTCTCGCAGGTCAGGACCCAAGTGTCGTACTCATACGAAGCCCCAGCCTCACAGTCGCTCTTCGACCGCGCCTCCCAGGTGACGCCCGGCGGCGTGAACTCCCCCGTCCGCGCCTTCCGGGCCGTGGGCGGAACGCCCCGCTTCATGGTGTCCGGTACGGGTCCGTACCTCACCGACGCGGACGGGCGCGAGTACGTCGACCTCGTCTGCTCCTGGGGGCCGATGATCCTCGGCCACGCGCACCCCGAGGTGATCGCCGCCGTGCAGGAGGCCGTCGCGCGCGGCACGTCCTTCGGCACGCCGGGCGAGGGCGAGGTCGCCCTCGCCGAGGAGATCGTGGCGCGGATCGCCCCGGTCGAGCAGGTCCGGCTGGTGTCCAGCGGCACCGAGGCGACCATGTCCGCGATCCGCCTGGCCCGCGGCTTCACCGGCCGCAGCAAGGTGGTCAAGTTCGCCGGCTGCTACCACGGGCACGTGGACGCGCTGCTGGCCGCCGCGGGCTCCGGGGTGGCCACCTTCGGCCTGCCCGACACGCCCGGCGTCACGGGCGCCCAGGCCGGCGACACCATCGTGCTGCCGTACAACGACCTGGAGGCCGTGCAGGAGGCGTTCCACCGCCACCCGGGTGAGATCGCCTGCGTGATCACCGAGGCGTCCCCCGGCAACATGGGCGTCGTCCCGCCGCGGCCCGGCTTCAACCAGGGCCTCAAGGACGCCTGCGCGAAGAACGGCGCGCTGTACATCTCCGACGAGGTCATGACGGGCTTCCGCACGTCGAAGGCCGGCTGGTACGGCGTCGACGGCGTGGCCCCGGACCTGATGACCTTCGGCAAGGTGATGGGCGGCGGCTTCCCGGCCGCGGCGTTCGGCGGCCGCGCCGACGTGATGGCCCACCTCGCGCCGGCCGGCCCGGTCTACCAGGCGGGCACGCTCTCCGGGAACCCGATCGCCACCGCCGCCGGGCTCGCCCAGCTCCGGCTGCTCGACGACGCCGCGTACGAGAAGGTCGACGCGGTCTCCCGGGAGATCCAGGGCCTGGTGGCGGAAGCGCTGGCCAAGGAGGGCGTGGCGCACCGGCTGCAGAACGCCTCCAACATGTTCTCGGTCTTCTTCACCGACCGGGAGGTCCGCGACTACGAGGACGCCAAGCGGCAGGAGTCGTTCCGCTTCACCGCGTTCTTCCACTCGATGCTGGCGCAGGGCGTCTACCTGCCGCCGTCGGCGTTCGAGTCGTGGTTCGTGTCGACGGCCCACGACGAGCGCGCGGTGGAGCGGATCGCCGCCGCGCTGCCCGCCGCCGCCCGCGCCGCCGCGGAGGCCACGGCATGACGGACGTGCGGGGAGACGCGGTGGAGCCCGGCGGGGCCCGGGAGCCGGGCGGGGCCCGGGAGTCGGGCGGGGCCCGGGAGTCGGGCGGGGCGCGTGAGCCGGGCGGGGCCCGGGAGTCCGGCGGGGCGAAGGGCGGTGCCGGGGAGGAGGTGACCGTCGTCCACCTGATGCGGCACGGCGAGGTGCACAACCCGGACGGCGTCCTCTACGGCCGCCGCCCCGGGTACCACCTGTCGGACCTGGGGCGGCGGATGGCCGACCGGGTCGCCGAGCACCTGGCGGACCGGGACGTCACGTACGTCGTGGCGTCCCCGCTGGAGCGGGCGCAGGAGACGGCCGAGCCGATCGCCGGGGCGCACGGCCTGGAGCTGGCCACGGACGAGCGGCTGATCGAGGCGGCGAACGTCTTCGAGGGCAAGACGTTCGGCGTCGGCGACGGCGCGCTGCGCAGGCCGGGCAACTGGCGGCACCTGAGCAACCCGTTCCGCCCGTCCTGGGGCGAGCCCTACATGGACCAGGTCGTACGGATGACGGGCGCCCTCGCCGCCGCGCGCGACGCGGCCCGCGGGCACGAGGCGGTGTGCGTCAGCCACCAGCTCCCCATCTGGATCGTGCGGAGCTTCGTGGAGCGCCGCCGCCTGTGGCACGACCCGCGCCGCAGGCAGTGCACGCTGGCGTCGCTGACCACGTTCACGTACCACGGCGACCGGATCGTGTCCGTCGGGTACAGCGAGCCGGCGCGCGACCTCGTGCCGGCGCACCTGCTCGCGGGCGCGAAGCCCGTGAAGGGGAAGACCAAGGCGTTCGGCGCCTGACCGCACCCCCGTCGCCCGGCGGCCGGGGCCGGTCGCCCCGGCCGCCCCGGCCGCCGACCGCCGTCCGTCCGGGCCACCGTCCGTCCGGGCCGCTGGCCGTCCGGGCCACCGTCCGGGCCGCCGGCCACCGGCCGTCCCGGCCGCCGCCCCTCGGTCGCCACCGGGCCACCGGGCCGCCGAGCCGGCCGTCGGCTCCGGCGGTCGCCAACCGGGCCGCCGATTTCCCGAGCCCGGGAATCGGAACGCGGAGTGACCGTTTCCTCACTCCCGCAATTGTGTGATTATCAGTGGAACCCTGAACCCCTCATTCCGCATCCTCCCGGGTGCCCGGCCGGAACTCCGCCGGGGCGTCCCGGGAGCGGAAATGGGGGAGCGTATGCGTGCCATCACCCGAAGGGGGCTGCTGGGGGCGGGAGTCGGCGCCGCCGCCGGCTGCGGCGCCTTCACCGGCGACCGGTCCGGCGCGTCCGGCGGCAGCGGTACGGACGCCGCCCGGTCCGACGGCGGAAAGGGCGGCGGAAAGCACGACGCCGGAAAGGGCGGCGGCGAAAGCGGCGGCACAGCGGGCGGCAGCGGCGGCGCGCCGAAGGGGCGGCCCATCGGGGACGGCTCCACCGCCGACACCGGCCCGCAGCCCCGGCAGCCCGCCCGGCCCGAGCCCCTGGAGCCGGGCCGGACCCCGCCGCAGTTCGTCGTCCTCTCCTGGGACGGCGCCGGAGAGGTCGGGAACGGCCTCTTCCCCCGCTTCCTCGACCTCGCCCGCGAGCACGGCGCCGCGATGACCTTCTTCCTCTCCGGCGTATACCTCCTCCCGGAATCGAAGAAGACCCGCTACCGCCCGCCCCGCAACCGCCCCGGCGCCTCCGACATCGGCTACCTCACCGACGCGCACATCAAGGACACCCTCGACAACGTCCGCCGGGCCTGGCTCGACGGCCACGAGATAGGCACCCATTTCAACGGGCATTTCTGCGGCGGACCCGGTTCCGTCGCGAACTGGACCCCCGGCGAATGGCGCGACGAGATCGACCAGGCGGTGGAATTCGTCACCGAGTGGAAGACCAACACCGGCTGGACCGACCTCGACCCGCTCCCCTTCGACTACCGCAGGGAACTGGTCGGCGGCCGCACCCCCTGCCTGCTCGGCCAGGAGAACCTGCTGCCCACCGCCGCGAAGCTCGGCTGGCGCTACGACGCCTCCTCGCCCGGCGGCCTCCAGGTCTGGCCCGGGAAACGGGAGGGGCTGTGGGACCTGCCGCTCCAGGCGGTGCCGTTCCCCGGCCACTCCTTCGAGGTCCTGTCGATGGACTACAACATCCTCGCCAACCAGTCGAAGAACTCCACCCAGGGCCCGCCGTCCCGCCATCCCGGCTGGCGCCGGCAGGCCACCGAGGCATATCTGGCCGGATTCACGCGCGCGTACGAAACGAATCGGGCGCCCCTCTTCATCGGCAACCACTTCGAGCAGTGGAACGGCGGAATCTACATGGACGCCGTGGAGGACGCGCTCAAGGAAATGGCCGGAAAGAAGGACGTGCGGCTCGTCTCGTTCCGGCAGCTCGTGGACTGGCTCGACGCACAGGACCCCAAGATCCTCAAGAAGCTCCGCTCGCTCGGGGTGGGAGAATCCCCGGCAGGCGGCTGGAACGCCTTCCTCCGCGCTTAGCCGGGCTTCACAAGGGGCTTTACGGGCACTCAGGGGGGCGGCCAAGATCCGGCAAACGGCCATGCGAAACTTTTCACATGAGCCACAGCCGCGCCCACCGAGGCCTCCTGCTCACCGCCGGCGCCCTGGCGGCCGCGCTCGCGCTGACCGCGTGCAGCGGCAGCCCCAAGGGCACGTCCGGCGGGGGCGGCAACACCAACTTCGTCACCGACGTCGACGGCATCGCCACCCTCCCCAAGGGCGAGCGCCCGGCGCCCAACGAGCTCGCGGGCGAGACCCTGGACGGCGGCCGGCTCGACGTCGCCGACCTCAAGGGCAAGGTCGTCGTCCTCAACCTGTGGGGCGAGTGGTGCAACCCGTGCCGCGCCGAGGCCCCGCACTTCACCAAGGCGGCCAACGAGCTCAAGCCGAAGGGCGTCGAGTTCGTCGGCATCAACACGCGCAGCAACAAGCTCAAGTCGCTGGAGTTCGAGAAGGACTTCGAGGTCCCGTACCCGAGCCTCTTCGACCCGTACGGCAAGCTCGTCCTCAACGGCTTCCCCAAGGGGGCCGTCCAGCCGCAGGCCATCCCGTCGACGCTGGTCCTCGACCGCGACGGCAAGATCGCCGCGCGCGCCCTCAAGGCGCTCTCCGAGGACGAGCTGCGCTCGATGATCACTCCGGTCCTGGCCGAGAAGGCCGGCGGGCAGTAGTCCATGAACGAGACGGTCTTCAGCGGGGCCCTCCTGCTGGCCCTGCCCGTCGCCGTGCTCGGCGGCCTGGTCTCCTTCTTCTCGCCCTGCGTGCTCCCCCTCGTCCCCGGCTACCTCTCGTACGTGACCGGGGTCACCGGCACGGACCTGGCCGAGGCGCGGCGCGGCCGGATGGTGCTGGGCGCCGGGCTGTTCGTCCTCGGCTTCTCCGCCGTCTTCGTCTCCGGCGGCGCGCTGTTCGGCTACTCCGGCCAGACCCTCCTGGAGCACCGCGAGATCCTGAGCCGGGTGCTCGGCGTCGTGATGATCCTCATGGGCGTCTTCTTCATGGGGCTCATGCCGTGGCTCACCCAGCGCGAGTTCCGGTTCCACCGCAAGCCGGCCGCCGGCCTCGTGGGCGCGCCGGTCATCGGCGTGCTCTTCGGCATCGGCTGGACGCCGTGCGTCGGCCCGACGCTCACCGCCGTCAACGCGCTCGCCCTCAACGAGGCCAGCGCCGGGCGCGGCGCGCTCCTCACCCTGGCGTACTGCCTCGGCCTCGGCCTGCCGTTCATCGTCGCGGCCGTCGCGTTCCGCAAGGCGCTCGGCGCGTTCGGCTGGGTGAAGCGGCACTACGCGTGGGTGATGCGGATCGGCGGCGGCATGATGATCCTGACCGGTCTGCTCCTGCTCACCGGCGTGTGGGACGCGCTCGTACAGGCGACGCAGAGCTGGTCCAGCAGCTTCCAGGTGGGGATCTGAGGTTCACCATGAGCAACACCGAACAGACCGGCCGCCGCCCCGAGCCCGGAACCGAGCCCGGCGCCGGTACCGGAACCGAGCCCGGTGCCGGTAGCGGCGCCGCGGGCGCGGCCGGCGAGCCGTCCCTGGGGGCCGCCGGCGAGCGGCTGTCCACCGGCCCCGCCCAGGACCCGGAGCCCGCGACCCTCCCCGCCCTCGGCGTCGTCGGCTGGATCCGCTGGTTCTGGCGGCAGCTGACCTCCATGCGGGTCGCGCTGATCCTGCTCTTCCTGCTCTCCCTCGGCGCGATCCCCGGCTCCCTCATCCCGCAGAACGGCGTGGACGAGACGAAGGTCAACGCCTTCAAGGAGGCCCACGAGACCCTCACGCCGATCTACGAGAAGCTCCAGCTCTTCGACGTCTACAGCTCGGTGTGGTTCTCCGCGATCTACATCCTGCTGTTCGTCTCCCTCATCGGCTGCATCGTCCCGCGCACCCACCAGTTCGTCGGCCAGCTCCGCAGCCGCCCGCCGGGCGCGCCCCGGCGGCTCACCCGCCTCCCCGCGTACGCCACCTGGCGTACGGAGGCCACGCCCGCACAGGTGCGCGAGGCCGGGCTGAGGCTGCTGCGGAAGCGGCGCTTCCGGGCCCATGCGGCCGGGGACGCGGTCGCCGCCGAGAAGGGCTACCTCCGCGAGTTCGGCAATCTGCTCTTCCACATCTCGCTGATCGTGATGCTCCTCGCCTTCGCCGCCGGGCAGCTCTTCCGGTCCGAGGGCGGCAAGCTCATCGTCGAGGGCGACGGCTTCGCCAACACGCTGAGCCAGTACGACGACTTCCGGTCCGGCTCCCTGTTCGCCCTGGACGACCTCGGCCACTTCAGCTTCGAGCTGCGCCGGTTCACCGGTACGTACGAGGCGACCGGCCCGCAGCGCGGCACGCCCCGCACCTTCGAGGCGGAGGTGACGTACGCCGAGAACGGCGGCCCCGACAAGGAGGCCGTGATCCGCGTCAACGAGCCGCTGCAGGTGGCGGGCGCCAAGGTGTACCTGATCGAGCACGGGTACGCCCCCGTCGTCACCGTCCGGGACGGCAAGGGCAAGATCGTCAGCCAGGAGGCCGTCCCGCTGCTCCCGCTCGACGCCAACGTCACCTCGCAGGGCGTCGTCAAGGTCAAGGACGGCTACCGCGACAAGAACGGCAAGCGCGACCAGCTCGGCATCCCGCTGTTCTTCGTGCCCACCTTCGCCGGCGAGGGGCAGGGCCAGATGTTCTCGGTCTTCCCCGCGCTGGTCGACCCGCGCCTGAGCGTCTCCGCCTACCACGGCGACCTGCGCGCCGACTCGGGCGTCCCGCAGAACGTCTACCAGCTCGACATGTCCAAGATGAAGCCGTTCAAGGACGCGCGGGGCGAGATCCTCAAGAAGCAGCTCAAGCCCGGGGAGACCTTCACGCTCCCGGACGGGGCCGGCTCGATCACCTTCGAGAAGGAGGTGAAGGAGTGGGCCAGCTTCCAGATCAGCCAGCAGCCCGGCAACGGCTGGGCACTGGCCGGCGCCGTCGCCGCCATCCTCGGCCTGACCGCCTCGCTCTTCATCCAGCGGCGCCGCGTCTGGGTGCGGGCCGTCGAGGGGCCGGACGGCGTCACCGTCGTCGAGACGGCGGGGCTGGGGCGCGGCGAGTCCGCGAAGCTCCCCGAGGAGCTGGCCGAGCTGGTGGCCGCGCTCCACTCCGTCGCGCCGACCGCGCCCGACGCGCCCGCCGCCGAGTCCGCGACGCACCCGGCGAAGGACGACGCGGCGGACGACGACCGGGCCGCCGACGACCCGGCTGCCGACGACCCGGAAGACGCCGCCGCCGAGGACCGCGCCGCCGGTGACCGTGCCGCCGGTGACCGCGCCGCCGAGAACCGTGACGCCGCCGCCCGCACCCCCGCGGGCGACGGCGCCGAACCCGCCGACCAGGCTGTTCCCGCCGAAGGGGCATCGCAGTGATCATCGCCGCCGCCAACGAAGACCTGGCGAACATCAGCAACGTCCTCGTGTACTCGGCCATGGCCGTCTACACCCTGGCGTTCCTCGCGCACATCGCCGAGTGGGTGCTCGGCAGCCGCAGCAAGGTCGGCCGCACCGCCGCCGCCCTCACCGCCACCTCCTCCGCCACCGCCGCCCCGCCCGCCGTCCGGGTGCGCGGCGGGCAGACCGCCGCCGGGTCCGCCGGGTCGGGCGGCACGGCCGTGCTCGACAAGCCCGAGATCGTCACGCGCGGCGCCGCCGGGGCGCGGAACGTGCCGGACGGGCCCGGCGCCGCCGCCGGCGACGAGAAGGGCGACCTCTACGGCCGGATCGCCGTGTCGCTGACCACCCTGGCGTTCCTGCTGGAGGCGGGCGGCGTCATCGCCCGCGCCCTCTCCGTGGAGCGGGCGCCGTGGGGCAACATGTACGAGTTCTCGCTGACGTTCTCCACCGTCGCGACCGGCACGTACCTCGCCCTGCTCCTCGCGGGCAAGAACGTCCGCTGGATGGGCCTGCCCCTGGTCACGACCGTCCTGCTCGACCTGGGCCTCGCCACCACCTGGCTCTACACCGAGAGCGACCAGCTCGTCCCCGCCCTCGACTCGTACTGGCTGTGGATCCACGTCTCCACCGCCATCTTCTGCGGCGCCGTCTTCTACATCGGCGCGGTCGCCACCGTGCTGTACCTGGTGCGCGACGGGTACGAGGCGAAGGTCGCCCGCGGCGAGAAGCCGGGCGCGTTCGTCCGGTCGGTCATGGAGCGGCTGCCCGCCGCGGCCACCTTCGACAAGCTCGCCTACCGGGTCAACGCCGCGGTCTTCCCGCTCTGGACGTTCACGATCATCGCGGGCGCGATCTGGGCCGGCGACGCGTGGGGCCGCTACTGGGGCTGGGACGCCAAGGAGGTCTGGTCCTTCATCACCTGGGTCGCCTACGCCGCGTACCTGCACGCCCGCGCGACCGTCGGCTGGAAGGGCCGCAAGGCCTCGTACATCGCGCTGATCGCCTTCGCCTGCTGGCTGTTCAACTACTACGGGGTGAACCTGTTCGTGAACAGCCTCCACTCCTACGCGGGCGTCTAGCCACCCGCACGCCCCGCCCGTGGCCCCCGGCGCACCCGGGGGCCACGGGCGCCCGCGCTACGGGCGGCGCGGCGGCAGGCAGTCCGCCGACGGGGCGGCGCCCTCCGGCCAGGCCATCGCCACGAAGCGGGGCGCGCCGCGGGTCAGCCGCACCACCGGCACCGCCTTGTTGTACGGGTTGCCGTAGTTGTCCAGGCAGATCCAGCCGCTCGCGCCCGGCACCTTCAGGGAGCCCTTCACCTGCGGCCACTGCCGCGCCACGTCGGCGACCGGCGGGAGGTCGGCCCCCTGCGGCGTGGCCTCCCGGATGGCGCGCACGGCCGCCGCCATGGCGTCGTACGCGATGATCGCCTGCCCGTCGGCGAGGGTGGTCCGCCCGATCGGGCCCGCCGGCGCCTTCGACACCTCCTCCAGCGCCCGCACGAACTCGTCGTACGCCGCCGCCGAGCCGCCCGTCGCCGGCGGCCGGTAGCCGGGCCGGGCCCGCCACGCGTCGGGGTGCGCCAGCGCCGCGTAGTGCACCGTCAGGCCCTCCTCCAGCGCCGACCGGTCGAGCTGCGGGTCGGCGCCGAGGTACGAGCCCTCGTCACCGGTCAGCACCGTGAACCGGCGCTCCTTGCAGCCGCGCGCCCCCAGCGCGTTGATGAACTGCCGCAGCTGCGTGTGGCGGCCGGCGAAGAACACGGTGTCCGCGCGCGTGTCGCACACCAGGTGGGTGATCCGGCGGAAGGTGTTGGCCGTCGTCCCCTCGGCGTTGGGGTCCTCGGCGGACGTGAACCACTGCGGCTCGTACGGGGAGCGGGCCAGCAGCGCCGAGAAGGCGTTCTTCAGCGTGTCCGTGTAGTGGTCGCCGGTCCGCGTGTCGTGCACCAGCAGCGCCTTCGCCGCGTCGACCTTCCCGAAGTGGGCCAGCGCCCGCGCCTCGTCGCCGTTGGTGGGGGAGACCCGCGCGAGGCCGGGGAAGAGCTGCCGGCCGGGCGCGTTGGCGATGTTGTCGGCGGTGATCGTCGTGCCGACGACGGCGATCCCGGCCGCGGTCAGCTCCGCCACCGCGCTCTGCACGGCCCCGCTGCTGGTCGCTATGCCGGACACCGCCCGCAGGTGGTGCGGGGCGCCCGTCATCCCCTTGAGCCGGTCGACGGCGGTCCTCCAGTGCGCGTTGTCCTTGCCGGTGTTGGCGAGGACGAGACGGATCCCGGGGACCTCGTTGTTCTGCCGGTTGGCGCGGTACTGCTGGACGAAGGCGCCCTGGAGCTCGTTGAGCACCTTCTCGCGCAGCCCCGCGCTGGTGGAGGTCAGCGGCAGCAGCAGGGCGACCGTGGCGTACGGGCCGTCCGCCAGGGTGGCGTTCTCCCGGCCGATGGCGGCGGCGACCTGCTCCAGCCGCTCCTCGCCGAAGGCGTAGCCGTCGCCGGCCTCGGCGACGCCGACGCACTCCTGGCTGCCCGCGGGACGGGCCACCCCCGGCGCGCAGGAGCGGTCCTCCGGGGTGGTGGCGCTCCGCACGACGGCGACCGTGCCCCAGGCGAGCAGGGCCAGCACGACCACGGTGGTGACGGCCTTCTGGCGGGCGGTGTAGAAGAGGCGGTACCGGAAGGGGTTGTCCATGCGGTCAGGCTCCGTCCTCGCTGCCCGGCGGCGACGACGGCGCACGCCAGGCCCGTATGTCCCTCGGCCAGTGGGTGGCCGCGTCCCACAGCGGAAGGCTGCCGGTCGGATGGCGGCCGGAGAGCTGGCGCAGCTCGTACGCCATCCGCTCGACCACGTCGTCGTCGGGCAGCGCCAGCGGGTCGGTGAGCAGCCACACCGCGTGCAGCAGCCGCCGCACCGACTGGTGCAGGGCCGTCGCCGCCTCGTCCAGCCCGCCCAGCTCCCCGACCGCGCCCGGGTCCTGCCCGAGCGCCACCGCCCGGCGCGGGTCCGGGCCGGCGCGGTGCGGGTCGCGGGGGTACGGCGCCGAGGCGACGAACAGCAGCCGGTCGAGCCAGCCGCCCACGTCCGGCCCGTGGAACGCCTCGCGCAGCGCGGCCACCGCGCCGTCCGGCCGGCCGAGCGCCAGCTCCTGGCGGAGCCGGTACGGGGTGGGGCGCGGCCCGTAGTGGGCGAGCAGCGTCTCGTGGACGGCCCGCCAGGCGGTGTACTCGGGGGCGTCGCGGTCCTGGAAGCGCAGCCGGTGCAGCAGGAGGGCGCGCAGCAGGGGGTCCGTCACGAAGTACGCGGGCACCGGCCCGGTCGCCCCGGCCGCCGTCCGCACCGCGACGCCCGCCGCGCCGCCGGTCGCGGGAGCCCCGCCGCCGGTGGGCCCGCCGGAGGGGGCCCCGCCCTCGCCTGCCGCCCCGCCGGACCCGTAGGCCCCGCCGGACCCGAGGGCCCCGCCGGAACCACCACCCCCACCGGACCTGAGGGACCCACCGGACCCGTGAGCCCCACCGGGCCCGTAAGCCCCACCGGACCCGTAGTCCCCGCCGGACCCGAAGGCCCGCCCCGTCCCGCCACCGCCGCCGGCCGGCCAGCCGTCGCCCCGCAGCGCGTCCCGCAGCCGCAGCGCCACGTCCCCCTCCAGCGACGCGGCCCGCAGCCGGGTGCGGGCCAGCGCCCGCGCCGACTCCTCGTCGTGCGCGGCGGCCAGCACGGTCAGCGCGGCCGCCTCGTCGGGGCGCAGCTCCGGCACCAGCTCGGCCAGCAGCGTCTCGGCGACCGGCACGGCCGGGGCGTCCTCCCGCACCTCGACCGCCAGGTCCAGCAGCGCGCCGGGGGTGAGGTCGCCCCGCACCCCGGCGGGCGCCTCCCCGGCGGCCCGCGCCAGCAGCGCCACGCCCACCGGCCGCCCGCCGGTCAGCCGCTGCACCCCGCCGGGCAGGGCGGGCGGCGTGCGCCCGGCCGGGTCGTACCGGTCGAACAGGCTCCGCGTCTGGGCCGCGCTCAGCGGGGTCAGCTCCACCGCGAGGATGCCCGACGTGATGTCCGTGCCGCGCGGGCAGGGCGCCCGGTGCGCGACCTCCGGTAACCGCAGCCGGGTCGCGCGGCGCAGCCCCTCGTGGCCCCGGTCCCGGGAGGCGGCGATGACGACGACCTGGTCGCGGCGGCCGTCCGCGCGGTCCCGCAGGACCGGCTCGATCAGGCGCCGGCCGAGCGGCAGCTGGGCGTTGTCCAGCAGGATCAGCGGGCGCCCGCGCCGCGTGCCGCGCCGGGTCAGGCCGACGTACGCCCGGCGCAGGTCCTCGACGAGGGCGCCCACCAGGAAGCCCTCCGCGTCGCTCCGGCGCGGTCCGCCCTGGGAGAAGTCCACGGCGAGCTGGCGCAGGCCCAGCGTGCCGTTGCCGCCGGCGCTGCGGTAGGCGCCGTACCAGGCTTCGGAGCGGCGCTGGGAGCGCCCGAACACGTCCTCCAGGACCGTCTCCACCGTCGCCTCCGCGAGCAGCCCCGCCATCGGGGCGGCCCCCTCCGCCACCTGCGCGGCGAGCTTGGCGAGGACCTTGCCGACCCAGGTGCCGGCCGTGCCGCGTGACTCGTCCACGGTCGCCAGGACGGGCCCGAGGCGCTGGAGGTCGCGGCGGGCCCGCTCGTCGTCCTCCTGGGACCAGCTGATGCTGGTGACGGCGGCGAGGCCCAGCGCGAGGCGCGGGAACTCCACGGGCCGCGCCGACAGCACGCGCGGCGACAGCTGCACGGCCAGCTCGGCGAGCGCACCGGTGACCGGGCTCCAGCCGGGGCCGTGCTCGGCGGGGGCCTCCACGCGGGCGCAGTCGAGGAGGGCGAGCGGGGTGCCCCGGCGGTAGGCGTTGCGGATCTGCTTGAGGAGCGCGGTCTTGCCCATGCCGCGCCCGCCGGTGAAGACGGTGACCGGCGGGTCGTCGCCGTGCTCGTAGCGGACGCCGGCGAAGCCGTACGGTGCGAGGCCGGTCAGGCGCGCCACCAGACCGGACGGGTCGAGAACCGCCTCGCGGCCGTACAGAGCTCTGTCCATCCGCCACCCCCCGCGCAGCGTCAGCGACACAGGACACGTCCTGTCACACCTCTGGCCAGAATAGCCACGCGTGCACGCCCTGTGGCGGAGCGTTCTCGAACTGATGCCGTAACGATGCGGCGGCGGCGCGGACCGGGATCCGCACCCGCGGCGGCGGCCCGCACCCGGCGGCCCGCACCCGGAGCCCGGCCTCCCGGAGCCCGGCCCGCCGGAGGGTCAGGGCTGCTTGGGGTCCCCGTCGCCCTTGCCGCCGCCGTCCTGGTCGCGGCGCTTCAGCTCCTCCTCGCGGCGGCGGAGGTCGGCCTCCCAGTCCTTGAGGAGGGCGTCGTCCTTCGCGTCCCCGCCGCTCGCGCCGTCCCCGCCCTTGCCGCCGTCGCGCAGGGACTTCAGGAACTCGGGGTTGTCGTCCGGGGCGACCCACCGGGCGCGGGGCTCGCGGCGCCACGGGCCGGACGCGCCCCCGCCCGCGGCGGAGCGGCGCGTCTTGCCGGCCACCAGCCAGACGACGGGCCCGACGATCCAGAACAGCAGGATGATGAAGACCCACGCGACCTTGGGCAGGTGCTTGGTCTCGTCCTCGGGGGTGTTCAGGCAGTCGATGAACGCGTAGATCGTCAGCGCGATCGGCAGGATGAACATCAGCGCCCTGAGCATGTGGGACAGCCCCCTGATTCACTAGCGGCCCGCGCGAGCAAGCCCCGACGACACCCTCAGGGTATCGGCAAGCCCGGCTTCCGCCCCGACCCCGCCGCCCGAGGCTCCTGCCCCACGCCCCTGCCCCACACCCTCCGCCCCACACCCCCGCCCCCGCACCCCCGCCCCCGCACCCCCGCCCCCGCGTCTCCGCCCCCGCCTCTCCGCCCCGCCCCCGCCGCCCCGCCGGGCCACCCGCCCCCGCCAGGCCGTCCCCCGCCAGGCCGTCCCGCAGGCCGCGCCCAGGGGGACGGGCGGGGCGACGGCCGGGGCGACTGCCGAGGCGACGGGCGGGGCGGCCGGTGGCGGTGGCGGGGGCTCCGGGATACTGGGAGGCATGGCTTACGACGACCTCCGCTCGCTGCTCCGGGCCCTGGAGCGAGAAGGCGACCTCAAGCGCATCAAAGCCGAAGTCGACCCGTACCTGGAGGTCGGTGAGATCGTCGACCGGGTCCAGAAGGCCGGCGGCCCCGCCCTGCTCTTCGAGAACGTCAAGGGCTCCTCGATGCCCCTGGCGATGAACGTGTACGGCACCGACCGCCGCCTCCTGAAGGCGCTCGGCCTCTCCTCGTACGAGGAGATCAGCGACAAGATCGGCGGGCTGCTCAAGCCCGAGCTGCCCAGCGGGTTCGTCGGGGTGCGCGAGGCGTTCGGGAAGCTCGGCGCCATGACCCACATCCCGCCGCGCAAGGTGAAGGACGCCCCCGTCCAGGAGGTCGTGCTGCGCGGTGACGACGTGGACCTCGACCAGCTCCCCGCGCTGTTCACCTGGCCCAAGGACGGCGGCTCCTTCTTCAACCTGGGCCTCACCCACACCAAGCACCCCGAGACCGGCGTGCGCAACCTGGGCCTCTACCGCCTCCAGCGCCACGACCGCCGCACCATCGGCATGCACTGGCAGATCCACAAGGACAGCCGCAACCACTACCAGGTCGCCGCCCGGCGCGGCGAGCGGCTGCCCGTCGCCATCGCCTTCGGCACCTCGCCCGCCGTGACGTACGCCTCCACCGCCCCGCTGCCCGAGGACATCGACGAGTACCTGTTCGCCGGGTTCCTCCAGGGCAAGCGCATCGAGATGGTCGACTGCAAGACCGTGCCGCTCCAGGTGCCCGCGCACGCCGAGGTCGTCCTGGAGGGCTGGCTGGAGCCGGGCAAGACGCTGCCCGAGGGCCCGTTCGGCGACCACACGGGCTTCTACACGCCGCAGGAGGAGTTCCCGGCGCTCACCATCGACTGCGTGACGATGCGCCGCCGCCCCCTGCTCCAGTCGATCGTCGTCGGCCGCCCGCCGACGGAGGACGGGCCGCTGGGCCGCGCGACCGAGCGCTTCTTCCTGCCCCTCCTCAAGATCATCGTGCCGGACATCGTCGACTACCACCTGCCGGAGTCGGGCGGCTTCCACAACTGCGCGATCATCTCGATCGACAAGAAGTACCCCAAGCACGCCCAGAAGGTGATGCACGCCGTGTGGGGCGCCCACATGATGTCGCTGACCAAGCTGGTGGTGATCGTCGACTCCGACTGCGACGTCCACGACCTGCACGAGGTCTCCTGGCGCGCCCTCGGGAACGTCGACTACTCCCGCGACCTCACCGTCGTGGAGGGCCCCGTCGACCACCTGGACCACGCCTCGTACCAGAAGTTCTGGGGCGGCAAGGCCGGCATCGACGCCACCCGCAAGTGGCCCGAGGAGGGGTACGTGCGCGACGGCGGCTGGCCCGAGATGGTCGAGTCCGACCCGGACGTCGCAGCCCGGGTGACCCGGCGCTGGAAGGAGTACGGACTGTGAGCCCCGCCCCCGCCGAGGCACCCGAACCCGCCGAGGGTCCCGAACCCGCCGAGGGTCCCGGATCCGCGGGCGGCCCGGCGCTGTTCATCGGCACCGACACCGCGTACGTGGCGCTCGTCCGCCCCGAGCTGGACCCGGACGACCCGGGCGTCCGGCTCGCCGCCGAGCGCGCCGGGGTCGACCCGGCCGAGTTCGCGGGCGCCGGGGACGTGTGGGCCGTCATGGTGGAGACCGGCGGCGAGGGCGGCGGGTTCGAGCTGCCCGGGGTGCGGGACGCCGAACCGGCCCGCTTCGCCGAGCTGCTGCGCGCCGAGCTGGCCGCCGCGGGCGCGCCGGGCGCCGCGCCCGCGCCGTTCACCGTCGACGGCGGCGCCGTGCTCCGGCTGGACGCCCGCCCCGCGGGGGACGCCGCGTACGCCTTCACCGCCCACCTCACCCCGCCGGACGCCCCGCCGGCCGACGGCGCCCCGTCCGGCCACGGCCCCGGCGGCGCCCAGGGCACCGGCGGTGAGCCGGACGAGTACGGGCCGCGCACGGTCGAGACGGGCCCCGTGCCCACCGCCGAGCTGCTGGCCGACCTCGACGCGTTCCTGGGGAGCCTCGCCTCATGACGGCCACCGACGGCGCCACCGGCCCCGCCGCCTCCTCCGCCCCCTCGGCGTCCGGCGCCCCCGCGTCCGGAGGGGCCGCCGCCCCCGAGCCCGGCGCCCCCGCGTCCGGAGGGGCCGCCGCCCCCGGCAGGGTGAAGACCTTCCTCCGGATGGTCATGATCGAGCACTCGGTCTTCGCGCTGCCCTTCGCGTACATCGCCTCGCTCACCGCCATGTACCGGGACGGCGGGAGCGTCGACTGGTGGACGCTGCTGCTCGTCACGGTCGCGATGGTCGGGCTCCGCACCTTCGCCATGGCCTGCAACCGGATCATCGACCGGGAGATCGACGCCCGGAACCCGCGCACCGCGGGCCGCGAGCTGGTCACCGGCGCGATGTCCGTGCGCTCCGCGTGGGCCGGCGCGCTGGCCGCCCTCGCCGTCTTCCTGGGCGCCGCGGCGCTGCTGAACCCGCTCTGCCTGCTGCTCGCGCCCGTCGCGGTCGTCCCGATGGTCGTCTACCCGTACGGCAAGCGGTTCACGAACTTCCCGCACGCGATCCTCGGCCTGGCCCAGGCCATGGGCCCGGTCGGCGCGTGGCTCGCGGTGACCGGGGCCTGGTCGTGGGACGCCGTGGTGCTGGGCCTCGCCGTCGGCGTGTGGATCGGCGGCTTCGACCTGATCTTCGCCTGCCAGGACGTGGACGCCGACCGGGCGCACGGCGTGATGTCCGTGCCGGCCCGCTTCGGCATCCCGGCCGCCCTGTACGGCGCGCGTGGCGCGCACGCGGTGACGATGGGCCTCTTCGTCTGGTACGCGCTGCTGACCGGCGCGGGGGCGTGGTTCTGGGTGGGCCTCGCGGTGGTCGCGGCGGCGTTCCTGTACGAGCACTCCCTCGTGCGGCCGGGCGACCTGTCGCGGCTGAACCGGGCGTTCTTCACCGTCAACGGCTTCATCGGCATTGCCCTGTTCGGGTGTGCCCTGGTCGATCTCGCGGTGCGCGGCCTGACTGTCTGACTACCGTCTGGCCTACCATCGGGGGCAGGACAGGGAGGCTGACGTGACCACCTCGCAGACCGAGCACCTGCACTCGCGGCTCAGCCGGTTCGAGGACATGTTCCCCGGCTATCGGACCGAGATCGTCGAGGGCAACATCATGATGAGTCCCGTTCGGGCCTTCCACGCGAAGACGGTACGGCTTCTGTGGAACCTTCTGGAGCCGCAGGTGGCGCCGCGCTGGCAGTGCGTGAGCGACGTGGCGTTTCCATTCAGCTCCGACTTCGAGTTCTGTCCGGATCTCGCGGTCATCCCCGCCGAGGAGGAGGCGCGCAACCTCAGCGCCTACTCGCCCGACCTGATCGAGCTGGCCGTCGAGGTCGTCTCGCCGAGCAGCGTGCGCAACGACTACGAGGTGAAGGACCGGCAGTACGCGGCCCGCGGCATCGCCAACTACCTGATCCTCGACCCGTGCAAGGGCCACCTGGCCACCCGCTGGAACCCCGGCCCGGAGGGCTACCGGGGCCGGGACCTCTTCCCGTACGGCGGGAAGGTCGTCGTGGACACCGCGATCGGCAGCCTCAGCATCGACACGAGCGGCCTGCCCGTCGACCCGGGCGCCCCCGGAGTCTGAGACCGGCGCCCGGGACGCTTCCCGTACCCCCGCTCCGTGTACCCCCGCTCTCCACACCTCCGCACCTCCGCGCCCCCGCTCCCCGCACCTCCGCGCCCCCACCGGCCCTGACCCGGCCGCCGGTGGGGGCGCGGGCGTCTGCGGGCGGAGACGGGCGGATAGGCTCGTCGGCGTGGAGCCGGTAGAGGAGCAGCGTCGTCGTCCGTGGGTCGTCGGGGTGTCAGGGGCGTCGGGCACGCCGTACGCGGCGGCCGTCCTGCGCGGACTGATCGCGGCGGGTGAGAGCGTCGACCTGGTGGTGTCCCGCGCGTCGCGGCTGACGCTGCTGGACGAGACGGGGATCGCGTACCGGGACGCGCACTGGCGCGAGGACCTGGCGGCGTGGCTGGCGCGCGGCGCGGACGGCGATCCGGGCGCGTTCGACGTGGACGTGGCGGGGGCGGACCTGCGCCACTGGGCGGCGGGCGACCTGGCCGCCGGGCCGTCGTCGGGCTCGTACCCGGCGAAGGGGATGCTGATCGTGCCCGCGTCGACGGCCTGTGTGGCCGGGGTGGCGCTGGGCCTGTCGAAGGACCTGTTGCAGCGGGCGGCGAGTGTGGTGCTGAAGGAGCGCCGTCCGCTGGTCGTGGCCGTGCGGGAGACCCCGCTGAACGGGCAGACGCTCCGGCATCTCGTGGCGCTGGACGAGGCGGGCGCCGTGGTGCTGCCCGCCTCTCCGGCGTTCTACGCGGGGGCGACGCACATCCAGGATCTGGTGGACTTCGTCGCCGGGCGGGTGCTGGACGCGGCGGGAGTGCCGCACCGGCTGTACCGCCGCTGGAAGGGGGAGCTCGGTGGCTCCCGGAAGGACTGACCGGCCGGCGCCGCCCCGTCGCGCCCCCGCGCGCCGTCCCTCACCCCCGCGCGCCCCGGGCGCTCCGTGCGCCCCGCGCGACTCGGTGCGCGGGTACGGGCACGGGGGCGCGGACGGGCGCGCGGACAGGTGTACGGGCGGGGGCGCGGCCGGACGCGCGGACGGGCACTCGGCCGAGCGCCGGGCGGTCCGGTGTACGGCCGGATGCGCGGGTGGGCCGGGGCGGAGGGCCGCCGGGGCCCTCGGGTCAGCGCTTCTTCGTATGCGAGGTGGTGGTGCGGCGCTCGCCGGCGTCCTGCCGGCGCCCTGCGGTGGCCGCCTTGGCGACACGCGAGCGATGGGCCTGCTCCTGCATGGAACGCATGTGGGCGTAGGCCATCTCGATCGTGTACACGGTGGGTGTCATCTCCTGAAGGATCGTCGTTGATCGATTGACTGAATCACAGGGGAACCGCCCCTGTATGCCTTAGATTCTACACCTGTACATGCTGAATCGCTGATTAATGGAAGGCTTCGGGTATATGGACGCCGTGGATAGGCAGCTCATCCAGGCTCTGCGCGAGAACGGCAGGGCCTCGTACGCCGAGCTGGGCCGCCTCGTGGGCCTCTCCGGGCCCTCCGTCACCGACCGCATCAACCGCCTGGAGGCGGCCGGCGTCATCACCGGCTACCGCGCGACCGTCGACGCCGCCTCGCTGGGTCTGGGCGTCACGGCGCTGGTGGGCATCTCCCTGTCCGACGCGGCCGACCACGAGGACGTGGCGCGGCGGCTGAAGGACCTCCAGGAGATCGAGGACTGCTGGTTCATCGCGGGCGACGACTCGTACATGCTCAAGGTCCGCGCCAGTGACGTGGACGGCCTGGAGAAGATCATCCGGCGGCTCTCCGGCACCAAGGGCGTCTCCCGCACCCGCACCACGATCGTGCTCTCCACCAAGTGGGAGAACCGCGTGGGCGAGCTGCCCGAGGAGGTCTGAGCCCGGCGCCGCCCCGTCGGGGCCGGGGCCCCGGACTCCCGGCACCGAGCCCCGGCCCCGGCGCGGGGCGGACGGCCCCGGCGCGGGGCCCGGCGGCCCCGCGGGACGGCGCCGGTCCCGGTGGCGGTGGGTGCGTCCGTACGCCCCGGAGGCGGGGGAGTACGGTGGACGGGGCCCGCAGGGCCGCAGGTGATGTTGGTGACGTTGGTCGAGGCAGTGGGAGGCGGAGCCGTATGGACGCGGGGCTCAAGCGCGAGCTGGAGGAGAAGGTCCGGTCCGGGGAGCGGCTGACCCGCGAGGACGGCATCGCCCTGTACGAGTCGGACGACCTCGCCTGGCTGGGCGGCCTCGCCCACGAGGTGCGCACCCGCAAGAACGGCGACGTCGTGCACTTCAACGTCAACCGGCACCTGAACATGACCAACGTGTGCACGGCCTCGTGCGCCTACTGCTCGTTCCAGCGCAAGCCGGGCGAGAAGGACGCGTACACCATGCGCATCGAGGAGGCCGTCCGCCTCGCCAAGGCCATGGAGTCGGAGAACCTCACGGAGCTCCACATCGTCAACGGCCTCCACCCCAACCTGCCGTGGCGGTACTACCCGCGCTCCCTCAGCGAGCTGAAGAAGGCCCTGCCGAACGTCTCCCTGAAGGCGTTCACCGCCACCGAGATCCACCACTTCGAGAAGATCTCCGGCATGCCCGCCTCCGAGATCCTCGACGAGCTGATCGAGGCCGGTCTCGAGTCGCTGACCGGCGGCGGCGCGGAGATCTTCGACTGGGAGGTCCGCCGGCACATCGTCGACCACGACACCCACTGGGAGGACTGGTCGCGCATCCACCGGCTGGCGCACTCCAAGGGCCTCAAGACGCCGAGCACCATGCTGTACGGCCACATCGAGGAGCCCCGCCACCGCGTCGACCACGTGCTGCGCCTGCGCGAACTGCAGGACGAGACGGGCGGCTTCCAGGTCTTCATCCCGCTGCGGTACCAGCACGACTTCGTGGACATGAAGGACGGCAAGATCCGCAACCGCCTCCAGGCCCGCACCACCATGGCCACCGGAGCCGAGGCCCTGAAGACCTTCGCCGTCTCGCGCCTCCTCTTCGACAACGTGCCGCACGTGAAGGTCTTCTGGGTCATGCACGGCCTCCAGACCGCGCAGCTCGCCCTCCAGCACGGCGCGGACGACATGGACGGCTCGGTGGTCGAGTACAAGATCACGCACGACGCCGACAACTACGGCACGCCGAACAAGCTGACGCGCGACGACCTGCTGGAGCTGATCCGGGACGCCGGCTTCCGGCCGGTGGAGCGGAACACGCGGTACGAGGTCATCCGCGAGTACCCGGGTCCGGACGCCGACCGCCGCGAGTCCCCCCAGCCCATGCGCCTCTGACCTCCGGACCGCGCCCTCACCCCGCGACCCGCGTGCTTCCGGCCGCCGGACCGCGCGCCTCTGGCCCCGCGGCCGGCCCGGCCGGGCCGCGGGGCGGCGCACGCGGGCCCGGCCGGACCCCCTATCGTCGGAGCATGGCGCTCGACTTCGTACTGGACCCGCCCGTCGACCGGCAGCTGCGCGACGGCGTCCTCGCCCTGTGGACGGACGTCACCAACGCGGGCGGCGCCGTCGGCTTCGTCCCGCCCGTCACCCCGGAGGACGTCCGCCCCCAGTGGGTGGAGCACCTCGCCGCGATGAGCGAGGGCCGCATGCGGCTGGTCGCCGGGTTCGAGGCGGACGGCTCCGTCGCCGCCACCGCGTTCATCACCTTCAACGCCCACCGCCTCATGAGCCACTGGGTGTGGCTGTACACGGTCATGGTCCACCCCCGCCACCACGGCAAGGGGTACGGCCGCGCCCTGCTCGCCGCCTGCGAGGACGCCGTACGGGACCTGAACCGCACCGGCCCGGCCTCCACCGACGGGGACGCCCCCGCGTACGGCCGCGACCGGATCGAGGCGATCCGGCTCACCTGCCGCGGCGGCCTCGGCCTGGAGCGGTTCTACGCGTCGTGCGGCTACAAGGAGGTCGGCCGCGTCCCGGACGCCATCCGGCTGGGCGACGGCGAGTACCGCGACGACATCGTCATGCTCCTCCCCCTGAACTGATCGATTCCGCCCGTGCTTCACTTGACGGGCGGATACCGCGGTACGGAGTACGGAGAAGGAAGAAGGCCCATCGTGACCGCCACCACCAGGTCGAGAGCCACCCTCAAGTACACGCTCATGCGCTTCGGCGTCTTCGCCGGCTGCTTCGTCGTCCTGTACGCGCTGGTGTACTTCGGCCTCATCCCGCGCGGTCTCGGCGACTCCAACGCCCTGTGGGTGCTGCTGCTCTCCATCGTCGTGTCGGCGCCGCTCAGCTTCGTGCTGCTGCGCCGCCAGCGCGACGCGATGTCGCAGCAGATCGTCGAGACGGTCGGCAACGCCAAGGCCCGTCTGGAGGCCAACCGCACCCGCGAGGACGGCGTGTAGCAGCCGCCCGGCGCGGCGACGCGGACCGGGTCCCGCCCCGGCGCGGGGCGCCGCGTGACCCGCCCCGGCGGGCCGGAGCCCGACGGCCGGCCGCCGCCACCCGGGAGGGAAGCCCCCGAGGCCCAGAGGTCCCGAGGCCCAGAGGTCCCGAGGCCCAGAGGCCCCGAGGCCCAGAGGCCCCGAGGCCCAGGGGCTCCGCGGCCCCCAGGCACCCCGCCAGGCCCCCCGCCACGCCCCCTATAAGGTTCGTCACACCACCCGCGCCCCACGGCCCCCCACCCACCCCCACCCCGGACCGGAATGCCTGCTCCCGGCCGGGGTGTTGGCATTCCCAGGCCGCGAGCCCCCACCCGCCTGTCAAAGAATGGCTTTGGGGTACTCAAAGTTCAGGTGTTAACGTTTCTCGCATGAAGACCGCAGTGCGCCACCGCCACACGACCGCGAGCGTCCCGCTCGTGGCGCGCCTGCACGTCGATCTGTGCCTCTGCGCGTCCGCGGCCTGTTGTCGCCGCGTGGTCTGAGCCCCGGCGGGCCCTCGGCCCCGCCCGCCCGACCCGCCGGCCCCGAGGCCGCGACGCCCCCGTGCGCGGGCGCCGCACGTCCCGCCGGCCGCGATCGTGGCCGTCCCACCCCGCAAGCCCCGTTCCGTACCCCTTCACGCCCTCCTGGAGTGTGTCCGTGTCCGCGCCCGCGTCCGCGCCCCCGCGCCGCATCCCCAAGGTGCCCTTCTGGGCCCAGATCGTCGCCGGTCTCGTCCTCGGCGTGATCCTCGGCTGGATCACCCGCAGTTACGACGTCCAGTGGCTGTACACCACCCTCGACCAGGTCGGCCACATCTTCGTCCAGCTCCTGAAGCTGGCCGTGGCCCCGCTGGTCTTCTTCGCGATCCTGGTGTCCATCACCAACCTGCGGAAGGTCAACAACGCCGCCCGGCTGGCCACCCGCACCCTGCTCTGGTTCATGATCACGTCGCTGATCGCGGTCGTCATCGGCCTCGTCCTCGGCCTGCTCACCAACCCCGGCGCGGGCACCGGCCTGACGCCCAAGGACGGCAAGAAGCCGGAGAGCGCGGGCTCCTGGCTCGACTTCCTCACCGGCATCATCCCGACGGACGTCATCACGCCGTTCACCGAGCTGAACGTCCTCCAGATCGTGTTCATGGCCGCCGTCGCCGGCATCGCCGCCCTCAAGCTCGGCGAGAAGGCCCAGCCGATCCTCACCCTCGCCGAGTCGGTCCTGGAGCTGCTCCAGAAGGCCCTGTGGTGGGTCATCCGCCTCGCCCCCGTCGGCACGGTCGGCCTCATCGGCTACGCCATCGCCGAGTACGGCTGGCACCTGATCGGCAAGTACGCGACCTTCACCGCCGACGTCTACATCGGCTGCGCCCTGGTCGTCTTCGGCGTGTACCCGCTGCTCCTGGCGACCGTCGCCAAGGTGAACCCGATCCACTTCTTCAAGGGCGCCTGGCCCGCCATCCAGCTGGCGTTCGTCTCCCGCTCCTCGGTCGGCACCATGCCGGTCACGGTCAAGGTCACCGAGCGCCTCGGCGTCCCGAAGGAGTACACCTCCTTCGCCGTCCCCTTCGGCGCCACCACCAAGATGGACGGCTGCGCCGCGATCTACCCGGCGCTCGCCGCGATCTTCATCGCGCAGATCTTCGGCGTCGAGCTGGGCGTCAAGGAGTACCTGCTGATCGCGCTGGTCTCGGTGATCGGCTCGGCCGCCACCGCGGGCCTCACCGGCGCCACGGTCATGCTGACGCTGACCCTCTCCACCCTGGGCCTGCCCCTGGAGGGCGTCGGCCTGCTCATGGCGATCGACCCGGTCCTCGACATGATGCGCACGGCCACCAACGTCGCCGGGCAGGCGCTCGTCCCGGTCGTCGTCGCGGCCCGCGAGAAGATCCTGGACCTGGACATGTACCACTCGGCGTCGGCCTCCCCGATCGACGACGTCGAGCCCCGCGAGAAGACCCCGGCCCCGGCCGCGGCCTGACCCCGGCCGGGCCTGACCCCGCCCCGGCCGCGACCTGACCCCGCCCCCGGCCTGACCGCCCTTCCCGCGCGGCTCGGTCTCACCGCGAACGGCCCCGCCTCGGACGACATCCGGGGCGGGGCCGCCCGCTTTCCATCCGGGGGCGGCGGGGCTCAGCCGATGGCGGTGTGCCCCGCCCAGGTGGTGTGCACGGCCGCCATCACGACGTAGAAGGCGTCCGGCACACTCAGCGACCCGCCCCCGGTCCGGCCGGGGTAGATCCGGACGTCGCCGTTCGCGAGCAGTGCCCACACGTCCGGCACGCCGTCGCCGTTCACGTCGGGTGTACCGGCGAGGACGGGGAAGTTGGTGCGCGACCAGGTCGAGGCGCCGTAGGTGTCGAGCTGCCCGGCCGATGAGGCCACGGTGGCGAGCGACGCGAAGTCCAGCCCGCCGGCCGCGGCGCTCCTGCCGTACCGCAGCTTCACCTGGCCGGCCGAGTTCTCCCGGAACACCAGGTCGGCCGCGCCGTCCCCGCCGAGGTTCACGAGCTGGACGAGGTCGCGCTCGGCCCACGCCTCGCCCGCCAGCTTGGTCGCCTTGGCGAAGCTGCCGCCGGTGTAGCCGGTGAAGGCCCACAGGTCACTGCCGGCGATCGCGAGCATGTCGGGCCGGCCGTCGCCCGTCACGTCGCCGGTGGAGAGGACCTGCCGGATCGTGGAGGTGGCCGGCGCCCCGGCGGGCAGCAGGACCTCGACGCGCTTGTGGACGTCGAAGCCGGAGTACCCGTCGCCCGGATACAGGTACAGCTTCCCGTCGGCCATGCGGGCCACGAGGTCCTGGACGCCGTCGCCCGGCAGCCAGTCGCCGTTGTGGGAGATGGACGCCCCGGCCCAGTAGCCGTTCGGCACGAGCTTCGCCGGGCCGTCCGCGGTGGTGTAGGCGGCGGGCATGCCGCGGTGCAGCCGGTCGGTGCCGAGGGTCTTCGGGTACAGCGCCAGGTTGCCCTCCGAGGTGATGGTGTAGACGTCGGGGACGTTGTCGCCGGTCACGTCCATCGGCTTGTCCAGGACGGGAGCGGGGCGGACGTAGAACTCGTACACCCGCGCCTTGGAGATGTTGCCCGTGTTGTCCACGGCCCGGACGTACAGCACGCTCGGTCCGGCGTGGGGCGGCGAGAGCGAGACGATGGCCCGGCCCTCGCGCAGCGGATTGGGCGTCGCCTTCAGGTTGAAGGCGGTGTTGAAGCTGTACTGGTACTCCATGACGTCGGTCGAGCCGCCCGTCGAGAAGGTGAACAGG
This sequence comes from Streptomyces fradiae ATCC 10745 = DSM 40063, assembly GCF_008704425.1. Classification (NCBI taxonomy): domain Bacteria; kingdom Bacillati; phylum Actinomycetota; class Actinomycetes; order Kitasatosporales; family Streptomycetaceae; genus Streptomyces; species Streptomyces fradiae. The sequence continues at coordinate 3,909,200 of NZ_CP023696.1, forward strand.
CCCGCCGTGCCGAACGGGACCGTGGACCAGACGGAGCCGTCGTCCTCAGCGGCGGGGAAGGCGTCGGAGGCGACCCCGGGGACCGCGGGCGCCGCGTGGTCGATCGTGATCTGGCAGGGAGCGGTGGTCCCCGCCGGGCCCCAGGCCGACTTGAGGCCGCTGGAGTCGACGGCGCGGGCCTGCCACGAGTACGACTTGCCGTTCGCGAACGACGTCCAGGGAATCGTGGCGTTGACCGTGCCCCTGCTGGTCGGCTCGAGGGCCGCGTTGTAGACGGTGGCGCCGCCGGTCTGCCACACGTGCAGGTCGACGGTGGCCAGGTCGCCGTTGGGATCGGTCGCGCTGACGACGAAGGTGATGTCGGAGCGGCCGACCACCGGGAAGGGCGACACGGTGTCGCAGGCGGTGCCGGGCGAGGTCCGCATCGAGGTGGCGGGCGGCTCGTTCGGCGGGTCGTTGTGGAGGACCTCGATGTACGGCGCGTTCTCGTTGTTCGTCGTGAACTTCTTCCAGGCGTGGGTGTCGCCCTCGTTCGCGGCGCGCAGGCCGAGGGTGAGGGCGCTCCAGCTCTTGCGGGACGCCTCCTGGGCGGCGGAGGTGATGTCCATGGCGACCCACTTGTCCGGGCAGTCGGTGGTGTTGTACCCGTGCCCGTTGGTCTGGTCGTCCAGCAGCCGTATCCAGCTCGGCTGGGTGTTCCACGTGGTGGAGGGGGAGATCGAGCTCGTCAGGTAGAGGTTGTACTGCCGCGACGCGCAGCCCCAGGAGTACGACTGAAGGGCGCGGAAGGACGCCTTCGAGACGTTGCCGATGCCGGGCCCGAAGTCGAAGGTGAAGACGGAGCGGGAGAGGCCGCCGGAGTCGGCCTCGTAGCCGACGCGCGCCTCGTTCGAGCCGTCGTTGAAGTTCTGCCCGTTGAAGAAGCTGGAGTTCGGATACTTCTTGTACAGCAGCGTCCAGTTCTCCTGGCGGCCCTTGAACGAGGGGTCGACGAAGACCGGGTACACCGTGGCCGGGTCCTCCAGCATCCGGTCGTCGACGGTGACGTCGAGAGCGCCGCCGTCGCCGAGGGAGGCGCCGAGCACCGCGTCGCGGGTGCCGGGCTGCGGACCGGCGAGGCCGGGGAGGGCCAGCGAGGTGTCCCGCGCCTCCGGAGCGAGGGTGGGTGCCGGCTCCCCGAGGGTGGTCCTGACCGGACCTGCGGAGTCCCACATGTACGGGGTGGGGGCCGCCGCCAGCTCCTGGCCGGCCGCGTCGCGGGCGGTGACGGTCTTCGACACCGGGTCCATGGCGAAGGTCAGGCTGGGGGAGGACAGGCGGTAGCGGAGCCGGTCCAGGAGCGGGTCCTTCGCCGCCTGGCGATCCTTCACGACGAGCACGTGCGAGTAGCCGCTGTCGCGGGCGGTGAGCAGCAGGTCGATGCCGGGCCGGACGTCCTCGTACAGGGCGCGGGGGCCGTCGACCACGGGGGCGGGCAGGGGGCCCGGCCAGCGTACGACCATCTCGTGGCCGCCGGTCGTGAAGCGGACCAGGTCGTTCCAGACGGTACCGTCACCGGTACCGGTACCTGTACCGGTACCGGTGCCCGCTGTGCCGCCGGCTCCCGTACCGCCGTCATCGGTCCGGCGGCCGTCGGCGGCCGGGGTCTCGGCGGCCGGGCCGTCCTCGGCCGTCAGGGCCGCCCGCAGGCGGGAGCGGGACGCGCGGTCGGCTTCGCCTCCGCCCGCAGCGGCGGTGCCCGCGCTGAACAGGAGCGGGTCGTTGACCGCCACGGGCGCGTACCCGCCGGCCACCCGCCGCAGCGTCGTGTCGACGGGCTTCCACTCCCCGCCGACCCTGGCCCGGATCGCGTCGCTGAACGTACGGGTGCGCAGCATGCCGTCAGGCTGCGCCCAGGTCGTCGAGTTGGCCGTCCGCCGCCCCGTGACCTCGACGTCCGCACCGCTGCGCCGGGCCTTCCGCAGCGCCTCCGGTGCGGAGACCGGCTGCTCGGGCGACCGCTTCGCCTCCGTGCGGGGCGCGGGGTCCTCCGCCGGCCCGCGGTCGAGGCGCAGACCGACCGGCACGGCCACCGCGAGGGCCAGCAGCGCGGCGAGCGCCGCGTACCGGCCGCGCCGACGCGTGCGCCTCAATTCCCCTCCGGACAAAGGGCTAACCGGTGCGGTGGCGGTTTCGTCCCGCTTTCCCGGCGGTGAACTGGCGGTGTTCTCGGCGGCCTTCGAGGCGTCCATGACTCCCTTTCCCCCCGCGGGCGCCTGGATGCTGAGCTGCCCTCGGAAATACCTGCTGCGCGCAGATGTGCGCCAGCAGAGCATGGACCATCTTCACGTTTTCGTCACCCGTGTTCCGCCGGGAACCGCTCGTACGGAGATTGCGTCTCTTCTGCGGCGCCCGGCACATGCGGCGGCGCCGGTTCCGGGGCCAGGCCCGAAGGAAACCCCCATAGCGAGGGAAAACACCCCAGGTGAGAGGTGTTTTCATCACCTCGGCGGCGATATCGAAGCTTGATCCTCATCACGCCCGCTTCACCGCGGCCGCCCTCGTACACCCCATCAGTTCCCTTTGTAGGCATAGCAGTTCATTCAGTCGGTGATTGATGTCACAGCTCGCCCGCGGCAGTGGATTTCACATTCACGCCCCCTGCACAATCACCGGGCTATTTGTCGTTTTCCCTGCGGCCCCCCGTCTCTCGCGGTCCGCGGTGGAAGTGGGGGGTTTCATGTCCTCGTCCGATGCGGGACGCGCCTTCGGCGTGCCCGAAAACGTCCTGGCGCGTTTCACGCGGTATCCCGGCGGGGCGCGACGCCGTGCCGGGCGCACGGCGCGCGCCCGGCGCCTGGGCATCGTGCTGTCCGCCGTCCTCTCGGCGACCCTGCTGCCCGCCGAGGCATGGGCCATCGCGCCCCCGGCGCCGCGCACCGGTCCGACCCTGGACGCCCTCCAGCAGGAGGAGGAGGTCGATCCGGACCCGGCCGCCATGGAAGAGCTGGACGACTGGGACGGTGGGCCGGTCGAGCCCCCGGCCGACTACACCCCCACCGAGGTCACGCCTCCCACCGGCGGCACCGCCCCGGTGCCGCTGGACAGCGCGGGCGAGGAACTGGTCCCGGCCGGGACCCTGCCCGTGCGCATCGGCCAGGCGTCCCCCACCGAGGAGGACCCGGCACCCCCGGCACCCAGCGGCACGTGGGACGTCACCGTGGAGCCCCGCGCCACCACCGAGGCGGCCGCCGTGGACGGCGCCATCATCAAGCTCACCCCGCCCGCGAGCGGCTCCACACCGGTCGACGTGGAACTCGACTACGGCCGGTTCGAGGACCTGTTCGGCACCGAGTGGTCCTCCCGGCTCAAGCTGACGCAGCTCCCGGAGTGCTTCCTCACGACGCCCGAACTGGAGGAGTGCGGCACCCCCATCACCATCCCGACGAGCAACGACCCGGCCACCGGGACGGTCCGGGCCACCGTCGACCCGGCCGACGGGCAGCCGCAGGGCCTGGCCGCGCAGTCGGGCGGCGGTCCCGCCGTCCTCGCCGCGACCGACTCGGCGTCCGGCGCCGGCGGCACGTACAAGGCGACCTCCCTCTCGGCCACCGGCTCCTGGACGGCCGGCGGCAGCGGCGGCGGCTTCTCCTGGTCGTATCCGCTCACCATCCCGGACACCCCGGCCGGCCCCGCGCCGAAGATCTCCCTGTCGTACTCCTCCCAGTCCGTCGACGGCCGCACCTCCGTCGCCAACGGCCAGGCGTCGTGGATCGGCGACGGCTGGGACTACCACCCCGGCTTCGTCGAGCGCCGCTACCGCTCCTGCAACGACGATCGCTCCGGCACCCCGAACAACGACAACGGTGCGGACAAGGAGAAGTCCGACCTGTGCTGGGCGAGCGACAACGTCGTGATGTCGCTCGGCGGCTCCACCACCGAACTCGTCCGCGACGACACGACCGGCAGGTGGGTCGCGCAGAACGACACCGGTGCCCGGATCGAGTACAAGGACAAGGACGGCGGTGCCCTGGCCGCCCAGACCGCCGGCTACGACGGTGAGCACTGGGTCGTCACCACCCGCGACGGAACCCGCTACTGGTTCGGCCGCAACACCCTCCCCGGCCGCGGCGCCCCCACGAACTCCGCCCTCACCGTCCCCGTCTTCGGCAACCACACCGGCGAGCCCTGCCACGCCGCCACCTACGCCGCCTCCTCCTGCACCCAGGCGTGGCGCTGGAACCTCGACTACGTCGAGGACGTCCACGGCAACGCGATGGTCGTCGACTGGAAGAAGGAGCAGAACCGGTACGCGAAGAACGAGAAGTTCAAGGCGGCTGTCTCCTACGACCGCGACGCGTATCCGACGCAGATCCTCTACGGCCTGCGCGCCGACGACCTGGCGGGCCCGCCCGCCGGCAAGGTCGTCTTCCACGCCGCCCCGCGCTGCCTCGAAAGCGCGGCCACCTGCTCCGAAGCCAAGTTCGAGTCCAAGAACTACGCGGACAAGCAGCCCTGGTGGGACACACCGGCCACCCTGCACTGCAAGGCCGGTGACGAGAACTGCTACGTCACCTCGCCGACGTTCTGGAGCCGCGTCCGCCTGTCGGCGATCGAGACGCAGGGTCAGCGCACGCCCGGCTCGACGGCGCTGTCCACGGTCGACCGCTGGACCCTGCACCAGTCGTTCCCGAAGCAGCGCACCGACACCCACCCGCCGCTCTGGCTGGAGTCGATCACCCGCGTGGGCTTCGGCCGGCCGGACGCCTCCGGCAACCAGTCGAGCAAGGCCCTCCCGGCGGTGACCTTCCTGCCCAACAAGGTCGACATGCCGAACCGCGTGCTGAAGAGCACGACGGACCAGACGCCCGATTTCGACCGCCTGCGCGTCGAGGTCATCCGCACGGAGACCGGCGGCGAGACCCATGTGACGTACTCCGCCCCCTGCCCCGTCGGCGGCACCCGCCCCACCCCGGCGTCCAACGGCACCCGCTGCTTCCCGGTCCACTGGTCCCCCGACCCGGCGGCCTTCTCCGACGAGAACCTGGACAAGAGCGGCTACGAGCCGCCCCTCGAGTGGTTCAACAAGTACGTCGTCACCAAGGTCACCGAGATGGACCTCGTGGCGGAGCAGCCCAGCGTCGAGACCGTCTACACCTACGAGGGCGACGCCGCCTGGGCGAAGAACACCGACGAGTACGGCAAGCCCGCCCTGCGCACCTACGACCAGTGGCGCGGCTACGCGAGCGTCGTCACCCGCACGGGCACCACGGCCAACACCGGCGCCGCCGACGCCACCGAGCAGTCCCAGACCCGCACCCGGTACTTCCGCGGCATGTCCGGCGACGCGGGCCGCGCCAAGGTGCACGTCACGCTCACGGACGTGACCGGCACCGCGACCACCGTCGAGGACCTGCTCCCGTACCAGGGCATGGCCGCCGAGACCCTCACGTACACCAAGGCGGGCGGCGACGTCGCCGCCCGCGAGCTGGCCTTCCCCTACAGCAGGAAGACCGCCTCCCGCGCCCGCCCCGGCCTCCCCGCCCTGGAGGCGTACCGCACGGGCACGACGCGCACGGACTCCATCCAGCACATCAGCGGCGACCGGACGCGCGCCGCTCAGAACCACACCACATACGACGACGCGTACGGCCTGCCCACCCAGACCTACTCGCTGACACTCTCGCCGAACGACTCCGGCACCCTTGTCGCCGGTGACGAGCGGTGCACCGTCACGACGTACGTCCACAACACCGCCGCGCACATCATCGGCCTCCCCGACCGCGTCCGCGCCACGACGGGCGACTGCGCCGCCGCGCCGAACGCCACCACCGGCCAGATCGTCTCCGACAGCCGCACCGCGTACGACGCGCTCGGCGCCTTCGGCACGGCCCCGGTCAAGGGCCTGCCGGTCCAGGTGGACACGATCTCCGGCGGCGGCACGAGCTGGATCACCTCGGGGCGCACGGAGTACGACGCGCTGGGCCGCGCGACCAAGGTCACCGACGCGGCGGGCAACTCCACCACGACCACGTACAGCCCGGCGACCGGCCCCGCGTTCGAGGTCACCGTGACCAACGCGGCTGGTCATGCCACGACCACCTCGTCCGATCCCGGGCGCGGTTCCGCACTCGTCGTCACGGACGTCAACGGACGCAAGACGACCAACACCTATGACGAACTCGGCCGCATCACCGGCGTCTGGTCGCCGTCGCGGCCGGTGAACCAGGACGCGTCGGCGCGGTTCTCGTACCAGATCGAGGACAACAAGCCTCCGGCGGTACACACCCGCGTCCTGCGCGACGCGGGCACGTACGAGGACTCCATCACCCTCTACGACGGCTTCCTCCGCCCCCGCCAGACCCAGCGCGAGGCGCTGGGCGGCGGCCGGATCGTCACCGAGACCCTCTACAACGCCAACGGCACCGCGAAGGAGGTGCGCGGCGGCTACCTTGCGGAGGGCGAACCCCGGTCTGAGCTGTTCATACCGCTGTCCCTCACGCAGGTGCCGAGCTCGACGAAGACCGCCTACGACGGGCTCGGCCGACCTGTCAGGACGACCACCCTCCACGAAGGCATCCCGCAGCACGCGGCCACAGCGGCCTACGGCGGCGACTGGGAGCTGACCCGCACAGGGATGTCGGCCGACGGCACAACCCAGCTCCTCGGCAGTCGTGCCACGAAGGCGGAGACAGACGCCCTCGGTCGTCCGTCCCGCATCCGGCACTTCACGACCCAGAACGTGTCCGCGGAGAGCATCGACACCGCCTACGCCTACGACGCCCGCGGCCACCTCGCCGAGGTGAAGGACGCCAAGCAGAACGCCTGGACGTACACGTACGACGCCCGCGGCCGTATGACCTCGTCCACCGACCCCGACACGGGTGTCGCGTACTTCGGCTACAACGCGCTGGACCAGCAGGTCTGGTCGAAGGACAACCAGGGCCGCCTGCAGTACACCACGTACGACGTCCTGGGAAGGCAGACGGAGCTCCGGGAGGACTCCGCGACCGGCCCGCTGGTGGCGAAGTGGACCTTCGACACCCTGCCGGGCGCCAAGGGCCAGCCCGTGGCGGCGACCCGCTACAACGACGGCGCCGCGTTCACCAGCGAGGTCACCGGCTACGACACCGGGTACCGCCCGACCGGCAGCAGGATCACCATCCCCAGCACCCCGATGACCACGGGCCTCGCCGGCACGTACACGTACGCCAGTACCTACACCCGGTCCGGGAAGGTCCAGTCCGTCGACCTGCCCGCGACGCCCGGCGGGCTCGCCGCGGAGAAGGTGATCACCCGCTACGACGGCGAGGACTCGCCCACCACGGTGTCGGGCCTGGCCTGGTACACGGCCGACACCTTCCTCGGTGTGTACGGCGAGGTGCTGCGCACGGCGTCGGGCGAGGCCCCGCGCCGGGTGTGGACGACCAACGTCTACGACGAGCACACCGGTCGCCTCGTCAAGACGACGGCGGACCGCGAGACCGCACCGCACCCCGTCTCGGCCACCACCTACCGCTACGACACCGTCGGCAACATCACGTCCATCAACGAGCAGCGGCCCACGGGCACCGAGGAGCAGTGCTTCTCGTACGACCCGATGGGGCGCCTCGTCCACGCCTGGACGGACGACAACAGCGCCGTCTGCCCCCGGACGTCCACGGCACCGGGCGCCGGCCCGGCCCGCGCCGACGTCTCGGCCGGTGTCGACGGCGGCGGCTACTGGCACTCGTACGCGTTCGACGAGATCGGCAACAGGACAAGCATGACCGTCCACGACCGCACCAACGCGGCCCTGGACGACACGTACACGTACACGACCGGCAAGGCGCTGGGAGACGGCACCCAGCGGGTCCAGCCGCACACCCTCACCCAGGTCGACGCGGTCGTCAACGAGCCCGGCTCGACGGTCCGGTCCCAGTCGACCTACGCCTACGACGCGTCCGGCAACACCACCCAGCGGGTCATCGGGGGTGACACACAGACCCTGACCTGGGACCGCCGCAACAAGCTGACGTCCGTCGACACCAACAACGACGGCACACCGGACGTGAAGTACCTGTACGACGCGTCGGGCAACCGCCTGGTCGAGGACGACGGCACCACGCGCACCCTCTTCCTCGGCGAGGCCGAGATCGTCGTCGACACGGCCGGCCAGGCCCTGGACGCGCGCCGCTACTACAGCAGCCCCGGCGCCCCGACGACGGTCCGCACGACCGGCGGCAAGACCACGGGCCACAAGCTGACCGTCATGCTGTCGGACCACCACAGCACGGCGACGACCTCGGTCGAGCTGACCGACACCCAGCCGGTCACCCGCCGCCGCTTCGACCCGTACGGCAACCCCCGCGGCACCGAGCCGACCACCTGGCCCGACCGCCGCACCTACCTGGGCGTCGGCATCGACGACCCCGCCACGGGCCTGACCCACATCGGCGCCCGCGAATACGACGCATCGACGGGCCGCTTCATCTCCGCCGACCCGATCATCGACTTCTCGGACCCGCTTCAGATGAACGGGTACACCTACGCGAACGGCAACCCGATAACGTACGCGGACCCCACCGGCCTCAAGGTCGCCGAGTGCGGCATGGGTGAGCTGTCCTGCAGGGACAACGGCACGAGAGTGGTGGGCACGGGCCCCAAGGACCCTGGTCCCGCTACGCCGACGTTCGAGCTTCCGAGCGGCCGGACGGTAGAGGTGGCCCCGAACGGGGACTCGGTGGCGGTCGATGGCGTCTACGTTCCCACCCATCAGCAGCTCATCGACGAGTTCTCGTGGGCGAGTTCCGAGCACACCTACGGCTATGACCTGAAGTTGTGGACCCGCAGCCAGTGCACGGTCGGTGCCGGTGAGCACAACATGAGCTTCTGCCACACCGCCGCACAGATGGGCTGGATGGGAGAGACACGAGTCGAGGTCGACCTGCTCGACGTCATCGGTGCCCGGGACGTGATCGACTGCGCGGGTGGCTCAGGGGAAGCCTGCAAGCGGGCCACCGCCGACGCCGCCGTCAGCGCAGCGACAGGCGGGACGGCGAAGCTCGGGAGGATGGCCTTCAAGGTCCTCAAGGCGGCGTTCAAGAAGGGCGACTCCGTACCGATCGCCTGTCTTACCAACCTCGCCAAGAAGCACAGCTTCCCCGCGGGGACCCAGGTAGAGCTTGCAGACGGAACCGAGAAGCCCATCGAAGAAGTGGAGATGGGCGACAAGGTCCTCGCTACGGACCCCGAGACAGGCGTAACGACGGTCGAGACGGTAATGGCGACCATCTACACGTCGACGGACAAGACCTACGTCGACATATCAGTCGCCACTCCTGACGGCGTCGAGTTCCTGACCACAACCGACCACCATCCCTTCTGGTCCGAGTCTGACCGAGCCTGGGTGGACGCAGGGGACCTCACCCCGGGAACCACCCTGCGAACCAGCCACGGCGATCAGGTCGAGATCAAGTCGGTCCGGGTCTACAACAAGGAGCAGGACACCTACAACCTGACGGTCGCAGACGTCCACACGTACTATGTGCTGGCGGGGGCGACGCCGGTCCTCGTTCACAACAGCAACTGCCCTACCGGGAAGTTGTCGGATCGGCTCCCGCAGGGGATGTCGAGGCACTTCGTGAATGCCTATGACGACATCAGGGCTGGGAGGGGCGTTCCTCAGACGGATCCTGCCACCGGCGCACAGAAGGTATTCCAAGGCAAGGCGACGCACGAGAAGCGCTGGGCGGGTGCGCTGGAGTATCGAGTTCCTGGATCTAAGGGCGACAGTGCTCGGATTCTAGCGAAGACCTTGCCTGATGGCCGGATGGTGATGGGGTGGACGAACGACCACTACAAGACGATCAAGCCCTTCAGTGCGCCCCACTTCCCTGACTCTGGGTGGTAGTAGGCGGAAGTGAATGCAATGGAGAGTCCGGGGAGGCCGCCATCAGGCTTCCCCGGACTCTCCGCTAGGATTTGCCTGATTGGCGGCGGGAAGGTACGAGATGAGTGAAAGTGGTTCGGTTATTCCGCTCTATCGCCTGGTCGAAGAAGAGTCCGGAAAGGTCATCATTGCGGCGCATGAAATCAGCGGATTCTTTGTGGAGTCCGATCGCGCACAGGTCGATGACATCTTGATTCTCGGGTCGGCGCGAGAACCGGTCCGCCTCGGGAAAGACCTGTCCGATGTGGAGCTGCGCGTGGTCAACTCGTTCGGCAAGGCGATCGGGTCGTATTACATCGGACGGGTGGGCCTGCGCTCTATGTTCGAGGGTGAGGGCAGCACCGGGCAGGGCGGCTTTGTCGCGACCTTCTATGGCCATACCTGCCCGTACGCCGCAGCGGAAGCGATCTGGCGTCGATGGGCTTCGGGAAGTCCGCTCGTAAAGGGGGAGTGGGTGCGACATCCCGTCGAATCGCATGATAGCTGGCTCCATGTTGTTCAGAACTCCTGGTTCGAAACAGGGCATGCAGCTAAGAGGTACGGAGTCGGAGAGATCTGCGTAATCGATGGCAGGCAGATCCTCAGTGAAAGCAGCTTCTATTGCGCACTTGGTGAATCCGTTAATGGCCCCGGTGGATACTTTGGATCCACTCTTGACGGGCTTGCTGATTGCCTTGCGTCGTCCCGGAGTGCCAGCGCTCCGTTCAAGCTGGTGTGGGAACACTTTTCCAGTGCGCAGGAAAGGATGGGTGCCTCGCTGGCGGCATCCGCTATGGACGTTCTGCGGGAATTCGGCGTAGAGGTGACGACCAGGTAGCAGTGCTCGACTTCTGGACATTAGAAGTGCAGATCTGAAGGCCCATCAGGCGATGCCTGGTGGGCCTTCAGCGTGGGGTGACGGCAGTAGTTGACGGCAACGTCAACGGACGAGCGCAGTGCAGGGCGGCGGTTCGTCGCCGCCGGAGCGTCCCGTCTCGGTGATTCCCAGGGTTCCGAGTGTGGTGCTGAGGCTGTCGATGGCGTTGCGTTGGAGGCGGAGTCGGACGTGGGCGTACACCGTGGCGGTGACGCCGATGCGGGCGTGGCCGAGGAGTTCCTTGATCACGACGAGTTCGACTCCCTGCTCCAGGAGCAGGATGGCGGTTGAGTGCCTGAGGTCGTGGAAGCGGATGCGGCGGAGGCCGGCCTTGCGGAGGAGCGTGAGGAAGGTGCGGGTGAGCGTGGTGGAGCTTCAGTGACTGGAGGCAGCGGGTGGGCAGGGGCGATGCGGGGCTCGGAGGCCCGGGTTTTGGTGGGCACGGGCAGGTCGGCGGGATGACCGGAGCCGGGCTCCCGGCACGGCGAGCTATCGCCTGCGACCCTCCTACGGCCGGATCGCAGGCAAGGGCCGACCAGGGGGTCGACCCTTCACATGCGTCGCGCAGACTCACCGAGGTGGTGGTCGGCACCACCTCCGGCGAGGAGCGACGCCCCGGCGGCCCACCCTCGCGGCGGAGCCCTCCCGCGCCGGTCCCGCGCCGCTGGGCGACGCACGAGCCCGGCCGATATGTCATCGGCGTTATGGACAGCGGGCGGTGCTCGATCGAGATCGAGCCGGAGGTTCGACTGCGGCTGGACAACATTCCCGCCCATCACTACAAGCAGGCCGAACGCGTCGCCGACCTGCTCGCCGAGCAGCCCACCACGCTGGACGAACCACACGCCCGCCACTTGGGCGGCAAGCTGCGCGAGCTGAGCTTCCGCCTGGGCGATACCCACCAGCGGATCACCTACTGGCTGGCGCCCGGCCGACGTGTCGTGCTGCTCACCGTGTCTCGCAAGACCAAGATGCGTGAGCAGGCCGAAGTGTACCGAGCCCACGTCGCACAGCGATGGTGCGAGGCAGAGCATGAAGCCGCCGCCGAGCACGACCGCTACAGCCGCAACCTCAAGGAGAACCGGTGAACCACAGCGGATGGAGGACCCGTCGCCACCGCCGGCTGCTGGGCGGACACCTGGGCGCTGACCCCGAGTACGACCGGGTCTACGAGGAGGCCGGCCTCGCCATGACGTTGGGCAAGGCCGTCTACGACCGGCGTAAGCAGCTGGGCCTGAGCCAGGCCGACCTCGCCGAGCGCATGAACGTCGACGTCGATGACATCGAAAGCATCGAGACGTCCACCGAGCTGCCGCCCATCGCGGTCATCATGCGCCTGGCCCGCGCACTGGACCTCACGGTGGACGTGCACCTCGCCGGCGGAGACGAGCCCACCGTCACCATCGTCGCCCCAGCGGCCTGAGGCGGGGAGGAACCATGCAGGACCCGCCTTCCGCGCTCGCCCGTGAGCTCGGGCGACTCGTCCACGACCGACACATCGAGCTCGGGCTGTCCCAGGCCGAGCTGGCCGAGCGGTGCGGGATGAAACAGCCGCAGATCTCCCGCTTCGAAGGCGGCGGGACGGTGCCCACGCTTCCCCTCCTGCGCCGCCTGGCTCAAGCTCTCGGCGCCGACCTGACCATCAGCCTCACCCCGCACGACAAGGCCGCTTGACGCGCATTCGGAGTTCTTCGGCGAGGCGCCTGTGGCGTCTGGACGGCAAACGGTGACGGCGAAGTCAGCGGACGCCAGGCCGGCGGGAGGCGTAGGTGGGGCGGCCGGGCGCAGGCGGGGCGTTGGTCTGGAGGCGGGGGCGTCGGCTCTATGGGCTTCGCCCTCGTCGTCGGGCTGGGGCCGTGTCGGCGCCCCCTTGCTCGTTGCTCGGGTACGGAGGCGGAGACCGGGCGGCTGGGCGCGGGCTCGGGAGGGTGCTCGGGCCGCGGGGGTGTCAGAGGGAGCCTCGGAGGAGGGCCTGGGCGAGGGACTCGCGGGCGGGGGCGAGCTCTCGGGTGATCTCCTCGTGGACGGCGGCGGACGGGGTGATCGTCGCGGGGGACGGGGTGGCCGTCAGCAGGTGGATGCGGCGCAGGTGGGTCGGTGGGTGGGTCGTGTCCACGCTGTGGCCGCGCAGGGCCGCCACGCGGCGCTGGCGCTCGTACTCGGACTCCGGGATCGACGCCACGTACTCCGCCAGCCGGGTCCACACCCGCGCCGCCGGCTCCGCGGGAGCGGCCGTCCGGCCCGCCCGCACCACCTGGCGGGCGTTCCGCTCGCGCAGCAGGAACGATTCCGCCGCCGACGCCACCAGGCACAGGTCCAGCACCCCCACCGCCGCCTCCGTGGAGCCGACCCGCGCGGACAGCGCGTCCGCCAGGTACTCACCGCGCTGCGCGGCCCGCAGGGTCAGGTGCTCCAGCAGCATGTGGGTGCCCAGGATCACCGCCCTCGGCACGATGTAGAGGACGTTCAGCACCGCCTCCAGCGGCGACGGGTGGAGGACCGGCTCCACCAGGTAGTGCCACGCCGCCAGGGAGCGCAGCGCCCCGCCGACGACGACACCGTGGCGTACGTCGCCGTGGGCGTAGTGGCCCAGCTCGTGGCCGAGCAGCGCGACGCGCTCCTGGCCCGTGGCCGGCTCCCACAGGCCGAGGCCCAGCGTGAGGACCCGCCGCCGGCGGAGGCCGTACGTGGTGACACCCGCGTTGACCTCGGTACCCACCACGACGGCGTCCACCCCGCGGGTACCGGCGGCCTCGGCCACCTCGTCGATCAGGGCGTACAGCCGCGGCGCGTCCTTCCGGTACAGCACCGGCACGTCGTCCGGGAGCCCGCCGAGACGTGGGCGCAGCGTCCACGCGAGGGCCAGCAGGAACACGCCGACCGCCACCGGCGGCACCGACCCCCAGCCGCCCACGACGAGAAGGACGCCGCCCACCACGAGCGCCGCCGTCACCGCGTGCACGGCCAGGGCGATGCCGTACGCCGCGATGCTCGCCGCGTCCCGTCGGCCGCGCGGCGGCCCGCCCGCGGTCACCTCACGCAGCAGCCGCTCCCCGTGCCGCCGCGCGAGCTCCCGCCGCAGCCGGTCCAGCCTGCTCCACGACGGCTCGGGACCGCCCGGGTCCACGTTCCAGTCGCACGCCGCGCACCACATCACGAACCGCGTGTCGGCACTGGTGTCCGCGCCGCACTCCGGGCATGCCTGAACCGTTCGTTCCACCGCTTCCCGCCCCCACCCGGCGGCCCTCTGTGCCGGGCCGCGTCGCCGCGAACCGTAGCAGCGCAGGCGGGGCGGGGGCTCAGCGGCTTCGGACGTCCTCGGCCGGCCCGCCGCGGGCCGCGCGCCAGTCGGCCAGGACGGCTTCCGTGTCGAAGGGGCGCAGGTTCAGGGGCGGGCCCGGTGGCGGGCGGCGGACCGCCGCGGCGATCTTCTCGTTGATCTCCGCGACGATGCGGCGCACCTGGCTCTCGGAGGTCGCGCGGCCCACCGCCTCCAGGGCGTCCTCCGCCTCCTTGCGCAGGGCCAGCGTGGGAGGGAGGGCGGACAGGCCCTCGCGGTTCATCTTGCCCTTCACCCACCACAGCTCGTCGTACGGCGCCGTGTCGTCGGGGAGCGGCTTGCCCAGGCCGGAGAGGTGGGAGAAGTCACCGCGCTCGGCCGCCTCGCGGATCTGCTTGTCGACCCATGACTCGAAGGTGACCCCGGGGGGTTTGCGGTCGGTCATGGGGCCAGGGTAGGCGGCGCCGCCCGAGTACGGGGGAGGCTTCCGGCCGGATGCGGGGCCCTCGGGGCCGTACAGGGGCCGTACTGAGGTCGTGCGGGGGCGCACGGGGGCCGTACAAAGGCAGAGGCCCGCCTCCCGCATGGAATGCGGGAGGCGGACCCCTTGGGTACTGCTAAGTCGTGCGCGATCGCCGACCCGTCGCCGTCAGGCGGGGGTGACGTTCTCCGCCTGCGGGCCCTTCGGGCCCTGCGTGACGTCGAAGTTCACGACCTGGTTCTCCTCGAGGGAGCGGAAGCCAGACGCGTTGATCGCGGAGTAGTGGACGAAGACATCCGGGCCGCCGCCGTCCTGGGCGATGAAGCCAAAGCCCTTTTCAGCGTTGAACCACTTGACGGTTCCGGTAGCCATAAGCCCTCCTTGGGCCAAAGGGTTGCCCTGCTCCAGAACCTGCAAAGAAGTCTGAAAACTACAAAAGCCTGCGGGTCACATGCTCCGCAGGCTCTGTACTGCAAGGGAAACCAAACTGCAACTTGCGTCGAGCCTAGCACGCGCTCTCCGCGGATGGGTAGAGGCGAAGATCACCCCTTCGTGATGTCACTCCGATGTTTGAGTGTGATGTCGGTGGGTGGGTGGTGGGGGAGGGGCGGGCGCCGGCCCGGTGGCCGGGTGCCGGCCCGCCGGTGGTGGGTGCCGGATGGTCCGGTGGGCGCGGGTGGGCGCGGTGGCACCCGGTGGGACGGTTCCGGCGTGGCGGGGACTAGCCTCGCGATGTGGACAATTCTCGGCGGACCCGGCCGCGTGTCGGGCACATCCAGTTCCTGAACTGCCTGCCCCTCTACTGGGGACTGGCCCGCACGGGGACCCTGCTCGACCTGGAGCTGACCAAGGACACCCCCGAGCGCCTCAGCGAGAAGCTGGTGGAGGGCTCGCTCGACATCGGGCCCATCACGCTCGTGGAGTACCTGCGCCACGCCGACCGCCTGGTCGCCTTCCCCGACCTGGCCGTCGGCTGCGACGGGCCCGTCATGTCGTGCGTGATCGTCTCCCAGCTCCCGCTGGAGCGGCTGGACGGGGCGCGGGTCGCGCTCGGCTCCACCTCCCGCACGTCGGTGCGGCTGGCCCAGCTCCTGCTCGCCGAGCGGTACGGCGTCGCCCCCGACTACTACACCTGCCCGCCCGACCTGGGGCTGATGATGCAGGAGGCGGAGGCGGCCGTGCTGATCGGCGACGCCGCGCTGCGCGCCTCCCTGCACGACGCGCCGCGCCTCGGCCTGCACGTCCACGACCTGGGGCTGATGTGGAAGGAGTGGACCGGGCTGCCGTTCGTGTTCGCGGTGTGGGCCGCGCGGCGCGACTACCTGGAGCGGGAGCCCGCCGTCGTACGGAAGGTGCACGAGGCGTTCCTGGCGTCGCGCGACCTGTCGCTGGAGGAGGTCGGCAAGGTCGCCGAGCAGGCGGCGCGCTGGGAGGCCTTCGACGCCGAGCTGCTGGAACGGTACTTCACCACGCTGGACTTCCGGTTCGGCCCCGACCAGCTCGCCGGTGTGCGGGAGTTCGCCCGCAGGACCGGGCCGACGACCGGCTTCCCCGCCGACGTACGGGTGGACCTGCTCGGCGGCGGGGTGGGGTGATCCGGCGGGCCCGGTCGACGGCCGGGGGCGGGCCGGCGGGCCGCGTCGCGAGCCGGGGGCGAGCCGGCGGGCCGCGTCGCGAGCCGGGGGCGAGCCGGTGGGCCGGTCAGGAGGACGGGACCGGGCCCTGCATGTGCGCGCTGATCCACTGGATCGAGCCGTCCTCCATGCCCTTCACGTACGTGCGGGCGTTGTGCCCGCCGTCCCGGATGACCTCCAGCCGGGTCTTCACGGGGCCCTTGCCGTAGTTCCGGATGAAGGAGCGGAGGTTGGCCAGGCCGGACTCCTTCGTGCCGATCTGGAACGCGAGATAGACGTCCGTGGCGGGGCTCGAGGGCCGGGCGGAGAGCGCCTTCGCCAGGACCTCCGGATTGTTGGCCGCCTTCTCCGCCTCGTGCCCCGCCCACAGCGGCGAGTCCGGCACGGTGTCCGGCCCGGAGGCGATCACCGCCTTGAACTTGTCCGGGTGCTTCAGCACCGACTTCAGCCCCACGAACGCGCCCGACGACGAGCCCATGAACGCCCAGCCGTCGCGCGAGGCGAACGTACGGAAATTGGCCCGGACGAAATCGGGGACGTCCTCCGTCATCCAGGTGCCCATCTTCTCCTGGCCCGGTATGTCACTGCCGTCGTAGTAGAACTTGTCGTCCGGGTTGAGCACGGGCATCACGACGATGAACGGCAGGCTCTTTCCCTCCTTCGACCACCTGCTGATGCTGCTCTGCAGCTTCAGGTCGGTGCCCATCCAGTAATTCTTCGGGTAGCCGTTCCCGCCGGGCAGGGCGATCAGCACCGGGAAGCCGCTGCCCGCGTACCGGGGCTCGAAATACTGCGGGGGCGCCCAGACCCACACCTTGCCCGTGAACCCGGACTTCCGGCCCTCCAGGGTCGTCACGCCGATCCTCGTACCGTCGTCGACCGTGTTCTGGGTGGTGAACTCCGCCTTCGGGCCGGTCGGCAGCACGGTCGCGGGGACGGGGGGCTCTCCGGGCTTCGCGGGCGGCGGGGCGACCGGCCGCCCGCCGGCCGGGGCGGAGGCGTCGGGGGTCTCGAAGGAGACGGGTTCGCCCGAGCATCCCGCGGCCAGGGCGAGGGAGCCGATGACGGCGGCGGTGGCGGCGAGGCGTATGAGCGGACGTTTCATGGTGGGACTCCGGTCTGGGTGGGGCGGTTGCGCTGCGGTCTCCTGCAGGGGCGGGGGCGTCTGCTCTGACCTCGGCCGGGTAGACGGCGGTACGGGCGGGCCGGTTGGCCGGGCGGTCCCGCGAATCCCCGTGGCGTTGGCCCGGGGGACCTCTACGCTGCTGTCGGGCGGGACTACGACGACCGGTGGCACGGACGGGGGGAGCGGGGCGGATGCATCCGCTGGAGGCGGGCGAACCGCGGGCGATCGGCCCGTACCGGCTGCTCGGCAGGCTGGGGGCGGGCGGCATGGGCCGCGTCTACCTGGCCCGCAGCGAGGGCGGCCGCACGGTGGCCGTCAAGGTGGTGCACCCGCACCTCGCGCTGGACGGGGAGTTCCGCGCCCGGTTCCGCCGGGAGGTCGAGTCCGCCCGGCGCGTCGGCGGCCGCTGGACCGCGCCCGTCCTGGACGCCGACCCGGACGCGACGGTGCCGTGGATCGCCACCGGGTACGTCGCCGGGCCCTCCCTCACCCAGGCGGTGACCGCCCACGGGCCGCTGCCCGAGCGGTCCGTGCGGGTGCTGGGCGCCGGGCTGGCGGAGGCCCTGGCCACCGTGCACGCGAGCGGACTGGTGCACCGGGACGTCAAACCGTCGAACGTGCTGCTCGCCCTCGACGGGCCGCGCCTCATCGACTTCGGCATCGCCCGCGCCGTGGACGCCACCACGTCGCTCACCTCCACCGGCGTGTCCGTCGGCTCCCCCGGCTTCATGTCGCCCGAGCAGATCTTCGGCAAGGCGGGCGGGGGCGGGCCGACCGGGGCGACGGACGTCTTCTCGCTGGGCGCGGTCCTCGCCTACGCGGCGACCGGCTCCGCGCCGTTCTCCGGCGACTCGTCGGCGGCGCTGCTGTACAAGGTGGTGCACGAGGAGCCGGAGCTCGGCCCGGCGCTGGCGGGGCCGCTGCGGGACCTGGTCGCCGCCTGCCTGGCCAAGGACCCGGCCGCCCGGCCGGCCCCGGGGGACCTGGCCGCCGGGCTTGCCCCGGAGCCGTCGGCCACAGCCACCGGTGGGTGGCTTCCGGCGGCTGTGGTGGAGGAGGTCAGCCGGGCGGCGGTCCGGCTGCTGGACCTCGACGTGCAGCCGGTGAAGGCCGGGGCGGAAAGGCCCGGGGAGGAGGCGGCGGAGGGGCCGGCGCAGGCCCTGGGGGCCGGGCCGGTGGAGCACGGCCGCCACGGCCGGGAGGCCGGGACGGGAGCCGCGGGTCTGGAAGGGCCCGGGGCCGGGCCGGGGGTGCTGTCGGGGCCGGTGCCGTTCAGCAGCCCGGCGGTCGTTCCGCCGATGCCGCCCGTACCGCCGGCCGTGGGCGGTGCCGCGGTGCGGGATGGCGTTCCGGTGCGGGGCGGTGCCGCGGTGCGGGATGGCGTTC
Organism: Streptomyces fradiae ATCC 10745 = DSM 40063; assembly: GCF_008704425.1. Taxonomy (NCBI): domain Bacteria; kingdom Bacillati; phylum Actinomycetota; class Actinomycetes; order Kitasatosporales; family Streptomycetaceae; genus Streptomyces; species Streptomyces fradiae. Next base: position 3,927,873 of record NZ_CP023696.1, read on the forward strand.
CGGCGCGGGGCGGCGATCCGGTGCGGGGCGCCGAGGACCTCTCCACCGTGGACGCCGTTCCGCCGCCCCGCAGGCCGCCCGTCTCCGTGTCCCTGACCGCCGGTGCCGAGCCGACCGGGCCGCGCGGCGGCCGGCGGCTCAGCTGCACCCTCGCCCTCGCCGTGGCGGGCGCCCTCGCCGCCGTGACCGTGGGCGGCGCCATCCTGTTCGACGTGCTGCCGCGCGGTGGTGGCGGGGGCGAGGACCCGGCCGCCAAGCCGCCCGGTGCCGACGGCGGGGCCGCCGCACCCAGCGGCCCCCAGGTGCCGCAGGCGTTCCTCGGCACCTGGAAGGGCCCGTTCGCGGCACCCGTGGGCGCCGCGGGGGAGACCCCCGCCGTCCGGCTCACCGTCGCCGTCAGAAGCGGCGGGGCCGGGCAGGCCGTCGGCCGGGTCGTCCGGTACGACGAGATCGGACGCGAGCTCTGCCAGGACACCCTCGTCCTGCGCGGCGTCACCGGCGACACGCTCACCACCGACACCTCGGCCCACCACGTGGCCACCGACGTGTGCACCCGTGGCACCCGGACCGTCACCCTGCGCCTGGAGGCCGGCCGGCTCCACTACGCCTCCGACGACGCCGACGCCGGGCGTCCGCGCGCCACCCTGGACCGCGCGGAATAGCCGTCACGGCGCTGGCGTAGGCTGGTCCGGTCCGTCCGCATGCTGGCGAAAGGTACGCAACCGGTGACCGAGAAGGCCGACCTCCAGTCCGTTCTCGACCGTGCCGCCACCGGTGGGCGGATCACCCCGGATGAGGCCCTGGACCTCTACCGGTCCGCCCCGCTGCACGCGCTCGGCGCCGCCGCCGACGCCGCCCGGCGCCGCCGCTACGCCGGTACGGAGCACATCGCGACGTACATCATCGAGCGGAACATCAACTACACCAACGTCTGCGTCACGGCCTGCAAGTTCTGCGCGTTCTACGCCGCGCCCAAGGACACCGCCAAGGGCTGGACCCGCGACCTCGACGACATCCTGCGCCGCTGCGCCGAGACGGTCGAACTGGGCGGCACGCAGATCATGTTCCAGGGCGGCCACCACCCGGACTACGGGGTGGAGTACTACGAGAAGCACTTCGCGGCGATCAAGAAGGAGTTCCCGCAGCTCGTCATCCACTCCCTCGGCGCCTCCGAGGTGGAGCACATGGCGCGGATCTCCGGCGTCTCCGTCGAGGACGCCGTCCGGCGCATCCACGCCGCCGGGCTCGACTCGTTCGCGGGCGCGGGCGCCGAGCTGCTGCCGGAGCGGCCCCGCAAGGCGATCGCCCCGCTCAAGGAGTCCGGCGAGCGCTGGCTGGAGATCATGGAGATCGCCCACGGCCTGGGCGTCGAGTCGACCTCCACCATGCTGATGGGCACCGGCGAGACCAACGCCGAGCGCATCGAGCACCTGCGGATGATCCGCGACGTGCAGGACCGGACGGGCGGCTTCCGCGCCTTCATCCCGTACACCTACCAGCCGGAGAACAACCACCTGAAGGGCCGCACGCAGGCCACGCTCTTCGAGTACCTGCGCATGATCGCCATCGCGCGGCTCTTCCTCGACAACGTCGCCCACATCCAGGGCTCCTGGCTCACCACCGGCAAGGAGGTCGGCCAGCTCTCCCTGCACTACGGCGCCGACGACCTCGGCTCGATCATGCTGGAGGAGAACGTCGTCTCCTCGGCCGGCGCCCGGCACCGCTCCAACCGGCTGGAGATCATCGACCTGATCCGCAAGGCCGGCCGCGTCCCGGCGCAGCGGACCACGACGTACGAGCACATCGTCGTCCACGACGACCCGGCGAACGACCCGGTCGACGACCGCGTCGCCTCCCACATCTCCTCCACGGCCATCGAGGGCGGCACCGCGCACCCCGGGCTGAAGCTCGTCGACGCCCGCTGACCCGCCCGTGCTGACGATCCACACGGCGGGGGAGCGGCCCGGCGCCCCCGCCCTCGCCGTCGAGGGCGCGCGGATCGCCGCCGTCGGCCCGTACGAGGAGCTGGCCGCCGCCCACCCGCGCGCCCGCGTGCGGCGCTGGCCCGGTGTCCTGACGCCCGGCCTGGTCAACGCGTACGGCCCCGAGCTGCTGGAGGAGGCGTACCACCCGGACCCGCGCGAGGCGGACGAGCTGGGCACGCTGCCGATCACCGGGGTGGCGCTCGCCGCGCTCGGCCTGACCGAGGCCCGCCGGGGCGGCAGCGCCCGGCGCGGCGTGCAGCGGCTGCTGGCCCACGGTGTGGTCGCCGTCGCGGGGGAGCCGCGCACGGCGGCCGTACGGGACGCGGTGCGGCGCACCGGCCTCGGCGCCGTCCCGCGCGCCGGGCGGCCGGAGGGCACGCCGTCGCCGGACCCGTTCGCCTCGGGCGGGCCCGTGGTGTGGGCCGAGCCGCCTCGGGCGGGCGGACCGGCCCGGTTCGCCGTCTTCGACGTGCCGGACCTGGCGGAGCTGCCCGCGCGCGGCGCCGCCGCCTGCGTGGCCACCGTCCTGGACGGGCGGCTGGTGTACCGCGCGGCCTGAGCCCGGCGCCGGTACGGATGCGCGGCGCCGGTACGGGGCGATGGGCGGGGCCGGTACGGGGGCGGCGCGCCGTACGGCCGCTCGGGGGCGGGGCCGGGCCGCCTGCTTGAATGGCTGCGTGACCCGAGCAACGCTGGACAAGCAGCCGCACGAAGTCGCCTCGATGTTCGACCACGTCGCGGCGAACTACGACCTCACCAACGACGTGCTGTCCCTCTTCCAGGACAGGCGCTGGCGCCGGGAGGTGGCGCGGGCCGTGGACGCCCGTCCCGGCGAGCGGGTCCTGGACCTCGCGGCGGGTACCGGCACGTCCTCGCTGCCGTTCGTGGAGGACGGCGCGTACGTCGTGCCCTGCGACTTCTCCCTCGGCATGCTGAGCGAGGGCAAGAAGCGCCACCCCTGGCTGCCGCTCACCGCGGGCGACGCCATGCGCCTGCCGTTCCGCGACGACGTCTTCGACGCGGTGACCATCTCCTTCGGGCTGCGCAACGTCCAGGACACGGACGAGGCGCTGCGCGAGCTGTACCGGGTGACCAGGCCCGGCGGACGCGTCGTGATCTGCGAGTTCTCGCACGCCACCTGGGCGCCGTTCCGCAAGGTGTACGAGGAGTACCTGATGCGGGCGCTGCCGCCGGTCGCCCGCGCGGTGTCGTCCAACCCGGACGCGTACGTGTACCTGGCCGAGTCCATCCGGAGCTGGCCCGGACAGCCGGAGCTGGCCGGCATGCTCCAGAAGGCCGGCTGGTCGAAGGTGGCCTGGCGGAACCTCTCGGGCGGCATCGTGGCCATGCACCGCGGCCGCAAGGCGCTGGAGGCGTAACGGATCCCACGGCGGGCGCCCGCCGGGTGGACGGGGGCCGGTCCTCGGCCGTCTCCCGGCAGCCGCGGCTGCCGAATCGGCCGTCCGGTGCGGCTCGGCCGGATCGCCACCCCCGCTGCCCCGCTGTCCGGTGCCCGCCCGGCGGCTTCGGCGACGGCCGCGGGACGTGCGCACGGCAGGGCGGGGTCAGACCCGGGCGATCAGGGCGTAGCGCTCGTCCGTCACCGGGCCGCCCCAGAGGGCGTCCTCGGCACTGAGCGGTTCGACACGCAGGTCGGTGACGAGCGGACGCACCGCGACGGTCAGGTCTCGGGCGGTGATGCCCCCGTGCCAGGGCAGGGTGCCGCCGCCGGCGCCATAGGGCGCGGCGCTCTCTCCGGCCTCCCGCCAGCGGCCCTCGACGAGGACGAGCAGTCCGCCGGGGCGGATCAGGGACACCCACGCTTCCAGAGCGGCCCGAGGGTCGGGCAGCGTCCACACCAGGTGGCGGGAGAGCAGGACGTCGAACGTCTCCCGACCTGTGGGCGGCGCGGCGGCGTCCCCGATCAGGAAACGGCCCGGAAGCCCGGCTTCCGCGAGTTTGGCGCGAGCCCGCTCGACCATCCGCGGCGCCAGGTCCACCCCGGTCACCCGGTGCCCCGCCCCGGCGACCAGCTCGGAGAGCGACCCGGTGCCGCAGCCGACATCGAGGACGTCCGCCGGGGCGGGGGGCAGCCAGGAGGTCAGCAGTCGCGCCCAGGCGGCGCGGGTGTCAGCGGCCTTGAGGCCGTGATCCGGCTCCTCGTCGAAGTCCTGGGCCGCGGCGTCCCAGTAGGCGGTGATGGCGGCGGCGGGGTCGGTCATCGGACGATCCTCTCAGCCGCCACCGACAATGCCCGGGGCCTCTCGGCGACGCGGTCGCCTGTGTCCGAGGAACCCCGCCGTACCCCGCCGGTGCCGCCCGCAGGCGGTACCGGCCGATGCCGTCGGGCCTGGCGAGCGCCGCACCCAACACCCCGTGGTCGCGGCCGGAGGCCGCCAGGGGCGGCCCGATGCCGTCGGGGAAGAAGCCGTGCGTGGACGAGGCGGGCGGGACGGTACACGCGGTGGGCGTCGCACGGCCGGCGCCGCACGAGCGGGGTCACGGCCGCGGGGTCACAGCTCCAGTCCGTAGCGGTGGGCCAGTTCGCCGTCGCGGCCGGGGATGGGCGCGGCCTCGAGGAGGGTCATGCCCAGGCGGCGGGTGACCGCGACGGACCGCTCGTTGCGCGCGTTCACCATGGCGACGACCCGCCCCACACCGGCCGCCCGCACCCGCTCCAGGGTCTCGCGGGCCGCCGCCGTCGCGTAGCCCCTGCCCCAGGCCGGGCGGGCCAGCCGCCAGCCGATCTCGACCTCGCCGACCGGGCCCCACGGGTGCGGCCACGGCTGCGCGCCGGTGAAGCCCACGACCTCGCCCGCCCCGTCCAGCAGCGTCCACAGGCAGAAACCGCGCTCGGCGTCGTGGCGGCGCTGGCGGGCGGTGAACTCCTGGTACACGGACAGCTCGGCGGACCGGCCGCCGTGGTACTCCATCACCTCCGGGTCGTCGAAGACGCGGTGCCACGCGTACGCGTCCTCCTCCGTCGGCACGCGCAGGCGGAAGTCCGGCCCGCCGGCGGGCCGGGCGGCGGCGGCGTGGAGCAGCTCGGTCATCGGGGGTGCCCTTCGGATCGGGGACGCGAGGTCCCCATAGACTGCCCATGTCCCGTGCTTTCGGCACGCCATTTCGAGCTCCGGGAGAACTCGCCGTGACCGAGACCCTCTCCGAACACACCGCAGATGTGATCGTCGTCGGGGCGGGCCCGGCGGGCTCCACCACGGCGTACTACCTCGCGAAGGCGGGACTCGACGTCCTGCTGCTGGAGAAGACCGCCTTCCCGCGCGAGAAGGTGTGCGGCGACGGGCTCACCCCGCGCGCCACCAAGCAGCTCGTCGCCATGGGCATCGACATCTCCGAGGAAGCCGGCTGGTCCCGCAACAAGGGCCTGCGGATCATCGGCGGCGGCGCCCGCCTCCAGCTCGACTGGCCCGAGCTCGCCTCGTATCCGGACTACGGCCTGGTCCGCAAGCGCGACGACTTCGACGAGCAGCTCGCCCGGCAGGCGCAGAAGGCCGGGGCGCGGCTGTACGAGCGGTGCAACGTCGGCGAGCCGGTCGTCGAGCCCCGCACCGGCCGGATCACCGGCGTCCACGCCAAGCTGGGCGAGGACAAGACGCCGGTCACCTTCCGCGCCCCGCTCGTGGTCGCCGCCGACGGCAACTCCAGCCGCCTGTCCCTGGCGATGGGGCTGCACCGGCGCGAGGACCGGCCGATGGGCGTCGCGGTCCGCACGTACTTCACGACGCCCCGGCACGACGACGACTACCTGGAGTCCTGGCTGGAGTTGTGGGACCGGCGCGGCCCCGGCCCGGACCGGCTGCTGCCCGGCTACGGCTGGATCTTCGGCATGGGCGACGGCACGTCCAACGTCGGCCTGGGCATCCTCAACTCGTCCTCCGCCTTCCGCGAGCTGGACTGGCGGGAGGTCCTCAAGGCGTGGTGCGCGTCCATGCCGGAGGACTGGGGCTTCACGCCCGACAACATGACGACGCCGATCCGCGGGGCGGCCCTGCCGATGGCGTTCAACCGGCAGCCGCACTACACGCGCGGCCTGCTGCTGGTCGGTGACGCGGGCGGCCTGGTCAACCCCTTCAACGGCGAGGGCATCGCGTACGCCATGGAGTCCGGGCAGCTCGCCGCGGACGTCATCGTGCAGGCGCACGCCCGCGCGACGGACGCCCAGCGCGAGCGGGCCCTGCACACGTACCCGCAGGTCCTCAAGGACACCTACGGCGGCTACTACACGCTGGGCCGCGGCTTCGTGAAGCTCATCGGCAACCCGAAGGTCATGAAGATCGCGGCGCAGCGGGGCCTCACCCACCCGATGCTGATGCGCTTCACGCTGAAGCTGCTCGCCAACCTGACGGACCCGACCGGCGGCGACGCCATGGACCGGATCATCAACGGCCTGTCGAAGGTCGCCCCGAAGGCGTGAGGCCGGGCGGTCCCGCGGGCCTCCCCGGCCCGCCCCGCCCGCCCGGCGCACCCGGCCCGACCCGGTCACCCGGCCTCCCCGTCCCGCCCCGCCCGCCCGGGTCGGCCGGGGGCGGGAAGGACCTGCGGTAGGCCGTGGGGGAGACGCCCACGAGCCGGGTGAAGTGGCGGCGCAGGTTCGCCGCCGTGCCCAGGCCGCTGCGCTCGCCGACCTGCTCCACGGGCAGGTCGGTGGACTCCAGCAGGCTCTGCGCGCGGGCGACGCGCTGCTGGAGCAGCCACCGCATCGGCGTGGTCCCGGTGGCCTCCCGGAGGCGGCGGTGGAAGGTGCGCGGGCTCATCCGCGCGTGCCGGGCCAGGTCGTCGACGGTGAGCGGCTCCGCCAGGTGCTCGACCGCCCACTGGAGGACCGGCCCGAGGCCGTCGCCGCCCGAGGGCGGCAGGGGCGCGTCGACGAACTGCGCCTGCCCGCCCGCCCGGTGGGCGTGCACGACGAGCCGCCGGGCGAGCTGGTTGGCGACGTGCGCTCCGAGGTCGCGGCGGACCAGGTGCAGGCACAGGTCGAGGGCGGCGGTCGCGCCCGCGCTGGTCAGCACCGAGCCGTCGTCCGTGTAGAGCACCGAGTCGTCGACGGTCACCGCCGGGTACCGGGCGGCCAGTTCGGCGGTGTGCTGCCAGTGGGCCGTGGCGCGGCGGCCGTCGAGCAGCCCGGCGGCGGCCAGCGCGAACGCGCCGGTGCACAGCGACACCACGCGGGCCCCCGAGGCCGCCGCCGCGCGCAGCGCCGCCACGAGCTCCGGGGACACCTCCCGGGCGCCGGTGACGCACGCCTCCGGCACGGACGGCACGATGACCGTGGTGGCGCCGGCGAGCGCGTCCAGGCCGTGCTCGGTACGGAGGGAGAAGCCCGGCGGCCCGTACGCCTCCCCCGGCCCGTGCCGCACGTCCCTCCGCCCGGGTGCGCCCGGCCGCCCGTGCGGGCGGTCGGTCCCGTGCGGGCGGTCGGTGCAGAGGCGGAGCCGGTACCAGGGGTCGGCGAGGTCGTCGTGCGGGATGCCGAACACCGCGAGCGCGATGGACAGTTCGTACATCTCCCAGGGGGACAGCCCGGCGTCCTGGAGGACGGCCACGGCGACGGTTCCGGCGCTCATGTCCCGGAGCGTACGGCAGGAATCTTGCGCACAGGGGCAGTCCCGCCACTGTCGGCGCCCCACGCCCGCTGCGAGGGTGGAGACCGCACAGGCAATCCGTACGCAGAGGGAGAAACAAGGCGATGAGCCGTGAAAAGGTCACCGTGCTCGGACTGGGGCAGATGGGATCGGCCCTGGCCGAGGCGTTCCTGGCGGCCGGTCACCCCACGACGGTCTGGAACCGCACGCCCGCCAAGGCGGAAGCGGCGGCGGCGCGGGGTGCGCGGCGGGCCGGGACGGTCGCGGAGGCCGTGGAGGCGAGCGGGCTGGTCGTGGTGTGCGTGCTGGACTACGCCGCCGTGCGGGAGCTGCTCGACCCGGTGGCCGGGCTGCTGGCGGGCCGGACGCTGGTCAACGTGACGTCCGGGTCGCCCGAGCAGGCGCGGGAGACGGCCGCGTGGGCGGCCGGAGCGGGGGCGCGGTACCTGGACGGCGGGATCATGACGACGCCGCCCGGCGTGGGCAGCCCGGCCAGCATGTTCCTCTACAGCGGTACGCCCGAGGCGTTCGCCGCGCACCGGGACACGCTCGCGGTGCTGGGCGACCCGATCGACCTGGGGGAGGACGCGGGGCTCGCCTCGCTGTACGACACGGGGCTGCTGGGGCTGATGTGGTCGGTGTTCGGCGGCTGGCTGCACGCGACGGCGCTGGCCGGCGCGGACGGGGTGGCCGCGCGGGCGTTCACACCGGTCGCGGTGCGCTGGCTGTCGACGGTCGGGCTGTTCATGGAGCGGTACGCGGGGCAGATCGACGAGGGCCGCTACCCGGGCGACGACGCCACCATCGACGTGCAGCTCGCGGCCGTCGAGCACCTGCTGCACGCGGGCCGCGCGCGGGGCGTGGACGGGAGGCTGCCGGAGCTGCACCGGGAGCTGATGGCGAAGGCGGTCGCCGACGGGCACGGCGGGGACAGCTACGGGCGGCTCATCGAGGCCTTCCGCCCGGCGGACTGACGGCCGGGCGGGCGCACGGGGCCGCCGTGGAGCGGGCGCCACCCGGACCGGCCGGCCCCCGCGCCCGCGCCCCGTCGACGCCCTCCGGTACGGCTCCCCGACGCGCCCCACCGACGCGCCCCCACCGAGGCCGTGCGGTACGCGCCCCGAAGGCGCCCCCACCGACGCCGCTCGGCACGCGCCCCACAGGAGCCGGTCGGCACGCGCCTCACGGGAGCCCGGTCGGCACACGCCCCCGCACGCACGGACGCGCCCCACCCGCGCCGGCCGGTGCGGCGGCGGCGCCACCGCGCTCACCGGCGCCCGACCGTCCCACGCGACGCACGCGACGCACGCGACGCACGCGACGCACGGCGAAGGCCGTCGCTCCCGCCCCGAGCGGGGGAGCGACGGCCTTCGCCGTGTGGAGTGCCGGGGGGCGTCAGAGGATGCGGACCGCGCCGGACGGACGGTCCCAGTCCAGGGAGCGCTCGACCACACCGGTGCTGGGGTTCTGCGCGCCGACGTACTTGCCGCCGCCGACGTACACGGCGACGTGGTACGAGCCGCTGCGGCTGCCCCAGTAGAGGATGTCGCCCGGCTGGAGGTTGTCCAGCGAGACGGAGGTGCCCATGCTCGACTGCGCGCCGGAGACGCGCGGCAGGTCGATGCCGGCCTGGCGGTAGGCGGCCTGGACGAGCCCGGAGCAGTCCCAGGCGTTGGGGCCCGTGGCGCCCATGACGTACGCGTCGCCGACCTGGGCGCGCGCGAACGCCACGATGGCGGCGGCCGAACCGGTCGCCGGGGCGCTGTAGGAGCCGCCGCCGGAGGAGGACGAGGACGTGGTGGACAGGGAGGAGCGCTCGGAGGTGCGGGAGGAGCGGTCCTGCGCCTCGGCGCGGGCCTCCTCGGCCTTGCGGGCCTCCTCGGCCTCCTTGGCCTTGCGCTCGGCCTCGGCCTTGCGCTCGGCCTCGTCCTTGGCCTTCTTGGCGTCCTTCGCCGCCTGGGCCGCAGCCGCGTCCTCCTGCGCCCGCAGGTCCTGGAGGAGGGCGTCCTGCTGGGTCGCCTCCGCGGACGCGGCGACGGCGGTGGACAGGGCGCCGGACAGGTCCACGTTGGTGAGCGTGGGCATCTCGACGGTCTCGGTCACCGGCTCGGCCTGAGCCGGTGACGCGGCCACCGCGATGGTGCTGAGGACGCCACCGGCAACTCCGGCGCGCAGCGCGAGCTTCGAGGAGCTGCGGCGGGGCTTCCGGTGGCTGGGTATGTGAGCGGTGTGGGACATGAGAACAACCGCTATCAGGGCCCGGCGGTTCCCTTCAAGAAACGTGGGGTGCGCCACAGTTGCGGCCCGAAGGACTGAATCCGGTTCCCTACGGCCCTTATTGACGCCGTAACGGACATTTCGGCTCCGGGTGATCATGCCCGTGATCATGGGTTATCCGCGAAACGCCCGAATTGCCGCCCGCCTACCACTGGTTGGCGAAGTTGGCCAACCCCGCTTCTTCGTGCGCCCGTGCGAGGTGGCGCACGTCACATTCGTGTCCGCGGTGCTTGCGCTCCGCGCTCGTGAACGGGTGCACGCGTCCACCTCCGTCCCGTCGCGCCCCTCGCGCGGGTGGGGTGAGCCCCTTTATCACCCGGACGCGTCCAACTCGAATTTGCGTGTACCGGCCATGGCTTGATAGGGCAAGGCCCCTCCCACCAGCGACGACGGGAGGAAATATCACCTATCGTGGCTACTCGATCACGTCTGGTGCGAAGATCGCCGCCGCGTCGGGTTCATGATCCTTCGCCAGGTGGTGGAGATCACAAAGACGTTGGCGTACCCCGTGTCGCAGATCACAGATCGACGGGCATAGGATGCGTTGCAGTCGGGCTTGTGAACTGCCTCACATGTAAGCGATCTTCCGGGGGTCCCCGATCACCCGGGGACTCCTTCCGAGGCGGCGAGACGGATGCCCGGTGCGGTCCAACGGTCAAGGACGACTGGAAGGAGCGAGGAGCGTGAATGCGTACACGCCCATCCTCGTGCTCGGCGCCCTAGGGGCAGCGTTTGCGATCTTCTCCGTGGTCATGGCCACGCTCATCGGCCCGAGGAAGTACAACCGGGCGAAGCTCGAGGCGTACGAGTGCGGGATCGAGCCGACCCCGACGCCGGCCGGAGGTGGCCGCTTCCCGATCAAGTACTACCTGACGGCGATGCTCTTCATCGTCTTCGACATCGAGATCGTCTTCCTCTACCCCTGGGCGGTCGCCTTCGACTCCCTGGGGCTTTTCGGGCTCGTGGAGATGCTCCTCTTCGTGCTCACCGTCTTCGTCGCCTACGCGTACGTGTGGCGGCGCGGCGGCCTGGAGTGGGACTGAGGGGCTGAAGGGGCACAGTCATGGGACTCGAAGAGAAGCTGCCGAGCGGATTTCTGCTGACGACGGTCGAACAGGCCGCGGGATGGGTGCGCAAGGCGTCCGTCTTCCCCGCGACCTTCGGCCTCGCCTGCTGCGCCATCGAGATGATGACGACCGGCGCCGGGCGCTACGACATGGCCCGGTTCGGGATGGAGGTCTTCCGCGGCTCGCCGCGCCAGGCCGACCTGATGATCGTCGCCGGCCGGGTCAGCCAGAAGATGGCCCCGGTCCTGCGCCAGGTCTACGACCAGATGCCCGACCCGAAGTGGGTCATCTCCATGGGCGTCTGCGCCTCCTCCGGAGGCATGTTCAACAACTACGCGATCGTGCAGGGCGTCGACCACGTCGTACCGGTCGACATCTACCTGCCCGGCTGCCCGCCCCGCCCCGAGATGCTGCTGGACGCGATCCTCAAGCTCCACCAGAAGATCCAGACGTCCAAGCTCGGCGTCAACGCGCGCGAGGCGGCCCGTGAGGCGGAGGAAGCGGCGCTCAAGGCCCTCCCGACGATCGAGATGAAGGGGCTGCTCCGGTGACCGACCAGTCCAACCGGCCGAACCCGGACCCGAAGCCGGGCCAGGACCCGAAGCCGGGCCGGGACCCGAAGCCCGGCCCGGGCCCGGACCCGTCCAGCCGGCCCAACCCGGAGCGGGAGCTCTCCGCGCAGAACCTCCCCGGCCAGCGCGGCGACCACGGCGAGGAGATCCGCGTCCAGCGCGGGATGTTCGGCGCCGGAGGCGGCGGCGACACCTCCGGATACGGCGGCCTCGTCCGCTCCATCCGCCTCCCCGGCCCCTCCACCCGGCCCTACGGCGGCTACTTCGACGAGGTCGCCGACGAGCTGGAGGGCGCGCTGGAGGAGCAGGGGCTCCTCCCCGAGAACGCGATCGAGAAGACGGTCGTCGACCGGGGCGAGCTCACCTTCCACATCGCGCGCGAGCACCTCGTCCGGGTCGCCCGCACCCTGCGCGACGACCCCGCGCTCCGCTTCGAGCTGTGCCTGGGCGTCAGCGGCGTCCACTACCCCGGCGACAAGGGCCGCGAGCTGCACGCGGTCTACCACCTGCGCTCGCTCACCCACGGGCGGCGCCTGCGCCTGGAGGTCGGGGCCCCCGACGCCGACCCGCACGTCCCGTCGCTCGTCGAGGTCTACCCGACCAACGACTGGCACGAGCGCGAGACGTACGACTTCTTCGGGCTGGTCTTCGACGGCCACCCCGCCCTCACCCGGATCATGATGCCGGACGACTGGCAGGGCTTCCCGCAGCGCAAGGACTACCCCCTCGGCGGCATCCCCGTCGAGTACAAGGGCGCCCAGATCCCGGCTCCGGACCAGCGGAGGTCGTACTCGTGACCACCCCCAAGGCAACCCCGCCCGCGGAGCCCCGCGAGACCACCGAGGGCACCGTCTACACCGTCACCGGCGGCGACTGGGACGAGGTCGTCCAGTCCGCGGCGAAGGCCGACGACGAGCGGATCGTCGTCAACATGGGCCCCCAGCACCCCTCCACCCACGGCGTGCTCCGGCTCATCCTGGAGATCGACGGCGAGACCGTCACCGAGGCCCGCTGCGGCATCGGCTACCTCCACACCGGCATCGAGAAGAACCTCGAGTACCGGACGTGGACCCAGGGCACCACGTACGTGACGCGCATGGACTACCTGACGTCGTTCTTCAACGAGACGGCGTACTGCCTCGGCGTGGAGAAGCTGCTCGGCATCGAGGAGCAGGTCCCCGACCGGGCCACCGTCATCCGCGTCCTGCTCATGGAGCTGAACCGGCTCTCCTCGCACCTGGTGTGCATCGCCACCGGCGGCATGGAGCTGGGCGCCACCACGATCATGATCTACGGGTTCCGGGACCGCGAGATGATCCTGGACCTCTACGAGCTGATCACCGGCCTGCGCATGAACCACGCGTTCATCCGCCCCGGCGGCCTCGCCCAGGACCTCCCGCCCGGCGCCGTCGAGCAGGTCCGCGAGTTCGTCCGCACCATGCGCAAGAACCTCCCGGAGTACGACAAGCTCGCCACCGGCAACCCGATCTTCAAGGCCCGCATGCAGGACATCGGGTACCTCGACCTCGCCGGCTGCATGGCCCTCGGCGCCACCGGGCCCATCCTGCGCTCCGCCGGGCTCCCGCACGACCTGCGCCGCGCCGAGCCGTACTGCGGGTACGAGACGTACGAGTTCGACGTGCCGACCGCCGACACCTGCGACTCCTACGGCCGGTTCCTGATCCGGCTGGAGGAGATGCGCCAGTCGCTGCGGATCATCGAGCAGTGCCTCGACCGGCTCGCCCCCGGCCCGGTCATGGTCGAGGACAAGAAGATCGCCTGGCCCGCGCAGCTCGCCCTCGGCCCCGACGGACTCGGCAACTCCCTCGACCACATCAAGAAGATCATGGGCACCTCCATGGAGGCCCTGATCCACCACTTCAAGCTGGTCACCGAGGGCTTCCGGGTCCCGCCCGGCCAGGTGTACGCGGCCGTCGAGTCCCCCAAGGGGGAGCTGGGCGCCCATGTCGTCTCCGACGGCGGCACCCGCCCCTACCGGGTCCACTTCCGCGACCCGTCCTTCACCAACCTCCAGGCCATGGCGGCGATGTGCGAAGGCGGCCAGGTCGCCGACGTCATCGTCGCCGTCGCGTCCATCGACCCCGTGATGGGAGGCGTCGACCGGTGACCGACGTGACTGCGACGAGTCTCGGCATGCCCGAGCTCCCCGCCCCCGACTACCCCGCCGACGTACGCGCCCGGCTCGAGGCGGACGCGCGGGAGGTGATCGCCCGCTACCCGGACTCCCGCTCCGCGCTGCTGCCGCTGCTCCACCTCGTGCAGTCCGAGGAGGGGCACGTCACCCGCACCGGCATGCGCTTCTGCGCCGAGACGCTGGGGCTGACCACCGCCGAGGTCACCGCCGTCGCCACCTTCTACTCGATGTACCGGCGCAGGCCGAGCGGCGACTACCAGGTCGGCGTCTGCACCAACACGCTCTGCGCCGTCATGGGCGGCGACGCCATCTTCGAGGAGCTGAAGGCCCACCTCGGCGTCGGCAACCAGGAGACCACCGACGACGGCAAGGTCACCCTGGAGCACATCGAGTGCAACGCGGCCTGCGACTTCGCGCCCGTCGTGATGGTGAACTGGGAGTTCTTCGACAACCAGACCCCGGACAGCGCCCGGCGGCTCGTCGACGACCTGCGCGCCGGCCGCCCCGTCACCCCGACCCGCGGCGCGCCGCTGTGCACCTTCAAGGAGACCGCCCGCGTCCTCGCCGGCTTCCCCGACCCGCGCCCCGGCGCGGTCGAGGCGGGCGGCGGCGCCGGCCCGGCCTCCCTCGTCGGCCTGAAGCTCGCCAAGGGCGAGGCCCTGCCGCCCCGCGTCGTCCACCCGCGCGGCGAGAACGCCGAAGCGGACCGCCGGGGCACGGCGCCCCACGACGGGCCCGAGCCGGGCGCCCGCCACCTCAGCTCGCACGACGCACCGCAACAGACCTCCGCGTCCGACCCGAAGCACCCGGCGGGCCCGGTCAGCGAGGAGGGGGAGGGATGACCTTGGCACCCGACATCGGGGAGACCAGCCCGGAGAAGCTGCTGTCACCGGTCCTGTCCGCCTTCTGGGACGAGCCGCGCTCCTGGACCCTGGACACCTACCGGCGCCACGACGGCTACGAGGGGCTGCGCAAGGCCCTCGCCATGGATCCCGACGACGTCATCGCGTACGTCAAGGACTCCGGGCTGCGCGGGCGCGGCGGCGCCGGCTTCCCCACCGGCATGAAGTGGCAGTTCATCCCGCAGGGCGACGGCAAGCCCCACTACCTCGTCGTCAACGCCGACGAGTCCGAGCCCGGCACCTGCAAGGACATCCCCCTCCTCTACGCCAACCCGCACGCCCTCATCGAGGGCATCGTGATCGCCTGCCACGCGATCCGGTCCGCGCACGCCTTCGTCTACCTGCGCGGCGAGGTCGTCCCCGTCCTGCGCCGCCTCCACGAGGCCGTCCGCGAGGCCTACGACGCCGGCTACCTCGGCCGGGACGTCCTCGGCAGCGGACTGGACGTCGACCTCACCGTGCACGCCGGAGCGGGCGCGTACATCTGCGGCGAGGAGACCGCCCTGCTGGACTCGCTGGAGGGCCGCCGCGGCCAGCCCCGGCTGCGGCCCCCCTTCCCCGCGGTCGCCGGCCTGTACGCGTGCCCCACCGTCGTGAACAACGTCGAGTCCATCGCGTCGGTTCCCGCCATCCTCCACCGGGGCAAGGACTGGTTCCGGTCCATGGGCAGCGAGAAGTCCCCCGGCTTCACGCTGTACTCGCTCAGCGGCCACGTCGCCGCCCCCGGCCAGTACGAGGCGCCCCTCGGCATCACCCTGCGCCAGCTCCTCGACATGAGCGGCGGCATGCGCCCCGGCCACCGCCTCAAGTTCTGGACCCCCGGCGGCTCGTCCACGCCGATGTTCACCGACGAGCACCTCGACGTGCCCCTCGACTACGAGGGCGTCGGCGCCGCCGGGTCCATGCTCGGCACCAAGGCGCTCCAGTGCTTCGACGAGACCACCTGCGTCGTCCGGGCCGTCACCCGCTGGACCGAGTTCTACGCCCACGAGTCGTGCGGCAAGTGCACCCCCTGCCGCGAGGGCACCTACTGGCTGGTCCAGCTGCTGCGCGACATCGAGGCCGGCAAGGGGGCCATGTCCGACCTCGACAAGCTCGCCGACATCGCCGACAACATCAACGGCAAGTCGTTCTGCGCCCTCGGCGACGGCGCCGCCTCGCCGATCTTCTCCTCCCTGAAGTACTTCCGCGAGGAGTACGAGGCGCACATCACCGGCCGGGGCTGCCCCTTCGACCCGGCCAAGTCGACCGCCTGGGCGGACAACCACGTGGAGGTGACGGCATGACCGTCATGGCATCGAACCCCGCCGGCGGCGGGGCCGCCCCGGTGCCGCCGGAGGACCTGGTCACGCTCACCATCGACGGCGTCGAGGTGTCCGTCCCCAAGGGGACGCTGGTCATCCGCGCCGCCGAGCAGATCGGCGTCGAGATCCCCCGGTTCTGCGACCACCCCCTCCTCGACCCGGCCGGCGCCTGCCGCCAGTGCATCGTCGAGGTGGAGGGCCAGCGCAAGCCCATGGCCTCCTGCACGATCACCTGCACGGACGGGATGGTGGTGCGGACCCAGCTCACCTCCAAGGTCGCCGAGAAGGCCCAGGTCGGGGTGATGGAGCTGCTGCTCATCAACCACCCGCTGGACTGCCCCGTCTGCGACAAGGGCGGCGAGTGCCCGCTGCAGAACCAGGCGATGTCCCACGGCCGGGCCGAGTCCCGCTTCGAGGGCCGCAAGCGCACCTACGAGAAGCCCGTCCCCCTCTCCACCCAGGTCCTCCTCGACCGCGAGCGGTGCGTGCTGTGCGCCCGCTGCACACGCTTCTCCCAGCAGATCGCGGGCGACCCGATGATCGAGCTGGTCGAGCGGGGCGCCCTCCAGCAGGTCGGCATCGGCGAGGGCGACCCCTTCGAGTCGTACTTCTCCGGCAACACCATCCAGATCTGCCCCGTCGGCGCGCTCACCTCCGCCGCGTACCGCTTCCGCTCCCGCCCCTTCGACCTGGTCTCCAGCCCCTCCGTGTGCGAGCACTGCGCCGGGGGCTGCGCCACCCGCACCGACCACCGGCGCGGCAAGGTCATGCGGCGCCTCGCCGCCGAGGACCCGGAGGTCAACGAGGAGTGGCTGTGCGACAAGGGGCGCTTCGCGTTCCGGTACGCGCAGACGCGGGACCGGCTCGCCACGCCCCTGGTGCGCGGCGACGACGGGGCGCTGCGCCCCGCGTCGTGGCCGGAGGCCCTGGAGGCCGCCGCGCGCGGCCTGGTCCGGGGCCGCACCGGCGTGCTGACCGGCGGTCGGCTCACCGTGGAGGACGCCTACGCGTACGCCAAGTTCGCGCGCGTGGCGCTCGGCACGAACGACGTCGACTTCCGCGCCCGCGCGCACAGCGCCGAGGAGGCCGACTTCCTGGCCGCCCGCGTCGCGGGACGCGGCCGGGACCTGGACGGCGGGGGCGTCACGTACACGGCGCTGGAGCAGGCGCCCGCCGTGCTGCTGGCCGGCTTCGAGGCCGAGGAGGAGGCGCCCGGGATCTTCCTGCGGCTGCGCAAGGCGTGGCGCAAACGCGGGCAGCGCACGTACGCGATCGCCCCGTACGCCACGCGCGGCCTGGGCAAGGCGGGCGGCACGCTGCTGCCCGCGGCGCCGGGCACGGAGACCGAGTGGCTGGACGCCCTCGCCGCCGGGGACGGCCTCGACGGGCCGGGCGCCGACGCGGCCGGGGCGCTGCGCGCGGAGGGCGCCGTCATCGTCGTCGGCGAGCGCCTCGCGGGCGTCCCCGGTGCGCTGACCGCCGCCGTGCGGGCCGCCACCGCGACCGGCGCCCGCCTGGTGTGGGTGCCGCGGCGGGCCGGCGAGCCGGGCGCCGTGTGGGCGGGCGCCCTGCCGTCGCTGCTGCCCGGCGCCCGGCCCGCCACCGACCCGCGCGCCCGCGAGGAGGTCGCCGCGGTGTGGGGCGTGCGGGAGCTGCCGCACCGCTACGGGCGGGACACCGGGCGGATCGTGGAGGCCGCCGCGACCGGCGAGCTGCCGGCGCTGCTCGTCGGCGGCGTCGACGTGGCGGACCTGCCGGACCCGCGGCGCGCGCGCGAGGCGCTGGACGCGGCGTTCGTCGTGTCGCTGGAGCTGCGGCCGGGCGAGGTCACCGAGCGGGCCGACGTGGTCCTGCCGGTCGCCGCGGTCGCCGAGAAGGCCGGCACGTTCCTCAACTGGGAGGGCCGGGTCCGGATGTTCGACGCGGCGCTGAAGCCGCAGCACATGACGAGCGCGCTGCCGCCGACCGACGCGCGGGTGCTGCACATGCTCGCGGACGCCATGGACGTGCACTTCGCGCTGCCGGACCTGCCGGCCGTGCGGCGCGAGATGGACCGGCTCGGCGCGTGGGACGGCGAGCGCGCCGAGGACCCGGTCGAGGCGCGGCTGCCGCTGCCCCGCGCCGGCGAGGGCGAGGCCGTCCTGGCCGGCCACCGGATGCTGCTCGACCTGGGCCGCCTCCAGGAGGGCGACGAGGCGCTGGCCGGCACGCGGCACGCGGCGCTCGCCCGGCTGTCTCCCGCCACGGCCGCGGAGACCGGCGTCAAGGACGGCGACCCGCTGCGGGTGACGGGGCCGGGCGGCTCCGTGACGCTGCCGCTGCGGGTCACCGAGATGCCGGACCGGGTCGTGTGGCTGCCGCTGCGCTCCACCGGCGACGGCGTCCTGTCCGACCTGGGCACGGTGCCGGGCCGCCTGGTCCGCATCGCCCCGGCCGCCGCTCCCCTCGACCCCGCCTCCCCCCTCGCCCCCGGATCGACGGACACCTCGGAGGTGCGCGCGTGAACACGGCCCTCCTCGCGGCCGAGGACCTCTCCCTCTTCGGCCGCGACCCCTGGTGGCTCGTGGCGCTGAAGGCGGTCTTCTGCTTCGCCTTCCTCATGGTCACGGTGCTGATCTCGATCGTCATGGAGCGCAAGGTCGTCGCCTGGATGCAGCGGCGCATCGGCCCCAACCGGCACGGCCCCTGGGGCATGCTCCAGTCGCTCGCCGACGGCGTGAAGCTGATGCTGAAGGAGGACGTCGTCGTCAAGCGCGCGGACAAGGTCGTCTACGTCCTCGCGCCGATCCTCGCCGCGATCCCCGCCTTCATGGCCATCGCGGTCATCCCCTTCGGTCCCGCGGGCAACGAGGTCTCCATCTTCGGCACGCGGACCACGATGCAGCTCACCGACCTGCCGGTGGCCATGCTGTACATCCTGGCGATCGGCTCGCTGGGCGTGTACGGCTTCGTGCTCGGCGGCTGGTCGTCCGGGTCGACGTACCCGCTGCTCGGCGGCATCCGCTCGGCCGCCCAGGTCATCTCGTACGAGATCGCCATGGGCGTCTCGTTCGCCTCGGTGTTCCTCTACGCCGGGTCGATGTCGACCTCCGCGATCGTGGACGCCCAGGGCGACCGGTGGTTCGCGGTGCTCCTGCCGGTGTCGTTCCTGATCTACATGGTGACGATGGTCGGCGAGTCGAGCCGGGCGCCGTTCGACATGCCGGAGTCCGAGGGCGACCTGGTCGGCGGCTTCAACACCGAGTACAGCTCCATCAAGTTCGCGATGTTCATGCTCGCCGAGTACGTCCACATGGTCACCGTGTCGATGATCGCGGTGACGCTGTTCCTCGGCGGCTGGCGCGCCCCGTACCCGGTCTCCGCCTTCTGGGAGGGCGCCAACCACGGCTGGTGGCCGATGCTGTGGTTCGTCGGCAAGGTCGTGGCGTTCATCTTCTTCTTCGTCTGGCTGCGCGGCACGCTGCCCCGCGTCCGCTACGACCAGCTGATGAAGCTCGGCTGGAAGGTCCTCATCCCCGTCTCGGTCGTGTGGCTGATGCTCGTCGCCACCGTGCGCGCCCTGCGCAACGAGAACGTCCAGTTCCAGTCGATCGTGCTGTACGTGGCGGGCGCCGTCCTCGCGGTGCTGCTGCTGTCCTTCGTGGCCGACGCGTTCCGCGGCCGGAAGGCGAGGACGGCCGGGGAGGAGCCCGCGGAGGGCGCGGGCGGCGGGTTCGACCCGATGGCCGGCGGCTACCCGGTGCCCCCGCTGCCGGGGCAGACCCTGCCGCCGGTGCCGCGGCGACGGCCGCGCGGTGAGCGCGAGCTGATGGTCAGTGGCGCCACGGAAACCGCGAGTGACGGAAAGGAGACGGACGGTGTCTACTGAGTCATCCCGTGGGGACACCCCGGGAACGCCCTTCCAGAACCCGGTGGCCGGCTTCGGCGTGACCTTCAAGGCCATGTTCAGGAAGCGGCTGACGGAGCAGTACCCGGAGCAGCGCAAGACGACGACGCCCCGCTTCCACGGGCGGCACCAGCTCAACCGGCACCCGGACGGGCTGGAGAAGTGCGTCGGCTGCGAGCTGTGCGCCTGGGCCTGCCCCGCCGACGCCATCTACGTGGAGGGCGCGGACAACACCGACGAGGAGCGCTACTCGCCCGGCGAGCGGTACGGCCGCGTCTACCAGATCAACTACGCCCGCTGCATCCTGTGCGGGCTGTGCATCGAGGCGTGCCCGACGCGGGCGCTGACGATGACCAACGAGTTCGAGCTGGCCGACAGCTCCCGGGAGAACCTGATCTACACCAAGGAGCAGCTCCTCGCGGGCCTCCAGGAGGGCATGGTCGACACGCCCCACGCCATCTTCCCGGGCATGGACGAGCAGGACTACTACCGGGGCCTGGTCCACGAGGCCGCGCCCGGCACGGTCCGCCAGACCGCAGTCAGCCAGGGCGAGCAGCCCCCGCAGGAGGCGGCGTCGGACTTCGGCGGCACGGAGCCCGCGTCCGGGAAGGTGGTCGGGAAATGAGCGCGCACACCCTGGCCGCCGCCTACACCACCTCGACCGGCGAGGCCGTGCAGTTCTGGATCCTCGGCACGGTCGCCGTGGTCGGCGCGCTCTGCACGGTGCTGATGCGCAAGGCCGTGCACAGCGCCCTGTGCCTGGCCGGGACCATGATCGTCCTGGCGGTGTTCTACCTCGCCAACGGGGCGTACTTCCTGGGCGTCGTGCAGATCGTCGTCTACACCGGCGCCATCATGATGCTCTTCCTCTTCGTGGTGATGCTCGTCGGTGTCACGGCCGCCGACTCGCTGAAGGAGACCATCAAGGGACAGCGCTGGCTGGCCCTGCTGTGCGGGCTCGGCTTCGGCGCCCTGCTGATCGCCGGCATCGGCCGCGCCTCCCTGGACACCTTCAACGGGCTGGGCGCGGCGAACGCCGGGGGCAACGTCCAGGGCATCGCGGCGCTGCTGTTCACCAGGTACGTCTTCGCCTTCGAGATCACGGGCGCGCTGCTCATCACCGCCGCGGTCGGCGCGATGGTGCTCACCCACCGGGAGCGCACCGAGCGGGCCCCGACGCAGCGGGAGCTGGCCGAGCGCCGGGTGCGCGAGGGCAGGCAGCTCCCGCCGCTCCCGGCGCCCGGGGTGTACGCCCGGCACAACGCCGTGGACATCCCCGGCCTGCTGCCGGACGGCACCCCGTCGGAGCTGACGGTCAACCGCACGCTGCGGGCGCGCGGTCAGGTCCGCGACGTGTCGGAGCAGGCCCTGGAGGACCTGCGGGCGCTGGAGCAGCGCGCCGACGAGCGGCTGGGCCGCCGGCGGGACGGAGAGGAGGCGGCCAAGTGAATCCCGTCAACTACCTCTATCTCGCCGCCCTGTTGTTCACCATCGGCGCCGCCGGTGTGCTGATCAGGCGCAACGCGATCATCCTGTTCATGTGCGTGGAGCTGATGCTCAACGCCTGCAATCTGTCGCTGGTCGCGTTCTCCCGGATGCACGGCAACCTGGACGGCCAGATCCTCGCCTTCTTCACGATGGTCGTGGCCGCCGCGGAGGTCGTGGTCGGGCTGGCGATCATCGTGTCCCTCTTCCGCGTCCGCCACTCGGCCTCGGTCGACGACGCCAGCCTGATGAAGCTGTAAGGGGTCGCTGAATCGTGGAGAACCTGATCGCGCTGCTCGTCGCGGCGCCTCTGCTCGGAGCGGTCGTCCTGCTGTGCGGCGGCCGGCGGCTGGACGGGGCCGGGCACTGGCTCGGCACGCTGCTCGCCGCCGCCTCCTTCGTCGTCGGCGCGGTGCTCTTCGCCGACATGCTGGGCAAGGGCGCCGACGACCGGGCCCTGAACCAGCGGCTGTTCAGCTGGGTGCCGGTCGAGGGCTTCCAGGCGGACATCGCCTTCCAGCTCGACCAGCTGTCCATGACGTTCGTCCTGCTCATCACCGGTGTCGGCACGCTCATCCACGTCTACTCCATCGGCTACATGGAGCACGACGAGCGCCGCCGCCGCTTCTTCGGCTATCTGAACCTCTTCCTCGCGGCGATGCTGCTGCTCGTCCTCGCCGACAACTACCTGCTGCTGTACTTCGGCTGGGAGGGCGTGGGCCTCGCCTCGTACCTGCTGATCGGGTTCTGGCAGCACAAGCCGAGCGCGGCCACGGCCGCGAAGAAGGCGTTCCTGGTCAACCGGGTGGGCGACATCGGCCTCTCGGTCGCCATCATGCTGATGTTCACCACCTTCGGGACCTTCGCCTTCGGGCCGGTGCTCGGCGCGGCGGGCGAGGCGTCCGAGGGCATGCTGACGGCCATCGGGCTGATGCTGCTGCTCGCCGCCTGCGGCAAGTCCGCGCAGGTGCCGCTCCAGTCCTGGCTGGGGGACGCGATGGAGGGCCCGACCCCGGTGTCGGCGCTCATCCACGCGGCGACGATGGTCACCGCCGGCGTGTACCTGATCACCCGCTCCGGCGCCATCTTCAACGGGGCGCCGGACGCGCAGCTCGCCGTCGTCGTGGTCGGAGCGGTGACGCTCCTGTTCGGTGCGATCGTCGGTTGCGCGAAGGACGACATCAAGAAGGCCCTCGCAGGCTCGACGATGTCCCAGATCGGCTACATGATCCTCGCCGCCGGCCTGGGCCCGATCGGCTACGCCTTCGCCATCATGCACCTGGTGACGCACGGCTTCTTCAAGGCCGGGCTGTTCCTCGGCGCCGGGTCGGTCATGCACGGCATGAACGACGAGGTCGACATGCGCAAGTACGGCGGCCTGCGGACGTACATGCCCGTCACCTTCGCCACCTTCGGCCTCGGCTACCTGGCGATCATCGGGTTCCCCGGCCTGTCGGGCTTCTGGTCCAAGGACCGGATCATCGAGGCGGCCTTCGCCAAGGGCGGCACCGAGGGCTGGATCCTCGGCGCGGTCACCCTGCTGGGCGCCGGGATCACCGCGTACTACATGACCCGCGTGATGATCATGACGTTCTTCGGCGAGAAGCGCTGGCAGCCCGCGCCCGACCCGGAGACGGCCGCCGACGTGGAGCCCGGCGCGCAGGCCGCGCCCGGCGCGATGCCGCATCCGCACGAGTCCCCGAAGTCCATGACCGTCCCGATGATCCTGCTGGCCTTCGGCTCGGTCTTCGCGGGCGGCCTGTTCTCGCTGAACAGCGCCTTCGTCAACTGGCTCAAGCCCGTCACGGACTTCGAGCACGGCCACCCGCCGATCGGCGCGGGCGTCATCACGGCGGCGACCGTCGTCGTCCTGCTGATCGGCGCCGGCACCGCCTACGCCCAGTACGGCCGCAGGCCGGTGCCGGTGGTCGCGCCGCGCGGCTCGCTGCTCACCCGGGCGGCCCGCCGCGACCTCCTCCAGGACGACTTCAACCACGTCGTCCTGGTCCGCGGCGGCGAGCACCTGACGCGCTCGCTGGTCTACGTCGACCACACGCTCGTCGACGGCGTCGTCAACGGCACCGCCGCGGCGATGGGCGGCCTCTCCGGCCGCATGCGCAAACTGCAGAACGGCTTTGCCCGCTCCTACGCGGTCTCGATGTTCGGAGGTGCTGCGGTGCTGATCGCCGCGACCCTGCTGATGAGGGCGGTGTGACCGCAATGTCCTTTCCCCTCCTGACGGCCACGGCGGCGCTCCCGGCGATCGGGGCCGTCGTCACGGCCGCCGTCCCCGCCGCGCGGCGCACCGCCGCGAAGTGGACCGCCCTGCTGTTCTCCCTGGGCACGCTGGCGCTCGCCGCGGCCGTCCTGGTCCGCTTCGACCCGGGCGGCGAGCGCTACCAGCTCACCGAGTCGCACGCCTGGATCGGCGACTTCGGCGTCCGGTACGAGCTGGGCGTGGACGGCATCGGCGTGGCGCTGCTCGCGCTGACCGCGCTGCTGGTGCCGTTCGTGATCCTCGCCGGATGGCACGACGCCGACCCCCAGGGCGCCACCTCGAAGCGGTGGCGCCCCACGCAGGGCTTCTTCGCCCTGATCCTCATGGTCGAGGCGATGGTGATCCTCTCCTTCGAGGCCACCGACGTCTTCCTGTTCTACGTCCTCTTCGAGGCCATGCTCATCCCGATGTACTTCCTCATCGGCGGCTTCGGTGACCGCGCCCACGCGGGCGGCGACGACAGGGCGGCCGCCCAGCGGTCGTACGCCGCGGTCAAGTTCCTCCTCTACAACCTGGCCGGCGGGCTGATCATGCTCGCCGCCGTGGTCGGGCTGTACGTCGTCGCGGGGAACTTCTCGCTCCCCGAGATCGCCGCCGCCCGCGCGAGCGGCGAGCTGGACATGGCGACCGACACGGAGCGGCTGCTGTTCCTCGGATTCTTCTTCGCCTTTGCCGTCAAGGCGCCGCTGTGGCCGCTGCACACCTGGCTGCCCAACGCGATGGGGGAGTCCACGGCGCCCGTCGCGGTGCTCATCACGGCCGTCGTCGACAAGGTCGGCACGTTCGCGATGCTCCGCTTCTGCCTCGGCCTCTTCCCCGAGGCGTCGAAGTGGGCCACCCCGGTGATCATCGTCCTCGCGCTGGTCAGCATCGTCTACGGGGCGCTGCTCGCGGTCGGCCAGCGGGACATCAAGCGGCTGATCGCCTACGCGTCGATCTCCCACTTCGGCTTCATCGTCCTCGGCATCTTCGCCATGACGAGCCAGGGCCAGAGCGGCGCCACGCTCTACATGGTCAACCACGGCATCTCGACGGCCGCCCTCATGCTGGTCGCCGGATTCCTGATCAGCCGGCGCGGCTCCCGCCTGATCGCGGACTACGGCGGGGTGCAGAAGGTCGCCCCCGTCCTCGCGGGCACCTTCCTCGTCGGCGGCCTGGCCACCCTGTCGCTGCCCGGCCTCGCCCCGTTCGTCAGCGAGTTCCTCGTGCTGGTCGGCACGTTCGCCCGGTACCCGGCCGCGGGCGTCGTGGCCACCACCGGCATCGTCCTGGCCGCGCTCTACACGCTCGTGCTGTACCAGCGGACGATGACCGGCCCGGTCAAGGAGGAGGTCCGGGCCATGCCCGACCTGCGCCCGCGCGAGCTGGCCGTGATCGCCCCGCTGATCGCGCTCCTCCTCTTCCTCGGCGTCTACCCGAAGCCGCTCACCGACATCGTCAACCCGGCGGTGCGGCACACCATGTCCGACGTACAGCAGAAGGACCCCCGGCCCGATGTGGAGGCGGCCAAGTGAGCACTACGGACTTCCACAGCCTGTGGACGACGGCCGCCGAGCCGCTCGGCGCCATCCCCGCGCCGAAGATCGAGTACGCCCAGCTCGCCCCCGTCCTCATCGTGGTGGGCGCGGCCGTCGTCGGCGTGCTGGTGGAGGCCGTCGTCCCGCGCCGCGCCCGCCACCACGCGCAGCTCCTCCTCAGCGTCGCGGCGCTGGCGAGCGCCTTCGCCGCCGTCGTCGGTCTCGCCCTCACGGGGCACGCCACGACCCGTGCGGGGATCTCCGCGATGGGCGCCGTCGCCGTCGACGGCCCGGCGCTGTTCCTCCAGGGCACGATCCTGCTGACCTCGCTCGTCGCGGTCTTCACCTTCGCCGAGCGGCGGCTCGACCCGGCCCGGCACGGCCACCGCGTCGACTCGTTCGCCGCCGAGGCCGCCGCCGCGCCGGGCAGCGACCACGAGAAGGCCGCCGTGAAGGCCGGGTTCACCACCACCGAGGTGTTCCCGCTGCTGCTGTTCGCCGTCACGGGCCTGCTGGTCTTCCCGGCCGCCAACGACCTGCTGACCCTCTTCGTCGCCCTGGAGGTGCTCTCGCTGCCGCTGTACCTGCTGTGCGCGGTCGCCCGCCGCAAGCGGCTGCTGTCGCAGGAGGCCGCGGTCAAGTACTTCCTGCTCGGCGCCTTCGCCTCCGCGTTCCTGCTGTTCGGCGTCGCCCTGCTCTACGGGTACGCGGGCTCCCTCTCGTACGCCCGGATCGCCGACGTCGTGGGCGGCGCGGTCGGCTCGGTCGACCCGGCGCTCGCCGCGACCATGGGCAACGACGTCCTGCTGCTCATCGGCTTCGCGATGGTGCTGACCGGCCTGCTGTTCAAGGTCGGCGCGGTGCCGTTCCACATGTGGACGCCCGACGTGTACCAGGGCGCCCCCACACCGGTCACCGGCTTCATGGCCGCCGCCACGAAGGTCGCCGCGTTCGGCGCGATGCTGCGGCTGCTCTACGTGGTCCTGCCGGGGCTGCGCTGGGACTGGCGGCCCGTCATGTGGGGCGTCGCCATCGTCACGATGCTGGCGGGCGCGATCGTCGCGATCACGCAGACCGACATCAAGCGGCTGCTCGCCTACTCCTCCATCGCCCACGCCGGGTTCATCCTGGCGGGTGTCATCGCCGCGACGCCGTCCGGTGTCTCCTCCGTGCTGTTCTACCTGGCCGCGTACTCCTTCGTGACGGTCGGCGCGTTCGCCGTGGTCACGCTGGTGCGGGACGCGGGCGGCGAGGCGACCCACCTGTCCCGGTGGGCGGGTCTCGGGCGGCGCTCGCCGCTGGTGGCGGCGGTCTTCGCGGTGTTCCTGCTCGCCTTCGCCGGCATCCCGCTGACCTCGGGCTTCTCCGGCAAGTTCGCCGTGTTCAAGGCGGCGGCGGAGGGCGGCGCCGGCGCGCTGGTCGTGGTCGGCGTGATCGCCTCGGCCATCGCCGCGTTCTTCTACATCAGGGTGATCGTGCTGATGTTCTTCAGCGAGCCGCACCCGGAGGGGCCCACCGTCGCCGTGCCGTCGCCGCTCACCATGACGGCGATCGGCGTGGGCGTCGCGGTGACGCTGGTGCTCGGCTTCGCCCCGCAGTACTTCCTGGACCTCGCGGGCCAGGCGGGGGTGTTCGTCCGGTAGCGGGGGGCCGCGCGGAGGGCCGCAGGGGCCGGCCGCGCGGGAGGCCGGGCGCGGCGGTCCGGCGGGAGGGCCGTAGCGGGCCGGCCGCGTGGAGGAGGGCCGGGCGGGACGCGGTGGCGCGTCCCGCCCGGCCCTCACCCGTTCGCGCGGCGTCCCGTGCTCCCCTCGGGCCGTGACGGCGCGGTCAGCTCTGCGAGGGGCAGGTCACGTCGGGGTTCCACTCGTGGAACAGGCCCTTGGGGTTGGGCTTGTGCAGCCAGACGTGCAGGTCGTAGTGGACCTTCATGCCCTCCACCACGCCGGGCGACGGGCCGATGAACGGCTGCCCGAACATCGACGGCCGGTCGTCGTCGGTCGCCAGGTCCTGGTCGGCGTCCTCGACGAACCACTCCACGCCCACCAGGGTCATCGACCCGTCGGCGCCCTTCTCGTACATGAGCGCGGCCGGCTTCGTCGGGTCGGTGAGGTTGTTGTACGCCGGGTTCACGTAGTGGTAGCCCATGGCACCCTCGCCGGCGAGGGCGACGCAGTCGCGGAACGGCACGTAGCCGTCCTCCAGGGCCTTCTCCAGCCGGTGGTACTTCAGCGTCGTGCCGTACGCGGTCAGCAGGTCGGCGCGTACGAGGGGGTCGTCCTCGGGGGCGGCGGCGGCCGGGCTCACCGGCCCGGCCAGCAGTGTGAGCGGGACCAGTACGGCGAGAGCGGCGGCGGCCAGGGGCCCTTTCGGCTTCATGCGGTGCTCCTCGTCGGAGTGGGGGCTGGGTGGGGGCTGGGAGGTGGAGGCGGTGGTGGGGGATCGGGGTGGAGGGGGGAAGGTGGGGTGGGGGGCGGCGGGGACGGAGGCGGGGCGGGGGCCGGGGCCGGCCGGTTCCGCGCCGGACGCGCGAGGGGCGCCCGGCGGTCCGGGCGGCCCTGCCCGGCCCCGCCCCCAGCAGCTTCCGCCGGGCCGCGCCGGGCCGCACGCGGAGTCGGCCATCGGGCGGAAAGGCACCCTGTCCCGCCGCGCCCCGCCGTGGCAGGGTGACCGCGTCGATTGGTACGGACCAATCGGCGTGCGAGAGCGGCGACGGACCGCGGCCGACGCACCGGCCCGGCCCCGCGCCGTCCGGACCGGAGCGAGGAAGGGCGCGGGCGACCATGCGCGGCACGACGGTGTTACCCGGGGAGAACGACGCGGCCGGACGGCCGGGGGCGCTGCCGATGCACCGCCTTGAGGTGCCGATGCGCGACGCGGTGCCGTTCGCGATCGGCACGTTCGACTCGATCGGCCCCATGGCCCGCGCGGCCTTCCCGCACCGGCACACCTTCTACGAGATCGTCCACGTCACCCGCGGACGCGGCACCCATGTGACCGACCTCGCCCACTGGCCGCTGCGCCCGCCGCACCTCGGCTTCCTCGTACCCGGCCAGGTCCACCACTGGGAGGACGCGGCCGGGGTCGACGGCTCCGTCGTGCTGTTCACGGAGGACTTCCTGCTCGACCACCCCGGCGACCGCGACCTGCTGCGCCTCCTGGCCGAGCGGCCCTGGCCGACCCTGGGCGGGTCCGGCGCCGCCGGGGCCGACCGGCTCCTCGCCGACCTGCACGAGGAGTACGCGCGGGGCGCCGACGCCTGCCCGTCCGTGCTGCGGGCGCTCCTGCACGTGCTCGTCGTCCGGGCGGCGCGGCTGTACGGCATCGGGCCGGCCGGCCGGCGCCGCCCGCCCGGCGCGCGGCCGGGCGCCGTCGCCGGTGAGTTCACCCGGCTGATCGGGCTCGGCGACCCGGCCCTGTGGTCGGTGCGCGCGTGCGCGGCGCGCATCGGGGTCACCCCCGGCCACCTCACCGACGCCGTCAAGGCCGCCACCGGCCGTACGCCGGGCCAGCTCGTCCGCGAGGCCCGCGCGCACGAGGCCAAACGGCTGCTGGCCCGCACCGATCTGACCGTGCGGCAGGTAGCGGGCCGCGTGGGCTTCGACGACGCCGCCTACTTCTGCCGCTTCTTCCGCCGGGAGACCGGGGTGAGCCCCGGCGACTTCCGGCGCGGCGCGGAGGTGCGCGGGGGCGCGTAGAGGCGGGCGGGGCGGGTGTGCGCGGGGCGTGGGCTGCGCCGGGGCGGGACCGGACGGGAGGGGACGGGCGGGGCGGGGCGGTGTGGGGGACGCGGGCGCGCCCGGGATATTCACCATGACGACCGGGTCCAGTCCATCGCCCGCCCGTCGCGCGGTGCGTAGGTTCGGTGCCGTTCCCCTGACCCCCCCTCCCGCCCCCACGAGGAGCAGGCATGGACGACCACGACGAGCCCCGCACCGCCCACCCGTCCCGCAAGGCCGTGCTCCGCGCCGCCCTGGCGGCCGGTGTCGCCGCCCCCGCCCTGCTGATGGGCGTGCCCGCGCTGGCCCGTACGAGCGCCGCCTCCCCCGGCGCCCGCCTCGCCCTGACGCCCACCTGCGACGACGGCGACGACCCGACGCCGCCGCAGATGGAGGGCCCCTACTTCAAGCCCAACTCGCCGCGCCGGACCTCGCTGCTGGAGGCGGGCACGCCCGGCGTCCGGCTCACCGTCTCCGGGTACGTCTTCGGCCTCGGCTGCCAGGCGATACCGGGCGTGCTGCTCGACTTCTGGCAGGCCGACGTCAACGGCGCGTACGACAACACCGGTTACCGCTTCCGGGGCCACCAGTTCACCGACGCGCAGGGCGCCTTCCGCCTCACCACCATCGTGCCGGGGCTGTATCCGGGGCGCACCCGCCACATCCACGTCAAGGTGCAGGCGCCCGGCCACCCGGTGCTGACCACCCAGCTGTACTTCCCCAACGAGCCCCGCAACGCGACGGACTCGCTGTTCGACCCGCGCCTGCTGATGACCGTGCGCGACGCGGGAGGCGCCCGGGAGGCGGCGTTCGACTTCGTGCTGAACGTGCGGCAGTCGCCCGGCCCGAGCCCCACCGCCACGACCCCGCCGCCCGGCGGCACCTGGGCGGTGGGCACGGCGTACCGGGCGGGCGACCGGGTGACGTACGGCGGGCGCGGCTACGTCTGCCTCCAGGCGCACACCGCCCAGCCCGGCTGGGAGCCGTCCAACGCGCCCGCGCTGTGGCGCGCCGAGTGACCACCAAGAGGTGCGGCTGACCGGGGAAGGGCGGCCGCACGGTCCGGCACCCGGAGCCGGGGTGCCGGGCCCCCGCCGTGCCGGCCGGCCCGTCGAAGGACGGACCGGCCGGCACGTGCGTCAGACCGCCGGGGTGATCCGGCCCGTGACCTCGCCGAGGCCGACCTTGGTGCCGTCCGGGCCCGGCGCCCAGGCGGTCAGCGTCACCTCGTCGCCGTCCTCCAGGAACGTCCGCTTGCCCGTCGGCAGGTCGAGCGCGTCCCGCCCGTTCCAGGTCAGCTCCAGCAGCGAGCCGCGCTGGTGCACCTCCGGGCCGCTCACCGTGCCGGAGCCGTACAGGTCGCCGGTGCGCAGGGACGCGCCGTTGACCGTCATGTGCGCGAGCTGCTGCGCCGCCGTCCAGTACATGGTGGAGAACGGCGGCTCGGCCACGACCTCGCCGTTGATCCTCACCGTGATGTGCAGGTCGTACCCGCCCGGCTCGTCCTCGTCGGCGTCGTCCAGGTACGGCAGCAGCGGGAGGTCGCGTGCCGGAGGGGCCACGCGGGCCGCGTCCAGCGCCTCCAGCGGCGTCACCCACGCCGACACCGAGGTGGCGAACGACTTGCCGAGGAAGGGACCCAGCGGCACGTACTCCCACGCCTGGATGTCCCGCGCCGACCAGTCGTTGAGGAGCGTCAGCCCGAAGACGTGCTCGCGGTAGTCGCCGAGCGCGACCGGGCGGCCCCGCTCCGACGGGGTGCCGACGACGAAGCCGACCTCCGCCTCGATGTCCAGCTTCACCGACGGCCCGAAGACCGGCGCCGGGTCGGCCGGGGCCTTGCGCTGCCCGGAGGGGCGCACCACGTCCGTGCCGGACACGACGACGGTGCCGGACCGCCCGTGGTAACCGATCGGCAAATGCTTCCAGTTGGGCGTCAGCGGCTCGCCGTCCGGGCGGAACATGCGGCCCACGTTGGACGCGTGGTGCTCGCTCGCGTAGAAGTCGACGTAGTCGGCGACCTCGTACGGCAGGTGCAGCGTCACCGCGTCCAGCGGGTACAGCAGCGGCTCCACGTCGGCGCGGTGCGCGGGCGACGTCAGCCAGGCCGTGAGGGCCCGGCGCACGTCGCGCCAGACCGTCCGCCCCGCCGCCATCAGCGGGTTGAGCGACGGCTGGGCGAGCAGGCCGGCGTACGACGAGCCGAGCGCGTGCGCGGCGGCCCCGGCGTCCAGGACGTGGCCGCCGATGCGGACGCCGATCCTGCGGCGGGCCGGTTCGTCGGCGGTGGAGAACACGCCGTACGGGAGGTTGTGCGGGCCGAAGGGGTCCCCCTCGGCCAGGTCGAGCGGGCTCGGTTCGGGCTGCTCGGACATCGGTGCTTGCCTCGCTTTCCACGTGTGTGGGGGACACGTTACGGCCGGGGCGTGTGCTTCTTACAGGTACCGCCGGGGACGACCTCGTCACCCTCCCGGCAGCCGGGGCCCGGCGGTCCGCGGCGGACGGTCCTGGTGGGTCGCGCCGGGCCGCGCGGGGGCGTGCGGAGCCGTGCCAGGGCATGCGGGGCCGTGCCGAGTCGTGCCGGGGCGGGCCGTGCCGGGGCGGGCGGGGGCGTGCCGGGCTCTGCCGGGTCGTGCCGAGGCTGGCGGGGTTCCGCCGCTGGGCGGGGCGTGGCTCGCGGTGGGCGGGGGCGGGCTCGGGGTGAGTGGCGGCCGGGGCTCGCAGCGGGTGGGGAGCCGGCTCACAGGGGGTGAGGGTGGTGGCTCGCAGCGGGCGGGGGAGGTGGCTGGGAGGCATCGGTTCCGGGGTGGGTTCCGGGGCCCGGCCGTGATCGGAAGGGGGGAATCCGAGTGATACGCCTCACATGAAAGCGGCGTCGCACGCCCCCCGGGGGCGTCCTGCATGCGGCTAATTCGGGCGAATATGCTGTTCTCGCGCACCCCCGAGGGTGGCGGGAAGGTGCCCACGGCGATCCAAACGGGACCGGATACGCTGACGTGAGTGAATCCAGCGACACATCGACAATCCGTGTGATCGTCCGCAGACAGGAGACCCCCTCGTGACCGCAGTCGGGCCGTTCGGGCTGAGCGTGCGGGACCAGGCTCTCGAAGCCGATGTCCAGACCGGGTTGGCGGCTGTCGAGGCGGGACTGCTCGACGCCACCAAGAGCGACGTGCCGTTCATCACGGAGGCGGCGCAGCACCTGGTACGGGCGGGCGGCAAGCGGTTCCGGCCGCTCCTCGTGATGCTCGCCGCGCAGTTCGGCGACCCGCACGCGCCCGGCGTCGTCCCGGCGGCCGTGGTGGTCGAGCTCACCCATCTGGCCACGCTGTACCACGACGACGTGATGGACGAGGCGCTGGTGCGCCGGGGCGTCGAGAGCGCCAACACCCGCTGGGGCAACTCCGTCGCGGTCCTCACGGGCGACTTCCTCTTCGCGCGCGCGTCGCACATCCTCGCGGACCTGGGCCCGGAGGCGGTGCGCATCCAGGCGGAGGCGTTCGAGCGGCTGGTCACGGGCCAGATCCTGGAGACCGCGGGGCCCCGCGAGGGCCAGGACCCGGTCGAGCACTACCTGGACGTCATCGCCGGCAAGACCGGCTCCCTGGTCGCCGTGTCCGGGCGCTTCGGCGCGATGACGGCGGGCGCGGGCGAGCGGTTCACCGAGGTCCTGACGCAGTACGGGGAGCGGCTGGGCGTGGCCTTCCAGCTCGCCGACGACGTACTGGACATCGCCTCGGACTCCCACGAGTCGGGCAAGACCCCCGGCACCGACCTGCGCGAGGGCATCGCCACCCTGCCGGTCCTCCACCTGCGCGCCCTGGCCGAGCAGCACGGCCGCGCCGAGGACGTGGAGCTGGTCGCGCTGCTGGAGGGCGACCTCGCGGACGACGCCCGCCACGCCGAGGTGCTGCGCCGGCTGCGCGTCCACCCCGCGCTGGAGCTGGCCCGCCGCGACACGGTGCGGTACGCGCAGGAGGCGCGGGCCATGCTGGCGCCGCTGCCGGAGGGGTACGCGAAGGCCGCGCTGGCCGAACTCTGCGACCTCGTGGTGCACCGGGCGGGCTGAACGGGGCCGCCCGCGCGCGGTGCGGGGCGCCAGGCCCGCCCCCGTCCCCGTGGTGCGGGGCCGGTGGCCCGTGGACGGGGCGACCTACGGGGTGCCGTGTGGGGTGCCGCATGGGGGAGGTCCCTGAGGGCGGGTCATCCCAGAGAGGTACGCCGGGTTGGTGCCGGGGTCTGACGCTTTCGCGCCGTCGTACGGGTGGAATGGTTCCACCAGACCACGGAGGTAGAGCGGACATGGCACCGAACGACAGCGACGCACAGACCCAGCGGCCCGCGCGCCGGACAGTGGCGCGCTACGCGGTCCCGGTCGCGGTGGCGGGAGTGGCGGCGGCGACCATCGGGCTCGTCCCCGCGCTCGCGGCGGCCGGCGACCCGGACCTGCCGGAGATCACGGCGCAGCAGCTCGTCGAGCGGATCGCCGCGTCGGACGTGCAGCAGGTGTCCGGCACGGTGAAGGTCACCACGGACCTCGGCCTGCCGTCGATCGCCGGCCTCGGCGACCTGATGGGCGGGGACGCCGCCGCGAAGTCCGCCGACGCGCAGCTCATGCGGCTCGCGTCGGGGACCCACACGCTGAAGGTCGCCGCCGACGGCCCCGACCGGCAGCGGCTCACCCTTCAGGACGGCGACGAGGAGTTCACCCTCGTGCGCGACGGCGCCGAGACGTGGGCGTACGACAGCCGGTCCGGCGAGGTCCACCACGAGAAGGACCGGGCGGCGGACGGCGGCGCCCACGGCCGGGGCGCCGCGGACGGCGCGGGGGAGGGCGGGGCCGGTCAGCCGCCGGTCACGCCGAAGGAGCTGGCCGTCCAGGCGCTCGCGGCGGTGGACGGTACGACGTCGGTCACCGTCGAGGGCACGGCGCGGGTGGCCGGGCGCGACGCGTACCAGCTCGTGGTGAAGCCGCGCCAGAGCGGCTCCACCATCGGCGCGGTGAAGGTCGCGGTCGACGCGGCGAACGGCGTGCCGCTGAAGTTCACCCTCCTTCCCAGCGCCGGGGGCGCCGCGGCGGTCGACGTCGGCTTCACCAAGGTGGACTTCTCCAAGCCGGACGCGTCGGTGTTCACCTTCACCCCGCCGAAGGGCGCCAAGGTCGTCGAGGGCGGCGCGGAGGGCGCGGCCGGCGGGCCCGCCGCCGGGCTGAAGGAGAAGGACCGCGAGGCCCTGGAGCGGGACCTCGGCGAGCTGGAGGGCCTGGACGGCCTGCTGGGCGGCGGCGCCGCCTCGGGCGTGAACGTCATCGGCGAGGGCTGGACCACGGTCGTCGAGCTGGGCGGCCCGGCGGGCGCGTCCGAGGGCGGTGCCAAGGCCGGAGGCGGTGCTTCGGCCGAGGGCGGCGCGAAGGCCGGTGGCGGCGCGAAGGCCGGTGGCGCGCCGGAGGAGCTGCCCGCGGCGGCCCAGCAGTTCCTGGACGGGCTGGGCACCCGGGTCAGCGGCGAGTTCGGCTCCGGCATGGTCTTCAAGACCCGTCTGGTCAACGCGCTCATGACGGACGACGGCCGGGTGTACGCCGGTGCGGTGACCCAGTCGGCGCTGGTCGCCGCGGCGAACCAGGCCGCGAAGTAGCCGGAGGGCCCGTACGGGACGGACGCGGGTCCACCACCGCCACGGTGGTGGACCCGCGTCCGTGACCGCGCCATCCGGCGCGGCGGACGGCCTGGCGCGGCTGTGGCCGCCTCAGCAGCTTGGCCGCCTCAGCCGCCTCAGCGGCCTCAGCGGCCTCAGAAGGTCAGCGAGAAGCCGTTGATGTAGCCGGTGTCGTAGCGGGCCGTGTCCTGGACCCGCAGCGACCAGGTGCCGTTGGCGGTCTCGGACGACGCGTCGACGGTGTACGTCTCCCGGACGTTGTCGGCGGAGTCGCCGCCGCTGGCGTTCTTCAGGCGGTACGCGGTGCCGTCCGGGGCCACGAGGTCGACGACCAGGTCGCCGCGCCAGGTGTGGACGATGTCCACGCCGACCTTCAGGGCGGAGGGCGCGTTGCCGGTGCGGCCCGTGACGGTGACGGACGAGGTGACGGCGGCGCCGCCGTCCGGGATCGGCACGTCGGTCGTGTTCTGGTAGGTGTCCCCGGCCGGCGGCTCGGACGTGCCGGCCGACAGCGTCCACACGGCGTGCGCGGCGGCGTCGCTGTTGCGGTCCAGCGCCGTGTCGTTGATGTTCGACGTGTTGTCGCACGACGAGTGGTAGCAGCGGTCGAAGGACTGCCCGGCCGTTCCGCCCCACTTCTGCGCCTGGGCGCTGGTCTTGGTGCGGCTCGCGCCGGTGAAGAGGCCGCCGACGGGGACGCCGGCGTTCTTGAAGGGCGCGTGGTCGGAGCGGCCGTCGCCCTCGGTCTCGATCTCGGTGGGGACGCCGAGGCCGGCGAAGTAGTCCTTGAAGGTCTTCTCGATGACCGGGTCGTCGTCGTAGACGAAGTAGCCCGCGTTGGGCGAGCCGATCATGTCGAAGTTCAGATAGCCGCTGATCTTGGAGCGTTCGGTGCTCGGCAGGTTCGCCACGTAGTGCTTCGAGCCGACCAGGCCCAGCTCCTCGGCGCCCCACCAGGCGAACCGCAGGTGCTTGGCCGGCTGGTAGCCGGCGCGGGACACGGCCAGCGCGGTCTCCAGGACGGCGGCGGAACCGGAGCCGTTGTCGTTGATGCCGGCGCCGGAGGAGACGGAGTCCAGGTGGGCGCCCGCCATGACGACCTGGTTCGGGTCGCCGCCCGGCCAGTCGGCGATCAGGTTGTAGCCGGTGGCGCCGTTGGACGTGAACTGCTGGAGGCTCGTGGTGAACCCGGCGGCGTCCAGCTTCGCCCGCACGTAGTCGACGGACGCCTTGTAGCCGGGGCGGCCGTGGGCGCGGTTGCCGCCGTTGGCCGAGGCGATCGACTGGAACTGCGTGAGGTGCGCCTTGACGTTGGCCAGCGGGATGTCCGGTGCCGCGGCGGCGTTGGCGGTGGTGGTGGCCGCGGTGCGGGTGGCGGGGGCCGCGGAGGGTGCGGCGCTCGCGGCGGGAGCGGCGGTGGCGACCAGCCCGGCGAGGGCGAGGACGGCCGCGGCGGCGGTGGCGGCGGGGGCTGCTGCGGTGCGTCTCGGGGAGCGGGACGCGGATATGCGGGACGCGGAGTGCTTCATGTGGGGGCTCCGGATTCCGTGCGGGGATGGGGGACGGAACGTGCGAGACGCCCCGCGAGGGCTGGTCGCGGGGCGCTGGAGCGGTGGTGCGTGACCGGTGGGCGCCGCTGGGCGTCCATCCGTGCGGGGTTGAATGTACAGCGACAATTCAGCCGGGCGTCAAGAGCGCGTTCCGGTCGCCGCGGTTCGCATATCGGATGGTTCGGGCTAGTGCACGCAGAACTCGTTGCCCTCCGGGTCGGCCATGACGGTCCACCGCCCGCCCGGTTCGTCCACCTCCCGCAGGACGGACGCGCCCAGTCCCTCCAGCCGGGCGACCTCTGCCGCGCGGTCGCGTTCGGGGCCCGCGTGCACGTCGAGATGGAGGCGGTTCTTGGTCGTCTTCGCCTCCGGCACCCGCTGGAACAGCAGCCGGCGCCCCCGCCCGGTGCCCGTCGCCTCCTCGTACGGGTCGTCCGGATGGCGGACGGCGGCGAGATCCCGCCAGGCGCGCCGCCCGCGCACCTCGACGGTCGCCTCGGCCGGGGCGCGCCCGGCCGCGAGGAGGCGCTCGACGAAGGCGCCGTGGTCCTCGACCGTGTAGCCGAGCGCCGCCGCCCAGAAGTCCGCCTGGGCGTGTGGGTCGGTCGCGTCGACCACGAGTTTCCAGTGGAGTGCTGTCATGCGACTGTTCGTAGCCGGTGCGGGGCGGGGACGCAACGGGGTTGATCCCGGCGGGTGACCGCGAGGGGGCGTGAGGCGGAGGGGTGGCGGGAGCCGCGCCGGTGGGGGCGGTACCGGGGTGATCGGTGGGGGCGGTACCGGTGGCTGCGCGCCCGCCCCCGCGCCGGCGGGGGGCCGGCGCCGTGGGGCGGTCGCGCGTGGGTGGTGGGGGCGGCGGGGGGCGGGGCTGCCGGCCGCCGTCGCGCGGGGCCCGGCAGCGCTGCTCGGTGGCGCGTACGGGCGCCGGGTGCCGCGAGCGTGGGGCGCGCGCTCAGGGGCGCGGCGCCTCCGTGGCCGTCGCCGGCGCGGGGCCCGGCTCGGCGCCCGGCACCGCGAGCTCCGGGACCTCGGGGCCCGGCAGTGCGGCGCCCGGCAGTGCGGCGCCCGGCAGTGCGGGGCCGTCCGGCGCCGCGGTCGGCGCGGGTGCCTGGGCCCTGGCCGCCGCGCGGGCCGTCAGTCGCGCCGCCTCCGCGCGGGTGCGGTGCGCGGTGCGCAGGGCGTCCCAGGTCAGCAGCGTCAACGCCAGCCACACCAGCGCGAACCCGGCCCACCGCTCCGGCGGCATGGCCTCCCGGAAGTACAGCACCCCCACCAGGAACTGGAACACCGGCGCCAGGTACTGCAGCAGCCCCAGCGTCGACAGCGGCACGCGGATCGCCGCCGCGCCGAAGCACACCAGCGGCACCGCCGTGACCAGGCCCGTCGAGGCGAGCAGCGCCATGTGCCCGACGCCGGCCGTGCCGAACGCGGCGTCGCCCCGCATCCCGAGCCACACCAGGTAGCCCGTGGCCGGCAGGAAGAGCATGGCCGTCTCGGCGCCGAGCGACTCCAGGCCGCCCAGGTTCACCTTCTTCTTGACCAGCCCGTACGTCGCGAACGAGAAGGCCAGCACCAGCGAGATCCACGGCGGCCTGCCGTATCCGATCGCCAGCACCACCACCGCCGCGAAGGCGATGCCGACCGCCGCCCACTGCGCCGGCCGCAGCCGCTCCTTCAGCAGGACGACGCCCATGGCGATGGTGACCAGCGGGTTGATGAAGTACCCGAGCGACGACTCGACCACGTGCCCGGCGTTCACGGCCCAGATGTAGACGCCCCAGTTGAGGGTGATGACCGTGGCCGCGAGCGCGATGAGCCCCAGCTTCCCCGGCTGCCGCAGCAGCACGGGTATCCATGCCCAGCGCCGCACGACCAGCAGCGCCAGTACCACCGCCACCAGCGACCACGCCATGCGGTGGGCCAGGATCTCCACCGCGCCCGCCGGTTCCAGCAGGGGCCAGTACAAGGGGAACAGCCCCCAGATGCCGTAGGCCCCGATCCCGTAGAGAAGTCCCGCCTTCTGGTCGCCCGTGCCGCCGCTCCTCGCCGCCACTCGCCGCTCCACTTCCTG
Source organism: Streptomyces fradiae ATCC 10745 = DSM 40063 (assembly GCF_008704425.1). Classification (NCBI taxonomy): domain Bacteria; kingdom Bacillati; phylum Actinomycetota; class Actinomycetes; order Kitasatosporales; family Streptomycetaceae; genus Streptomyces; species Streptomyces fradiae. Next base: position 3,965,896 of record NZ_CP023696.1, read on the forward strand.
TCCGGACGTCACCGTCCCGCGCCGCGCTGTCCGTCCGAAGGTAGCGCCGGACCGGAGGGTGTGTCATGCCCGTATCGCGATACGGTCATGACGCGGGTGTGGTCGTGGACACGGCGAACACGGCGAAGCCCGGCCCCGACCCCCTCGGGGTCCGGGACCGGGCTTCGGGTGAAGGCGGCCGGTGGTCGTCGGGCGGAGACCGCCCGGGTGCCGTCGGCGAACCACCGGCCGGGGGCCGGCGGCCGGGTGCCGTCGGCCGACGGACGCCCGGGTGCCGTCAGCCCACCACCGTCCACGTGTCGCCGCCGGCCAGCAGGGTCGCCAGGTCGCCCTTGCCGCGCTGCTCGACGGCCAGGTCGAGCTGGTCGGCCATGAGCGTGTCGTAGACCGGCCGCTCGACGCTGCGCAGGACACCGATCGGCGTGTGGTGCAGCGTGTCCGCGTCGGCCAGCCTCGACAGTGCGAACGCCGTCGTCGGGGAGGCGGCGTGCGCGTCGTGGACGAGCACCCGCGCCTCGTTCTCCGGCGTCACGGCGACCACCTCCAGGTCGCCCGTCGCCGGGTCGCGGACGACGCCCTTCGACCCGCCGGGGCCGAAGCGGATCGGAGCGCCGTGCTCCAGGCGGATCACCGCGCTCTCCGCCTGCTCCTTGTCCTTCAGCACGTCGAAGGCGCCGTCGTTGAAGATGTTGCAGTTCTGGTAGATCTCCACGAGCGCCGTGCCGGGGTGGTCGGCGGCCTGCCGCAGGACCTCCGTGAGGTGCTTGCGGTCCGAGTCGACCGTCCGGGCGACGAAGCCGGCCTCCGCGCCCAGCGCCAGCGACACCGGGTTGAACGGGGCGTCCAGCGACCCCATCGGCGTCGACTTGGTGATCTTGCCGACCTCGGAGGTGGGCGAGTACTGGCCCTTGGTCAGTCCGTAGATCCGGTTGTTGAACAGAAGGATCTTCAGGTTGACGTTGCGCCGCAGCGCGTGGATCAGGTGGTTGCCGCCGATGGACAGCGCGTCGCCGTCACCCGTGACGACCCACACCGACAGGTCGCGGCGCGAGGCGGCCAGGCCCGTGGCGATGGCCGGGGCGCGGCCGTGGATGGAGTGCATCCCGTAGGTGTTCATGTAGTACGGGAAGCGGGACGAGCAGCCGATGCCGGAGACGAAGACGATGTTCTCCTTCGCCAGCCCCAGCTCGGGCATGAAGCCCTGCACGGCGGCGAGGACCGCGTAGTCGCCGCAGCCCGGGCACCAGCGGACCTCCTGGTCCGACTTGAAGTCCTTCATGGACTGCTTGCCCTCGGCCTTGGGCACCAGGGTCAGGGCTTCACTGGGCATCGATGGCCTCCTTGAGGGCCTCGGCGAGCCGTTCCGCCTTGAACGGCATCCCGTTGACCTGCGTGTGGCTGCGCGCGTCGACCAGGTACTTCGCGCGGATCATCAGGGCGAGCTGCCCGAGGTTCATCTCCGGGACGACGACGGTCTCGTACCGCTTCAGGACCTCGCCGAGGTTCGCCGGGAAGGGGTTGAGGTGGCGCAGGTGGGCCTGCGCCACGGCGTCGCCGCCCGCGCGGACCCGGCGGACGGCCGCCGTGATCGGTCCGTACGTCGACCCCCAGCCCAGCACCAGCGTGCGGGCCGTGCCGTCCGGGTCGTCGACCTCCAGGTCGGGCACGGCGATCCCGTCGACCTTGGCCTGCCGGGTGCGGACCATGAAGTCGTGGTTGGCCGGGTCGTACGAGATGTTGCCCGAGCCGTCCTGCTTCTCGATGCCGCCGATCCGGTGCTCCAGGCCGGGCGTGCCGGGCAGCGCCCAGGGCCGTGCCAGGGTCTCGGGGTCGCGCTTGTACGGCCAGAAGACCTCCGTGCCGTCGTCCAGCGTGTGGTTCGGGCCCGTCGCGAAGGTGACGCCCAGGTCCGGCAGGTCCTCCACGTCCGGGACGCGCCACGGCTCCGAGCCGTTCGCCAGGTACCCGTCCGACAGGAGGAACACCGGGGTCCGGTAGGCCAGCGCGATCCGCGCGGCCTCCAGCGCGGCGTCGAAGCAGTCGGCCGGGGTGCGCGGCGCGACCACCGGCACCGGTGCCTCGCCGTTGCGCCCGTACATGGCCTGGAGCAGGTCCGCCTGCTCCGTCTTGGTCGGCAGGCCGGTGGACGGGCCGCCCCGCTGGATGTCCACGATCAGCAGCGGCAGCTCCAGCGACACGGCCAGGCCGATCGTCTCGGACTTCAGCGCCACGCCCGGCCCGGACGTCGTCGTCACCGCCAGCGCGCCGCCGAACGCCGCGCCCAGCGCCGCGCCGATCCCGGCGATCTCGTCCTCCGCCTGGAAGGTCCGCACACCGAAGTTCTTGTGGCGGCTCAGCTCGTGCAGGATGTCCGAGGCCGGGGTGATCGGGTACGAGCCGAGGAAGAGCGGCAGGTCCGCCTGGTGCGAGGCCGCGATCAGCCCGTACGACAGGGCGAGGTTGCCCGAGATGTTGCGGTACGTGCCGGGCGGGAACGCGGCGGTGGCCGGGGCGATCTCGTACGAGACGGCGAAGTCCTCCGTCGTCTCGCCGAAGTTCCACCCCGCGCGGAACGCGGCGACGTTCGCCTCCGCGATCTCCGGCTTGCCGGCGAACTTGCGGCGCAGGAACTGCTCGGTGCCCTCCGTCGGCCGGTGGTACATCCACGACAGCAGGCCGAGCGCGAACATGTTCTTCGACCGCTCCGCCTCCTTGCGGGACAGGCCGAAGTCCTTCAGCGCCTCGATGGTGAGGGTGGTCAGCGGCACCGGGTGGACCCGGTAGCCGTCCAGCGACCCGTCCTCCAGCGGGGAGGTGGCGTAGCCGACCTTGGCCATCGCCCGCTTCGCGAACTCGTCGGTGTTGACGATGATCTCGCCGCCGCGCGGCACGTCCGCGATGTTCGCCTTCAGCGCGGCCGGGTTCATCGCGACCAGGACGTTCGGGGCGTCGCCCGGCGTGAGGATGTCGTGGTCGGCGAAGTGGAGCTGGAAGGACGACACACCCGGCAGCGTCCCGGCGGGGGCCCGGATCTCGGCGGGGAAGTTCGGCAGCGTCGACAGGTCGTTGCCGAAGGAGGCCGTCTCCGAGGTGAACCGGTCACCCGTGAGCTGCATGCCGTCGCCCGAGTCGCCCGCGAAGCGGATGATCACCCGGTTCAGCCGGCGGATCTCCTTCTCGGGGACGTGCCGCACCGGGGCACCGTCCGGCCCCGCGCCGCCGGTCTCCGTGCCCTCCGGCTCCGCGGCGGGGAGGGTGCCCGTGGGGTGGTCCCCGGTGGGGCGGGCTTCGGCGGGCGGGGCTTCGGCCGGGCGGGTGCCCGCGGGCCGGGCTGGGGCGGAGTCGGTTCCGGCGGGACGGGTTCCGGCGGGGTGGTCGCCGGCGGGCGCCTCTTCGGCCACCAGGGCCTCCCCGGCCACTCGGACCTCGTCGGACACTCGGGCCTCGGCGGCGCCGCGGGACCCGTGTGCCGCCTCGCCTGTCTGCTCGGCCGGGCTGCTGACCTGGCTGGTCACTGAACTGGACCTCCCTCGAGACAAGGGGTCTCCCCGCCGTCGGCGGGAGAGCGCTCCGAAAACGGCCGGACGACGACCGGCCGTTCCACGCCCCACCCTACGTCGGTAAGGGTTCCCTTCCTTGGACAGCTCGAATAGTGGACGCCACCATGGGGCGCCCGTTTGTCCTGGAACATCATGCTTTGTTCCCCCCTGCGTTCCACCGGAACGGCACTCCCGGCCCGGTCTTTGGTCCTAGGCCCTCCGGGGGCCGCCTGCGGTGTCGGGGCCGTCGCGATCAGGAGTTCAGGTAGGTCAGGACCGCGAGCACCCGGCGGTGGTCCCCCTCGCTCGGGGAGAGCCCCAGCTTCAGGAAGATGTTCCCGACGTGCTTCTCGACCGCCCCGTCGCTCACCACGAGCTGCCGCGCGATCGCCGAGTTCGTCCGCCCCTCGGCCATCAGACCGAGGACCTCCCGCTCGCGCGGCGTCAGCCCCGCCAGGACGTCCTGGCGGCGGCTGCGCCCCAGGAGCTGGGCCACCACCTCGGGGTCGAGCGCCGTACCGCCCCGCGCCACCCGCACCACCGCGTCCACGAAGTCCCGGACGTCGGCGACCCGGTCCTTCAGCAGGTACCCGACGCCCCGGCTGCTTCCGGCCAGCAGCTCCGTCGCGTACCGCTCCTCCACGTACTGCGACAGCACCAGCACCCCGACGCCCGGGTGGTCCGCGCGCAGCCGTACGGCCGCCCTGACGCCCTCGTCCGTGTGGGTCGGCGGCATCCGCACGTCCGCCACGACCACGTCCGGCGGCGTGCCGTCGGCCGCGAGCGCGTCCACCGTCTTGAGCAGGGCGTCCGCGTCGCCGACCCCGGCGACGACCTCGTGCCCGCGGTCGGTCAGCAGCCGGGTCAGGCCCTCTCTGAGCAGCACGGAATCCTCGGCGATGACCACCCGCACCCTGTCGTCCACGGCCTCGCAGCCCCCACTCCCGATCCGGTCCCGGACGGCGGTGTCCACCGCCGCCGCCACCAGCATCTCAGCACCTTGCGCCGTGTGGGTGAACACGTTCAACCGTGTCCGGCCGCGTTCAACCGCGTACCCGCGCGTTCAACCGTGTCCGGGCCGGGCGCCCGGTACGACCCGTGCCGTCCACCGCGCGTTTTCGGCCGCGCTCCGCACCGCCCCTCGGTCCGGTGCCCGGCCGCGACGCGCCGCGCTCCCGGCCGCTTCTCGGCCGCGCTGTCCCGCCGTGGTCTCGGCCGTGGTCTCGGTCGTGCCCTCGGTCGTGCCCTCGGCCGTGGTCTCGGCCGTGGTCTCGGTCGTGCCCTCGGCCGTGGTCCCGGTCGTGCCCTCGGCCGTGGTCTCGGCCGTGGTCCCGGTCGTGCCCTCGGCCGTGGTCTCGGCCGTGGTCTCGGTCGTGCTCGCTCTCGGCCGCCCGTCTCCTGGTCGCGTGCTCAGCGGCGCCAGGGCAGCTCGGCGGTGATCGTGGTGGGTCCGCCGTCGGGGGAGTCCACGACGAGTACCCCGTCGACGGCGTCGAGGCGTTCGGCGAGTCCGGCGAGGCCGGTGCCGCGGGCGGGGTGGGCGCCGCCGTGGCCGTTGTCGGTGACCTGGAGGAGGAGCCGGTCGCCGGTGCGCCAGACGTCGACGGTGGCGCGGGTGGCGCGGGCGTGCTTGGAGACGTTCTGGAGCAGCTCGGAGACGGTGAAGTACGCGATGCCCTCGATGGCGGCGGCGGGCCGGGCGGGCAGGTCCACGCTCACGGCGACCGGCACGGCGCACCGCGAGGCGAGGGAGGACAGGGCGGCGTCGAGCCCCCGGTCGGTGAGGATCGCCGGGTGGATGCCGCGGGCGAGGTCGCGCAGTTCGCGGAGGGCGAGCTTCACCTCGCCGTGGGCTTCCTCGACCATGCGGGCGGCGGCTTCGGGGTCCTCGGTGGCCTTCTCCTTGGCGAGGCCGAGGTCCATGGCGAGGGCGACCAGGCGGGCCTGGGCCCCGTCGTGGAGGTCCCGTTCGATGCGGCGCAGATCGGCGGCGGCCGTGTCCACCACCACGCCCCGGTCCGACTCCAGCTCGACCACCCGGGTGGCCAGCGGCGACGGCCCCAGCAGGCCCCGCACCATCAGGCCGTCCACCGCCGCGAGGCCCCGCACCAGCCACGCCGCCGGATACACCAGGGCGAGCCCGACGAGCGAGGTCACCGCCAGCTCGCCGGCCGAGTCCAGGACGTAGCCGCGCGTCCCGTCGCCGTACAGCTGGATGCCGTCCACCCCGGCGTGCAGGGGCAGCGCCCACTGCCACAGCGGGTAGGTGAGCAGCGCCCACGCCACGCTCCAGGCGGTCACCGCCAGGGAGAACGCGACCACCGCCCACGGCAGGTGCAGCACCGCGTACAGCAGGTGCCGCCACGAGGCGCCGCTCTTGAGGAGCGCCCACATGGCGCCCGTCGAGCCGGTGCCCGGCGTGGCGCGGGCCGGCTCCGGAGCGGCGACGCGCACTCCGAGGAGGGCGCGGGCCCTGGCCCGTTCGACGGTCCCGAAGCCCCGGCACATGGCCAGTCCCAGGGCCAGTACGGGCACACCGACGAACGTGACGACCAGTCCGGCGCCGAGCGCGAGGGCCGTCACGGACAGGGAGAAGTAGCAGACGCTCAGCGGCAGGCCGACCACCAGGTGGCCGAACGCCCGCCAGGTGCGCCCCGCCAGCGGGACGCCCAGCCGGGCCAGGGGACGGGGGACGCGCGTGCGCGGCGGGCCGTCGGTGCGGGGGCCGTAGGCGAGGGCCATGGTCGGGGTTTCCGTTTCTGCTCGAGTGGGTGCGGATACGGCCGGTGCCCCGGCCCGGTACGGCGTGCGCGGCGCGTCCTCAGCCCCGTGCGCCGTCCTTCCGGCGGCTCCGCCAGGGCAGCTCGGCGGTGATCGTGGTGGGTCCGCCGTCGGGGGAGTCCACGACGAACAGCCCGTCGACGGCGTCGAGGCGTTCGGCGAGTCCGGCGAGGCCGGTGCCGCGGGCGGGGTGGGCGCCGCCGTGGCCGTTGTCGGTGACCTGGAGGAGGAGCCGGTCGCCGGTGCGCCAGACGTCGACGGTGGCGCGGGTGGCGCGGGCGTGCTTGGAGACGTTCTGGAGCAGCTCGGAGACGGTGAAGTACGCGATGCCCTCGATCGCCTCCGCCGGGCGCTCCGGCAGGTCCGCCGTCACGGTCACCGGCACCGTGCAGCGTGAGGCGACCGACGACAGGGCCGCGTCGAGCCCTCGGTCCGTCAGCACGGCCGGGTGGATGCCGCGGGCGAGGTCGCGCAGTTCGCGGAGGGCGAGCTTCACCTCGCCGTGGGCTTCCTCGACCATGCGGGCGGCGGCTTCGGGGTCCTCGGTGGCCTTCTCCTTGGCGAGGCCGAGGTCCATGGCGAGGGCGACCAGGCGGGCCTGGGCCCCGTCGTGGAGGTCCCGTTCGATGCGGCGCAGATCGGCGGCGGCCGTGTCCACCACCACGCCCCGGTCCGACTCCAGTTCCGCGACCCGCCGCTCCAGCTCGTCCGACGGGCCCAGCAGACCCCGCACCATCGCGCGGTCGGCGTTCGCCATCACCCGGGCCAGGTACGGCAGCGCCGGCCACAGCACCAGCACCGCCACCAGCGTCACCGCGAACGTCACCACGCCCCACGGCAGCCGTACGAACCCGTACAGCATCGTCCGCCACGCCACCGCGTCCCGCAGCGCCGCCCACACCGCCGCCACCGGCCCGCCGCCCGGCCGATGCGGCAGCCGGCTCGGCTCCTCGACCCGCACACCGAGCAGGCCCCGGGCCCGTGCCCGTTCCACTCGGCCGACCAGCCGGGCCCCGGCCAGCCCGGCCGCCAGCAGCGGCAGCCCGACCACCGTCACGGACAGCGCGGCGCCCACGGCCACCGCGACCGTCACGTACACGAAGGCGAGGAGGGACAGGGGGAGGTTCAGCAGGAGGTGGCCGACCTCCTTCCACATCGCGACCCCGAACCCGACACGCGCCGCAGCGCCCGCAGGAGCCGCACCCCCCGGAGCCCCCGCACCCCCCGGAGTCCCCGCAGCCCCCGCAGAAGACACCGCTCCCGCAGAAGACACCGCTCCCGCAGAAGACACCGCCCCCCGAGGCTCCGCGGGAGACACAGGCCCCTCAGTCCCCTCGAGCCCGCCTCGCCCCGCCGCCCCTCCCGGCCCCGCCGCCTCTCCCCACCCCAGCGGTCCTCGCGGTCCAGGACGGGAAGGGGGAGCCGGAGTGGGAGCCGGGGCCGGCCCCGGCCGGTCGCTGCGCATGGTCATGGCGTCCAGCCTGCCGGGCCGCAAGCGGGCGGCGCCATGGGGTACATGGGTGGCGTGCGGTGGGGATAACCCCACCCCCGCCGAGGCACGACTGATTACCCCGCGTGTGCCAGGGCCTAGACTCCCGTGCGTACAGGACGCATCGCCGCATCGACGGACCGGCGCCCGCAGGGGCAGGGAGAGAGGGACGGACGTGCCGGAACAGACCGGGCTCGCGGCCGACTACTTCCAGAGCTACTCGGTCGTCGGGCTCCTCGCCGTGATCGGCGTGCTCTTCGTGGCGGTCGCCTTCGCTGCCGGGCGGCTGCTGCGCCCCGTCGTGCCGACGCCGGAGAAGCTCCTGACGTACGAGTGCGGCGTCGACCCCGTGGGGGAGGGCTGGGCCCACACCCAGGTCCGCTACTACGTCTACGCCTTCCTCTACGTGATCTTCGCGGTCGACTCGATCTTCCTCTTCCCGTGGGCCACCGTCTTCGCCGAGGCGGGGTACGGCGCGACCACGCTGGTCGAGATGTTCATCTTCCTCGGCTTCCTGGCCGTGGGACTGCTCTACGCGTACAAGAAGGGCGTCCTGACATGGACGTGACTCCGTCCGAACCGGTGCTCCTGCCCGAGCCGCGGCGACTGGGCGTGCTGTCCCGGCTGGCGCCCGAGCCGATGAAGGTGGTCCTGAACTGGGGCCGCCGCTACAGCCTGTGGGTCTTCAACTTCGGGCTGGCCTGCTGCGCCATCGAGTTCATCGCCGCCTCGATGGCCCGCCACGACTTCATCCGGCTCGGCGTCATCCCCTTCGCGCCCGGCCCGCGCCAGGCCGACCTGATGATCGTCTCCGGCACGGTGACCGACAAGATGGCGCCCGCCGTGCGGCGGCTGTACGAGCAGATGCCCGAGCCGAAGTACGTGATCTCCTTCGGCGCCTGCGCCAACTGCGGCGGGCCCTACTGGGACTCGTACTCCGTCACCAAGGGCGTCGACCAGATCATCCCGGTCGACGTGTACGTACCGGGCTGCCCGCCCCGGCCCGAGGCGCTCCTCCAGGGCATCCTGAAGCTCCAGGAGAAGATCGCCCGCGAGTCCCTGGGCGAGCGCTACGGCACCGGGGCGTCCCGTCCCTCCGCCGCCGCGCTGCGCAGCGGCCTCGTCACCCCGCCGCCCGCACCCGAAGGCGGGGACCGGTGAACGCCTACGACTCCCTGCCCGAGGCCGTCACCGACCTCTTCGGGGCGCAGGCCACGGCCGAGCGGGCGTACGACCTGCTGACCGTCGACGTGCCCGCCGCCTCGTGGATCGCCGCGCTTCGGACCGCCCGCTCCACCCTGGGCTGCACCTACTTCGACTGGCTGAGCGCCGTCGACGAGCCCGGCACCGGCTTCCGGGTGTGCGCGCACGTCGCCGCGCTGGAGAGCGGCCGGGTGCGGCGCCTCCTGCTGCGGACGACGGTGCCGCACGACGCCGCCGCCCTGCCGACGGCCGTCGGCGTGTACGCGGGCGCGGCCTGGCACGAGCGCGAGACGACCGAGATGTTCGGCGTGACCTTCGAGGGCCACCCGAACCCGGCGAAACTGCTGCTCCCCGACAACTTCGAAGGCCATCCCCTCCGCAAGGACTTCGTGCTGGCCGCCCGCGTCGCCAAGGCGTGGCCGGGTGCCAAGGAGCCCGGCGAGCCGGAGCACGGCGGGACCAAGCGGCGCCAGATGCTGCCGCCCGGCGTGCCCGACCCCAACGACTGGGGCCCGATGAAGGGCCAGCTCCCGCCCGCTCCGGCCCGTCCCGCCCGCACGGCCCGCGCGGGTGCGGCGGGCGCGGCCGACCGGCCCCCGCGCCGTACCCGTACGGCCTCGCAGGGCTCCGCCGGCCAGGCACCCACCCCGCCCACGACCACCCCCACCGAGGCGCCCTCCTCGACCACCCCCACGGAGGCGCCCCCCTCGACCACCCCCACCGAGGCGCCCCCCACGACCGGTCAAGGCCCGGCCGCCCCCGGCCCGGCGGCCCCCCGCCGCGCCCGCTCGGCCTCCGAGGGCTCGGCCACGCAGCGCCGCGCCCGGTCGGCGAGCGAGGGCTCGGCCACGCAGCGCCACAGCCGCTCGGCCTCCGAGGGCTCGGCGAGCCGGCGCGAACCGGGCACCCCGGCCCGCCCCCGGCCCCGCTCCGCGGACGCCCCCTGGAACAACCCGCGCCCGGCGTTCGACACCCCGCCCTCCGACCGGCCCGACGCCCCGGCCCCCGACCACCCCTCCGGCGCCGACGAACCGAAGCCCCCCGCCGCCCCCCGGACGCCGGTGGCCCCCCAGCCCTCCGACGCCACCCCCGACGAGACCCCCGAAGCCACCCCCAACGCCACCCCCGAAGCCCCCGAAGCCGACCGGCGGCACCCCGAAGGAGACGACGCGTGAACGACGTACTCGACGTCGCCCTCCGCCTGCTCGTCGTCTTCGCCGTGTTCCTCGTCCTGCCCCTCGTCGTGGGCCAGACCGAGCACAAGGTGATGGCGCACATGCAGGGCCGCCTCGGCCCCATGTACGCGGGCGGCTTCCACGGCTGGGCGCAGCTCGTCGCCGACGGCGTGAAGTTCGCGCAGAAGGAGGACGTGGTCCCGGCCGACGCCGACCGCAGGGTGTTCCAGCTCGCGCCCGCCGTCGCCCTCCTCCCGTACCTCCTCGTCCTCGTGGCCATCCCCGTCGGGCCGGGCGAGGGCGCGGTCGGCGTGGTCGTCGACGCCGGCGTCTTCTTCGTCCTCGCCGTCATGGGCGTGGGCGTGCTCGGCTCGCTCATGGCCGGCTGGGCGTCGGCCAACAAGTTCTCCCTCCTCGGCGGACTCCGCACCGCCGCGCAGCTCCTCGCGTACGAGCTGCCGATGCTGCTCGCCGCGGCGTCGGTGGCCATGGCGGCCGGCACCGTGTCGCTGACCGGCATCCTCGACGCGTTCCAGTGGTGGTGGCTGCCCTGGCAGATCATCGGCGCCCTGGTCTTCTTCGTCGCGGGCCTCGCCGAGCTCCAGCGCCCGCCCTTCGACATGCCGGTCGCCGACTCCGAGATCATCTTCGGCGCGTACACCGAGTACACCGGCCTGCGCTTCGCCTTGTTCCTGCTCGCCGAGTACGCGGGCATCGTCGTCCTGTGCGGTCTGACCACCGTCCTCTTCCTCGGCGGCTGGCACGGGCCCTTCGGCGCCGACGGCCTGGGCTGGGTGTGGACGCTCCTGAAGACCGCCGTGCTGGCCTTCGTCGTGATCTGGCTGCGCGTGAGCTACCCGCGGCTCCGTGAGGACCAGCTGCAGAAGCTCGCCTGGACCACGCTCGTGCCGCTCGCCCTCGCCCAGATCGCCCTCACCGGCGTCGTCAAGGTGGTGACCCAGTAATGCCTCCGATCCCCGGCTCCGGCCTCGCCAAGGGCCTGGCCGTCACCCTCCGGACGATGACGAGGAAGAGCCACACCGCGCAGTACCCCGACGTCCAGCCGGAACTCCCGCCCCGAACCCGCGGTGTGATCGGCCTGTTCGAGGAGAACTGCACGGTCTGCATGCTGTGCGCCCGCGAGTGCCCCGACTGGTGCATCTACATCGACTCCCACAAGGAGACCCTGCCGCCCGCCGCGCCGGGCGGCCGCGAGCGCAGCCGCAACGTCCTCGACCGCTTCGCGATCGACTTCTCCCTCTGCATGTACTGCGGCATCTGTGTCGAGGTGTGTCCTTTCGACGCGCTGTTCTGGTCACCGGAGTTCGAGTACGCGGAGACGGACATCCGCGAGCTCACCCACGAGCGGGACAAGCTCCGCGAGTGGATGTGGACCGTCCCCGAGCCCCCCGCCCTCGACCCGGGCGCGGAGGAGCCGAAGGAAGTGGCCGCCGCCCGCAAGGCGGCCGACAAGCTCGCCGCCCAGCGCGCCGCCGAGGAGCGCGCCACCGAGGAGGGCCCCGCATGACGCCCCCCGCAGTGCCCGCGCTGTCCCTGGCGGCGCCCGGCTTCCTCTCGCCCACCGGCACGGAGGTCGCGTTCCTCCTCGTCGGCGTCGTCACCCTCGCCGCCGCCGTCATCTCGGTCACCACCCGGCAGTTGGTGCACGCCGCGCTGTGGCTGGTCGTGGCCCTCGGCGGCATCGCCGTCGAGTACCTGCTGCTGACCGCCGAGTTCATCGCCTGGGTCCAGGTCCTCATCTACGTCGGCTCCGTCGTCGTGCTCCTCCTCTTCGGCCTCATGCTCACCAGGGCGCCCATCGGCCGCTCCCCGGACGCCGACTCCGGCAACCGGCCCGCCGCCCTGGCCGTGGCCGTCGCCGCCGCGTCCGCTCTCGTGTGGGTCGTCGTCGACGCCTTCCGCACCACCTGGATCGACCTCGACGGCCCCGCCCAGGGCACCACCCGCGTCTCCGGCGAGACGCTGTTCCGGAACTGGGTGCTCCCCTTCGAGGCGCTCTCCGTCCTCCTCCTCGCCGCACTGGTCGGCGCGATCGTGCTCTCCCGCCGCAAGGACGACCAGGGCTCCCACCCCGCCCCCGTCGGCGGCCCCCGGCCCGCCCCGAGCCACGGCGCCCGGGACCGCGCCGAAGCCGGCAACGGAACCCGGCCCACCACCCCGGCCACAGCCAAGGCCACCGCCCCGGACGCAGCCCCGGCCACCACACAGCCCACCGCCCCGGACGCAGCCGACGACACCGCCCCGGCCGCCACCAAGAACACCGCCCAGGACGCGGAGGGCAAGCGCTGATGCACCTCGCCTACCCGGCGGTCCTCGCCGTGCTCCTCTTCTGCACCGGCCTCTACGGGGTCCTCGCCCGCCGCAACGCGATCCTCGTCCTCATGTCCGTCGAGCTGATGCTCAACGCGGTCAACCTCAACCTCGTCGCCTTCGACGTGTGGCTCCGCGACGCCCTGCACGCGGGCCAGGCGCTGACCCTCTTCACGATCGCCATCGCCGCCGCCGAGATCGGCATCGGCCTCGCGATCGTGCTGATGGTCTACCGCAACCGGGGAACGGCCGACATCGACCGCCTCCGCGACAACGCTGAGCCCCCCGGCCAGGACCCCGGCCCCGGTCCCGGCCAGGACCCCGGCCCCGGCCAAGGCGCGGGCCCGGCGCCGGGTGCCCCCGGCGCCCCCGGCGCCGACCAGGCCGCCCACGAGCAGACCGGCAAGAAGGCTGAGGCCACCCCGTGACCACCACGACCCTCGCCGTCCTCGTCCCCCTCCTCCCGTTCCTGGGCGCCGCCGCCGGCCTCCTCCTCGGCCGCACCGCACCCGGCTTCACACGCCCCCTCGCCGTCCTGCCGACGGTCGCCGCGCTCGTCCTCGCCGTCCTCGTCGCCGTGCGGCAGGGCGGCGGGAAGGCCGTCGACGCGGCCACCCAACTCACGCCGACCGGCTCCGTCCCGATCGAACTGGCCCTCCACCTGGACGGGTTCGCCGTCCTCACAGCGGTCCTCGTCGGGCTCGTCGCGTCCTGTGTGCAGATCTACTCCACCGGCTACCTGCGCGACGACCCGCGCTACCCCTCGTACGCGGCGCTCGTCTCCCTCTTCACCTCCGCGATGCTGCTCGTCGTCTACTCCGGCGACCTGATGGTGCTGCTGGTCGGCTGGGAGGTCATGGGCGTCTGCTCGTACTTCCTCGTCGGCCACTACTGGGAGACCCCCGAGGCACGGGCGGCCTCGCTGAAGGCGTTCCTCGTCACCAAGCTCGGCGACGTCCCGTTCCTGATCGGCCTGTTCGCGCTCGCCGCCGACGCCGGCACCTTCCGGATCACCGGCGTCCTCGGCTCCGTCGCCGCGGGCGGCCTCGACCACCCCACCGTCGTGGCGCTGCTCCTCCTCGCCGGCGTCGCGGGCAAGTCCGCGCAGTTCCCGCTGCACACCTGGCTCCCCGACGCCATGGCCGGCCCCACCCCGGTCTCCGCGCTGATCCACGCCGCGACGATGGTCGCCGCCGGTGTCTACTTCGTCGCGCGCCTCCTCCCCGTCTTCGCCGCCTCCGCGGCGGCCATGACCGTCCTCGCCGTGATGGCCGCGCTCACCATGGTCGGCTCGGCCCTCGCCGCGCTCGCCCAGGACGACATCAAGCGCGTCCTCGCGTACTCGACGATCGGCCAGCTCGGCTACATGACCGGCGCGCTGGCCGTCGGCGACCGCGGCGCCGCCGTCTTCCACCTCCTGTCCCACGGCGCCTTCAAGGCGCTGCTGTTCCTCGCCGCCGGCGTGGTCATCCACGCCGCGGGCACCAACTCGCTGGCCGCCATGTCCCGGATGAGCGGCCTCGCCCGGCGCATCCCCGACGCGTACTGGACGATGACGGTCGCCCTCCTCGCGCTCGCCGCCATCCCCCCGTTCGCCGGGTTCTTCTCCAAGGAGGCCGTCCTCGTCGCCGCCGAGCACACCGCCCTCGGCGACCGGGACGTCTCCACGGCCGCCGCGGGCTGGACCGTGCTCGTGGCCGGACTGCTCACCGCCCTCCTCACGGCGGCCTACGCCGCGCGCCTGTGGCTGCTCGCCTTCCACGGCCGGGGTATCGAGGCCCCCGACCACGGGCGCCAGCCCCTCTCCATGAACGCCGTCCTGTGGGTGCTCGCGGTCCCCTCGCTCGCCTTCGGCCTGACCGTCACCTCCCTCGACGACTGGTTCGACGGCAACGCCCTCACCCCGACCACCACCACCTCGATCCTCGGCACGGGCCTCGCCCTCATCGGGGGCCTGGTCACCTACGCGGCCTGGCGCCGGGGAGCCGCCCGCGCCGCGCGGGTCCCGATCGGGGCCGTCGCGGCCCACCCCGACGCCGAGCCGGCCCTCTCCGAGGCCGAGGCCATCGCCACCCACACCCCGGCCTACGGGTCGATCGCCTCCGCGCCCGACCCGGGCGACCCCGGACGGCTCCTCCTCGGCCCGCTCCACCGGCACGCCGCCTCCGGCTTCCACCTCGACGCCGTGTACACCGCCCTGTTCGTACGCCCCGTCCGCGCGGCCGCCTCGCTGGTCCGCTTCCTCGACCGCGAGGTCGTCGAGACGTACGTACGGGGAGCGGGCGCCACGGCCGGCCTGCTCGGCGCGGCCGTGCGCCGCGCCCAGACCGGCAACGTGCAGTCCTACCTCGGCGTCCTGCTCGCCGGATCCGTCGTCCTGGCGGTCGCCGCCGTCCTCGTCGCCGCCGGAGCGTGAGCCGTGATCGATATCAGCGAATCCGTGATGCAGTTCCTTCTCGCGTTCACCGTCGCGGGGCCGCTCATCGGCGCCGTCGCGGCCCTCCTGCCGGCACCGCCCGGACTGAAGGGGAAGTCACCCGACCAGGCCGTGCTCCGCCACGGCGTCACCGTCACCGGCGTGATCCTCGTCGCGGCCCTCGCCCTCGCGCTCGGCTTCGACCACGACCAGCCGTCGAGGATGCAGGCCACGACGGACATCAGCTGGATTCCCGCACTTGACGTGCGGATCCACCTCGGTGTCGACGGCATCTCCCTCCCCCTTCTCGTCCTGACCGCGCTGCTGACCTTCCTCTGCGCGCTGTACAGCTACTTCAAGCCGCCCGCCGGCCCTTCCCCGAAGGGCTTCGTGGCGCTGCTCCTGGTCCTCGAGTCCGGCACGCTCGCCACCTTCGCCGTCCTCGACCTGATGCTGTTCTTCCTCGCCTTCGAGACGGTGCTCATCCCGATGTACTTCCTCATCGCCCGGTGGGGCGGCGAGGGGCGGCAGCCCGCCGCCTGGAAGTTCATCCTCTTCACCCTCCTCGGCTCGGTCGTCATGCTGCTCGGCCTGCTCCTCGTCGGACTCAAGGCCGGCACCTTCGACATGGTGGCACTCGCCACTGACAACGGCCGCGGCCTCAGTGCGTCCCTGCAGGTCATCGCCGTTCTCGCGATCGGGATCGGGCTCGCGGTGAAGACCCCGATGTGGCCGCTGCACAGTTGGCTCCCGGACGCGCACACCGCAGCGCCGACCGTCGGCTCCGTCCTCCTCGCCGGCGTCCTGCTGAAGATGGGGACGTACGGTTTCGTGCGCATCGTCCTGCCGGTGGCGCCGGAGGGCATGCACGTCTTCGCCCCGTACCTCGCCGCGTTCGCCGTCGCCGGGATCGTCTACGGGTCGCTGGCCTGCCTGGCCCTCGCCAGGCCCGGGGCGAAGGGCGACCTGAAGCGCCTCATCGCCTACTCCTCCGTCGGCCACATGGGCTTCGTCCTCCTCGGCATCGCCTCCATGACCCCCACCGGCGTCAACGGCGCGCTCTTCGCCAACATCGCCCACGGTCTGATCACCGGACTCCTCTTCTTCCTCGTCGGAGCGATCAAGGACCGGTACGGCACCGCCGACCTCGACACCCTCGCCGGCGCCACCGGCGCCGCCCTCTACGGCCGCGCCCCCCGCCTCGGCGGACTGCTCGCCTTCGGCGCCGTGGCCTCCCTCGGCCTGCCCGGCCTCGCCGGCTTCTGGGGCGAGATGCTCGCCATGTTCGGCGCGTTCCAGCCCGCCGAGGGCCTCAGCCGGCCCGCGTTCCTCACCTACACGGCCGTCGCCTGCTTCGGCACGCTCCTCACCGCCGCGTACCTCCTCGTCGTCGTCCGCCGCGTCTGCATGGGCGCCAAGCCCGCCGCCGACTCCCCGCCGCTCGCCGACGTCCAGGGGTACGAGTTCGCCGCGTGGACCCCGCTCGCCGCGCTCACCGTCCTCGCCGGACTCTGGCCCGCGGTCCTCCTCGGGCTCACCGACCCGGCCGTGCAGCAGCTTCTCGCAGGAGGCAAGCCGTGACCGCCGCACCCGTGAACCCCGCCGTCCTGGCGGCGGCGCCCGCCAACGGCGACCTGGTGCAGACCGTCGACTGGGCCGCGATCGCCCCGCCGGTCATCGCCGCGGCCGTCGCCCTGGCCGTCCTCGTCGCCGACCTGTTCCTGCCGAAGGCCCGCAAGGAGGTCCTCGCCTGGGTCTCCGTGGCCGGCCTCGCCGCCGCGCTCCTCGCCCTCGCACCCCTGCGCTCCGGCGACCGCTCCACGTTCTGCCTCGTCCAGGAACCCGGTGCGTGCAGCTACACCGCCGACCACTTCACCCTCGCCGTCCAGGTGCTCGTCCTCGGCGGCGCCCTCCTCACCGCCCTGCTCTCCGTCACCGAGACCAGGGAGGAACTGCCCGCCGGCGAGTTCTGGTTCCTGCTGCTGGCCTCCACGGCCGGCGCCGCCCTGCTGCCCGCCTCCCGCGACCTGGCCACCCTCGTCGTCGCCCTGGAGGTCGCCTCCCTGCCCGCGTTCGCGCTCGTCGGCCTCAGGCGCGGCGACCGGATGTCCGGCGAGGCGGCGCTGAAGTTCTTCCTCTCCTCGGTCACCGCGACAGCCGTCACCCTCCTCGGGGTCAGCTTCGTCTACGCCGCCACGGGCACCCTCCACCTGACGGAGATCGCCCGGCAGCTGGACGACGTCCCCGCGCAGCTCGGCACCCTGGCCGAGGCGGGGGTCGCCCTCACCCTCGTCGGCTTCGCCTTCAAGACGGCCGCCGCCCCCTTCCACTTCTGGGTGCCCGACACGTACGTCGGCGCCCCGCTTCCCGTCGCCGCGTACCTCTCCGTCGTCGGAAAGGCCGTCGGCTTCACCGGCCTCGTCCTCGTGACCGTCGTCGCCTTCCCGTCGTACGCGGACGTGTGGGGCCCCGCCCTCGCCGTGCTCGCCGCGCTGACCATGACCGTCGGCAACGCCGCCGCGCTGCGGCAGGTCTCCACGCGCGCGCGGAGCGCCGTACGCCTCCTCGCGTGGTCGTCCGTCGGCCAGGCCGGCTACCTGCTCGTGCCGATCGCCGCCGCCGCGTACTCCAGCGACATCCAGATCGGTGCGACCGTCTCGTACGCGCTGATGTACGCCGTGGTGAACCTGGGCGCCTTCGCCGTCGCCGCGCTGGTCGCCCGGACGCACCCGGCGAACCGGATCGCCGACTACCGGGGCCTGTACGCCACCCGGCCGCTCGCCGCGCTCGCGCTGGCGTTCTTCCTGCTGTGCCTGGCCGGCCTGCCGCCCGGCGTGATCGGCCTGTTCGCCAAGGTGGTCGTCTTCGCCGCCGCCGTCGACGCCGGCCTCGGCTGGCTCGCCGTGGTCATGGCCGTGAACGTGGTCGTCGCCCTGTACTACTACCTGCGCTGGACGGCCGTCCTCTTCCGCGCCCCGGACGGCGCCACGGAGGTCCCCGGCACCGCCCGGCCCCGCACCGAGGGCGCCCGGGCCACTGCGCCCGCCCTGCGGCTGCGCGCCCCCGCGCCGGTGGCCGCCGCGGTGGCGCTGACGGCCGTCGCCGCCCTGCTGCTGTCGGGCTACCCGCAGTGGGTCCTCCGCTTCGCGGCGACCAGCCTCTTCTGACCCCGTCCGACCGACCGGCTGCCCCGCCCCGCCCCGGCCGGTCGGTGCGGCGCACCGCCTCACCCGAACGGCGCAGGGCCGCCCCGCCGTACCGCAGGGAACCCGCCACTCCCGCCTGGCGTTGACCAGTACGGGAGGGTCCACTGAAGAGAGTGGAGCGACATCAGCGAAAGGTTCCCCTGCCGCACCGTTTGGAGGGCGTACCGTGCACCGCCGGCACAACGGGCTCAGGACCGCCGTACTCCTCGGAGGGCTGTCCGCGCTGATCATTCTGATCGGCGGCTTCTTCGGGCGCACGGGTCTCATCGTCGCCGTACTGATCGCCCTCGGCACCAACGCGCACGCCTACTGGAACAGCGACAAGCTGGCCCTGCGCGCGATGCGGGCCCGCCCGGTCAGCGAGTTCGAGGCCCCGCAGCTGTACCGGATGGTCCGTGAGCTGTCCACGCAGGCCCGGCAGCCGATGCCGCGCCTCTACATCTCGCCCACACAGGCCCCCAACGCCTTCGCGACCGGGCGCAATCCCCGCAACGCGGCCGTGTGCTGCACGGAGGGGATCCTGCGGCTCCTGGACGAGCGCGAGCTGCGCGGCGTCATCGGACACGAGCTGAGCCACGTCTACAACCGGGACATCCTGATCTCCTCGGTCGCCGGGGCGCTCGCGTCCGTGATCGTCTTCCTGGTGAACTTCGCCTGGCTGATCCCGGTCGGCCGCTCCGACGACGAGGAGGGGCCCGGCCTCCTCGGCATGCTGCTGATCATGATTCTGGGCCCGATCGCCGCCTCGGTCATCCAACTGGCGGTCAGCCGCTCCCGCGAGTACGAGGCGGACGCCTCGGGCGCCCGGCTCACCGGTGACCCGCTGGCCCTGGCGAGCGCGCTGCGCAAGCTGGAGGCGGGCACGCAGCGGCTGCCGCTGCCGCCCGAGCCGCGCATCGAGACGGCGAGCCACATGATGATCGCCAACCCCTTCAGGCCGGGCCAGGGCATGGCCCGGATGTTCTCCACCCACCCGCCGATGGCGGAACGCATCGCCCGGCTCGAACAGATGGCAGGACCCCGCCCGTGAAGACGATCCTCAACATCATCTGGCTTCTGCTCGCCGGCCTGTGGCTGTTCCTGGGCTACCTGCTGGCGGGCGTGCTCCTCTGCATCACCGTCATCGGCATCCCGTTCGGCCTGGCCGCCTTCCGCATCGGCGGGTACGCGCTCTGGCCGTTCGGCCGCACGGTCGTGGACCGCCGCGACGCGGGCGCCCCGTCCCTCGTGGGGAACGTGCTGTGGTTCCTCCTCGCCGGGTGGTGGCTGGCGCTCGGCCACATCGCCACGGGCATCGCCCAGTTCGTCACGATCATCGGCATCCCGCTCGGCATCGCCAACTTCAAGCTGATCCCGGTGGCGCTCTTCCCGCTCGGCCGCGAGATCGTCTCGACGGACCGGCCCTTCACCGACCGCTGGTAGGGAGTTGTCCACAGGCGGAGCGGAATGTCGGCGGCATGGTCCATGATGGGCACATGAGCGACTACACAGAGTTACTGTCCCCTGCTCCGGAAGCCCCGCGCTCCTCCGCCCCCGCCGCGACCGAGCGGCCCGCGCCCCACCACCCCGCCGGCCGTGTCACCCGGGCACGGAGGCCGCCGTGGGCCTGGAGCGCACCGCCCCGGCATCCCGCCACCCGGCCGTCTCGTCAGCTCGGCGACCACACCCCAGGACCCGCGCCTGCACCACGCCACCGGTGCACACCCTCGCCCCCGGCCGTCGGGCGCCACGCGTCAGCCGCCAGAGGAGCCGGTACGGCTACCGGGTGCGCCCCCGGGCCTCCCCGGACCCGGCGCGCAGGGCGTACAGCACCGCGCCCACCGCCAGGACGCCCGCGCCCGCCAGGACCGACGACAGGGGCAGGGCGAAGGCCAGCACGAGGCAGCCGGCCAGACCGCACGCCGCCACGAGCCGCACCGGCGACCACCGCGACACGAGGGTCCAGGCCGACGCGTTGGCGATCGCGTAGTAGACGAGGACGCCGAACGACGAGAAGCCGATCGCGCCCCGCAGGTCCGCCGTCGCCGCCGCCACGGCGACGACCAGCCCCACCACCAGCTCGGCGTGGTGCGGCACCTGGTGCCGGGGGTGCACGGCGGCGAGCGTACGGGGCAGGTGCCCGTCCCGTGCCATCGCCAGCGTCGTCCGCGACACACCGAGGATCAGCGCCAGCAGCGACCCGAGCGCGGCCACGGCAGCACCCACCCGCACCACCGGCACCATCCCGTCGACCCCGGCCGCCCGCATCGCCTCCGCGACCGGCGCCGCCGCCTCACCCAGCCGCACGGGACCGAGCACGGACAGAACGGAGACCGCCACACACGCGTACACGACGAGCGCGATCCCCAGCGCCACCGGAATGGCCCGCGGAATGGTCCGCCCCGGGTCCCGGACCTCCTCCCCGAGCGTCGCGATCCGCGCGTACCCGGCGAAGGCGAAGAACAGCAGCCCCGCCGCCTGCAGCACCCCGCCCGGCGTGGTACCGCCGTCCGGTGCCAGCCGCCCGGCGTCGGCCGCACCGGACCCGAGCGCGCACACGACCACGGCCGCCAGCACCGCCAGGACCACCGCCACGATCGACCGCGTCATGAGCGCCGACTTCTGGACGCCGCCGTAGTTCACGGCGGTCAGGGCCACCACGGCGGCCACCGCGACCGCGTGCGCCTGCGCCGGCCACAGGTACGCCCCCACGGTCAGGGCCATCGCGGCGCACGACGCCGTCTTCCCGACGATGAACGCCCAGCCCGCCAGATACCCCCAGAAGGGACCCAGACGCTCACGCCCGTAGACGTAGGTGCCGCCCGACGCGGGGTGGCGCGCGGCCAGCCAGGCCGACGCCATCGCGTTGCAGTACGCCACGGCACCCGCCAGAGCCAGCCCGACGAGGAGCCGGCTCCCGGCCGCCGCGGCGGCCGGCCCGAGCGCCGCGAAGATCCCGGCGCCCACCATCGAGCCCAGCCCGATGACGACCGCGTCGAACACTCCCAGAGACCGCCGCAAAGTCACCGCCACACGCCGCACCCTACCGATCCCCCCGAGCCCCAACCGCCCCGCCCGGCACGCGGACACACGACACCCACCCGGCGGCCCCCGCGCGTCGACGGCGCGCACCGCGAAGGCCCCGTGGCCACCGACGGGCACACCCGCAGCCCCCTGCACCGAACAGCACCCAGGAGGCCCCACGTGCACAGACAGACCCACCCGCAGCCACCCTGCACCGACAGGAGTCCACCCGGCACCCGCCGGCCGGAGACCGCCGCCGGGCAGAGGCCGACAGGAGGAGACCGTCAGGAGGAGACCGCCCGCCGGAGGCCCGTCAGGCAGCCCCGCCCGGAGGGGCCGATGCGGCCCCGCCCCCACCGAGTCCGGTCTCCCGCAGCGTGATGTTCAGCCGCCCCGTGCGGGGCCCCACCGAAGGGTCGCCCGTCCCCGGATACACCTTCGGCACCCCGTGGTACGCGAACCGCGACGGCCCGCCGAACACGAACAGGTCCCCGGACTCCAGCCGCACATCGGCGTACGGGCGCCCCCGCCCCCGCGTGTTGCCGAACCGGAAGAGGCACGCGTCACCGATGCTCAGCGACACGACCGGGGCCGGTGACCGCTCCTCGCGGTCCTGGTGCATGCCCATCCGGGCGTCCCCGTCGTAGAAGTTGACCAGCGCCGCGTCCGGACGGTAGGAGCCGGCGTCCCCGTACGCGGCGGCGACGGCCTCCCGCCCGAGGCCGACCAGCCAGTCGGGGAAGGGGGCGACGGGCGCCCCGTTCACGTCGTCGGCGGTCCTCGAGTAGCGGTACGGCAGCCAGTGCCAGCCCAGGCACACCGTCCGCACCGACATCACCCCGCCGCCCGGCAGCGCGGTGTGCCGGATCGGCACCGGTCCGACGGCCCACGCCCGGCATGACTCGACCAGTTCCCGCTGCCGCCTCCGGGAGAGCCACCCCGGCACGTGCACCGCGCCGGGCGCGACCTCCGCCCGCCCCCGGCCCAGCGGGAACAGCGCGTCCGTCACCGTACGAGCGCACCCTCCAGGCCGAGCAGCAGCCCCTTGCGCTCGGGCCCCGCCGCGTACCCCCGCAGCGAACCGTCCGCGCCGATCACCCGGTGGCAGGGCCGCACCACCAGCAGCGGATTGCGCCCGATGGCCGTCCCCACCGCCCGCACCCCGGCCCCGGAGACACCGACGCGCGCCGCGATCTCCCCGTACGTGGTCGTCTCGCCATACGGGATCGAGTCCAGTACCTGCCAGACCCGCCGCTGGAACGGCGTCCCCGCACCAGCCGCCGCCAAGGGGAGGTCGAAGTCCTTCACCCGCCCGGCGAAGTAGCCCTCCAGCTGCGCGGCGACGCGCGCGAACCGCTCCGGGGCATGGCGCCAGCCGTCCCGGACGGCCACCGCGCCCCTCTGCTCCGGCAGCGACAACGAGGCCAGGGCGGCGGCCCCGTCCGCGGTCTCCTCGCCCACCAGCAGCATCGTCCCCAGCGGCCCGTCCACTCGCGCGTACACAGTCATGCCTTCAGTCTGGACCGGCCGCCCGTCCGGTGCTGGCGGGTTTCCGACACGAGGCACGAGTCGGGGGCGGACCGGCCACCCGGCCGCGTCCGCCCCCGTCCCGCCCGCCGACCGGGTCAGCGGTAGTTCACGAACTGCAGCGCGAAGTCGAAGTCCTGGCCCTTCAGCAGCGCGATCACGGCCTGCAGGTCGTCCCGGCTCTTGGAGCTGACCCGCAGCTCCTCGCCCTGGACCTGCGCCTTGACGCCCTTGGGGCCCTCGTCGCGGATGAGCTTGGCGACCTTCTTCGCGTTCTCCTGGGAGATGCCCTCCTGGATGGTCGCGAAGATCTTGTACTCCTTGCCGGACAGCTGCGGCTCACCGGCGTCGAGCGACTTCAGCGAGATGCCCCGCTTCACCAGCTTGGACTCGAACACGTCCAGGATCGCCTTGACCCGGTCCTCGGAGTTCGCCTGCATCAGGATCTTGTCGCCGGACCAGGAGATCGACGCCCCGACGTTCTTGAAGTCGTAGCGCTGGGAGATCTCCTTCGCCGCCTGGTTGAGGGCGTTGTCGACCTCCTGCCGCTCGACCTTCGAGACGATGTCGAAACTGGAGTCGGCCATGTCCTGTGGCTCCTTGCCTCGGTGTGGGAGTGCGGCGGCCCAGCGCCGACCGCCGCCCCAAGCCTAGCCATGCTCACCCGGCCCCAGCGCTGATCGAATCCGGTGGCGGACCACCCCCGGGGATCAGGTATTGTTTACGTCGTTGCCAAGGAGCGCCGCCGAAGGCGGGGCTTCAAGGAGACATCCCATGGCGGTGTGCCCGAGTGGCCAATGGGAGCGGACTGTAAATCCGTCGGCTTAGCCTACCCAGGTTCGAATCCTGGCGCCGCCACTGGAAGTAAACGGCCCCTGACCAGCGGAAACGTTGGTCAGGGGCCGTCTGCGTACCCCAGAGCAGCTACCTCGCAGCCCCGCCCCCTAGCCCCCGTCGGTACGGTCGAGTGCCAGCTGCAGGGGCGTGGGGGCGGGGAGGGCATGGTGCCTCACGGCGGGCGATTCGCCGCGTGATCTCAGACACGGCACTCGCCTAACGCGGTGCCAACACACAGGCGAGCCGCTACCGCGAGAACGACTTGTGGCGGAGTCGAGCTTCTGCCAGCAGCACCTTCTGTAGCTCGCGACGGTTCTTGCCGCGGGTTTTCAGGGCGTGGCAGTTCGGACAAAGAGCGATCATGGCCTCGGGTACGTCTGGCCCACCACGTGCGAGATCGTGGACGTGGTCCACTTCGAGGAGCGGCGCGTCCGCTTCCGTCCGTTCCGTTGGATGACCGAGGCAGGTCGGGTTCTCGCAGAGACCGCCGCTCCGCAGGATCACCGCTTCCCTTGCGGGAGCCGATCGGAGGAAACGCTCGACCGTGGTCAGGGTTGAGCGACGCGTGCGGCTCTTGGCGCGCTCATGAGCTGCCCTGGCCAAACGCTTGTATCGCTCGTAACTGTCGAGCCGGACGGTCCCGGAGTCGACCTGAGCAGCAAGCGCGACCCCCTCAGTGTGGTCGTGGACCTGACCCGTGTCCTCATGGAGTGCCATCACCACGCTAGCCGGCCAGGTGTGTTCGAGCGGAGAAGGTACGGGAGCCAAGACCCAGACGAACTCCTTCCTCCGCAGGCCGTCCTCCCCCTCCCCCCAGCGCATCCATCGCTGGACGATCACTGCCCATGTCTCGAAGGTCCACTGTCCTCCGTACGGCCGGTGCCAGTACCGCAGCGCCCTCGCTCCCGCTGATACTCGGCCATGGCCTTGTTTCCACCGGTGAGCTCCTGATGACCTGACAGGCCGTCGCCGGTGTAGGCGATCCAGTTCACCTCAGGTATGCGGCCATCTGCATACGGGCCCTTCTCATCGGAGTAGACCGTCAGGATGCCGTCCGCAAGCGGCGTTATGCCGCGGACTCGGTTGCCGCCGTACGAATCTGCGATGGCACGTCGGTCTACGAACGTCTCGCCGACGAGCGGACGCAGTGCCGTTGTCTCCCGACCTGCCATCAGGTCCGCCAAGCCCACGTCCTGCAACAGTCCCGCCGGGACCGGTCTGAAGTACCGCAGCAGCAGGCTGCCGACTGCCCACGCAGCCAGCTCCGGGTCTGCTACCAGGAGGTCGTAGACGCCCTTTGGGAGCCCGGCGAGTGGGTTCGCCTCGTCGAGGGACGACAGCAGAGGCCTACGTCCCTTGCTGGTCATGGTCAGCGACTCCGCCTCCTCGACCTCCCAAAGCCCGTCGTTACGCAGGGCCCAGAAGGGGAACAGAGCCGCCTCGCGACTGCTGCTGGTCACGCCCCCGTGCGTGACCAGCAAAGGCCCCACGGCATCGCGCACAACCGACCAGCGTTGCTGCCGGGGCATGCCCCGCACAGCCTCACCGATCGCCCAAAGCACCAGGAACGGCCGGTGCAGGGCCTCACCCTTGCTCCGTTGTGCCGGCTTCAACGCGCCGATCAGGCGAATCACTGCACGTCTGTCCACGGTCTGCGCTACCTCCCCGAGTACCAGCAGACCCATCACACCAGACGCCACCGACAATCCCTGACTCACACTCGGGAAGCCTCAGCAGCCTCAGTTGCCGGCCACCGCACGGACCGCCACCGAGACCGGGGTGTCGCCCGACACGGCTTCCAGGGTCAGGCCCGCGGTCGCCGGGGTGTCCAGCAGTTCGGCGAGGAGCGCCGCCACGTCGTCGCGCGGGATGGGGCCCCGGCCCGTCGACGCCTCCAGACGGACCAGGCCCGTGCCCGCGTCGTCCGTCAGCATGCCGGGCCGCAGGATCGTCCAGTCCAGGGCGGCCTTGCCGCGCACGTGCTCGTCCGCCGCGCCCTTCGCGCGCAGGTACGCGTCGAAGACCTCGTCGCCCTCGTGCGCCGCGTCCGCGCCCATGGACGAGACGACGACGAACCGGCGCACCCCCGCCCGCTCCGCCGCGTCCGCGAACAGGACGGCCGCGTCCCGGTCCACGGTCTCCTTGCGGGCCGCCCCGCTGCCCGGCCCGGCACCCGCCGCGAAGACCGCCGCGTCCGCGCCCTGCAGCACCGCGGCGACCATCTCCAGGGACGCCGACTCCATGTCCAGCACGACCGGTTCGGCGCCCGCCTCCCGTACGGCGTCAGACTGCTCCATCTTGCGGATGATGCCCGCGACCTCGTGCCCGCCCGCCGTCAGCAGGCGCTCCAGGCGCAGGGCGATCCGACCGTGTCCTCCAGCGATGACAATGCGCATGCCTCCGACCGTACGGCCCCCACCCGCGCACCGCCCAACGACGGGCCGCCCGCCCCGCGTCCGGACGGGTCAGGGGCGCCCCGGCACGCCGACGCGGCCGCAGTCGAAGCCCCGAGCCGCACCTCGCCATACCGCCCCGCAACCGCCCCGCGGTTCGGCCCCGGCCGGGCCACGTCCAGGCCGCCTCGACCGCCGCCCCGGCGAGCCGGCCGCCCCGCCCCCGGCCGCGCCGAGCGCCGAACCGCAGCCGTACCCCGGCCGCGCCGCCCCGCCGGGCAGGCGGCCTGCTGAGCCGCCCTCAGCCCCGCCTACCCGGATCCGCGTCCAGCCGCGCGCGTACCTCCGGTCGGCCCCCACCGGGCCCCACCGCCCACCACATAGCCGCACCGGCCCCCACCGGGCCCCCAGCCCCACCGCCCATCACGTAGCCGCACCGGCCCCCACCGGACCCCCGGCCCCACCGCCCATCACGTAGCCGCACCGGCCCCCACCGGACCCCCGGCCCCACCGCCCATCACGTAGCCGCACCAGCCCCCACCGGACCCCCGGCCCCACCGCCCATCACGTAGCCGCACCAGCCCCCACCGGCCCCCACCGGGCCCCAGCCCCCACCAGCCCCACCAGCCCCACCAGCCCCATCACCCCACCCCTCACGGGCGGGCCTCCGGCCGGGACTGCCGGGGCAGGTCCAGGGCCGCCGCCGAGTCGCAGTACTCCCGCACCGCGCTCGTACGCGCCACCACCCGGCCCCGGTGCACCACGACCCGGCTGTACGCCAGCGACAGCACCCCCGCCAGCCGCTCCCCGCGCACCGCCAGCAGCTCCGCCGGGAACCCGGCCTCCACGCGCACCGGCGGCAGCCCCAGCGCCTCCCGCGCCTCCCGGCTCACCGCCCCGTACGCCTCCGCCGGCCGCAACCCGCCCTGCGACACCAGCAGGTACGCGGCCTCCAGCGGGTCGCCGCGCCCCACCGGGTTCGCCACGTCCCGCAGCGCGCCGCCGCCCGCGGCCACGCGCACCCCCGCCGACCGCAGCAGCCGCACCGGCGCCGGGCCCCGCACGTCCGTGCCCGCGCAGCCGCCCTGCGGCAGGCACGTCACCGTCACCCCGGCCGCGGCCAGCCGGTCCGCCACCCGACCCCGCGCCTCCGCCGGCAGCCGCGACAGCGACCCGCACGGGCCGATCGCCACCCCCGGCCGCAGCCCGCCCGCCATCGCGGCCAGCCGTGCCAGCCGCGCCGGGTCGTCCCCGTCCGTGTGCAGGTCGACGGCGCAGCCGTGCTCCGCGGCGACCTCCAGCACCGCCTCCGCGTACCCCGCCGGGTCCGGGTCCAGGTCGGGGCGGCCGCCCACCGCCGACGCGCCCATCTTCACCGCGTCCCGCAGCATCGCCAGCCCGTCCGCCCCGGCCACCCCCGTCAGCAGCCGCGGCACCGCCACCGTCGCCAGGTCCACCAGCCCCCGCAGGGAACGCCGCGCCTGCAGGACGGCCTCCAGCGCCGCCAGTCCCTGTACGTCGCCGATCCGCACGTGCGCGCGCAGCGCCGTCGCCCCGTGGCCGAGCTGGAGCAGCGCGGCCTCGGTGGCGCGCCGCTGGACGTCCTCGGCCGCGTACGAGACCGGGCCCGGCGCGTCGGCGCTGAGGGCCGTGTCGGCGTGTGCGTGGGGCTCGGCGGGCGCCGGCAGCAGCAGGTACCCGGAGAGGTCCACACGGGTGCCGTGCGCGCCGAGGCTGCCGGGCGTGCCGACGGCCTCGATCCGCCCGCCGCTCAGCCGCACGTCGACGGTCCGCCCGTCGTCCAGGCGGGCGCCGCACAGCAGCAGCGTGGTCGTGTCGGTGGTGGCACCCTCGGGCGGCCGCGGCTGCTGGCTGTCGGAGGACATCGGGCTCCTGGGGAGGTCAGGGCGGGTGTGCGGCGACCGCGGGGGAAGATCGCGAGGCGGTGAGCCGAGCCTAGGGCGCAGCCGTCACGGCTTCGCGGAGGAGCGCATTAGTCGTACTGCGCGTGGGTCCACTTCGCGCGCGGGGCGCCGTACGTCGTGGTGGTCCACCTCCCCCGCGGGGCGCCGTACGTCGTGGGGGAGCACCCCGCGCGCGGGCGCCGCGCGAGCGGGTCGACGGCCGCCCTTCCGCCCCCTCCCGCCCCCGTCCGGTAAGCCGCGGGGGGACCCCTGGGAACGGATTTGGGTGAACGGCCGAGGACCGTGTAATGTCTTCATCGCTCGCCCCAATAGCTCAGTCGGCAGAGCGTCTCCATGGTAAGGAGAAGGTCTACGGTTCGATTCCGTATTGGGGCTCTGGTGTAGGAGATCCTCACCTTCGGGTGAGGTGATCCATACATCAAAGCGGTGTAGCTCAGTCGGTAGAGCAAGCGGCTCATAATCGCTGTGTCACCGGTTCAAGTCCGGTCACCGCTACTCCCAGTAGCCGATTGTGGGGTCGGTCCTTCGATCGGCTACTCTTTTCTGCGTTCCATCCGTCCATCCGTCCGTCAAGGAGCACTCACGTGGCTGCCACCGACGTCCGCCCGAAGATCACGCTGGCCTGCGTGGAGTGCAAGGAGCGGAACTACATCACCAAGAAGAACCGGCGCAACAACCCGGACCGTCTTGAGATGAAGAAGCACTGCCCGCGTTGCAACGCGCACACCGCGCACCGCGAGACGCGCTGAAACAGGCTCGTACACGAGGCCGTCCCCACCGGGGGCGGCCTCGTGTCGTTTCCCCGGCACGGGCCGGGACCGCAGCAAGGCACAGACAGGACAGCAGGAGGTACCGGGTACATGGCGCTCGACCAGTCCTTCGTCGGGCGGAGCTATCCGCCCACCGAGCCGCCCTACGAGGTCGGCCGGGAAAAGATCCGCGAGTTCGCCGAGGCCATCGGTGACGCGAACCCGGTCTACACCGACGCGGAGGCCGCGAAAGCGCTCGGATACCCCGATGTGATCGCCCCCCCGACCTTCGTGTTCGCCATCACGTTCAAAGCGGCCGGACAGGTGATCGCCGACCCGCAGCTGGGGCTGGACTACAGCCGCGTCGTGCACGGCGACCAGAAATTCGCGTACAGCAGGCCCGTACGGGCGGGGGACCGGCTGACGGTCACCTCCACCATCGAGGCGGTCAAGTCGCTCGCGGGCAACGACATCGTCGACATCCGGGGCGAGGTCCACGACGAGTCGGGCGAGCACGTCGTGACGGCGTGGACGAAGCTCGTGGCGCGTGCGGCAGAGGAGGCGTGAGGAACACCATGGCGGCGAAGGTCTCTTTCGACGAGGTCGAGGTCGGTACGGAACTGCCGGCCGGCGCATTCCCCGTGACGCGTGCCACGCTCGTGCAGTACGCGGGCGCGTCCGGTGACTTCAACCCCATCCACTGGAACGAGCGGTTCGCCCGCGAGGTCGGCCTTCCGGACGTCATCGCGCACGGCATGTTCACCATGGCCGAGGCCGCGCGCGTCGTCACCGACTGGGCGGGCGACCCCGGCGCCGTGGTCGAGTACGGCGTCCGCTTCACCAAGCCGGTCGTCGTGCCGGACGACGGCGAGGGCGCGGTGATCCACGTCACCGGCAAGGTGGCGGCCAAGCTCGACGACCGGTGCGTCCGCGTCGACCTGACGGCGATGAGCGCCGGCCAGAAGGTCCTGGGCATGTCCCGCGCGGTGGTCCGGCTCGCCTGAGCCGCCCGGTGCCCGGCCGTGGCCCGCCCGCCGGTTCCGGCCCTGGCCCAGGGCTCGCGTCCAGGCGCTCTGATCCAGGGGCCATGGGCCAGGGGCCCGGCCCCACGGCCTCGGCCTCCTCGGCCTTCTCGGCCCCCTCGGGGCCGCCCGCGCCGCCGTACCACCGCCCACACAGGCCCCCGCGCCCCCGCGTCACCGTCCCCGCCCGTCCCCGCCCGTCCGCGCCCCCTCCGCCACGTGCCGGGGCACGGGCGGTCGGGGCGGGGGCCGTAGGCTGGGCGGGTGCAGGTAACCCATGACGCTCCGCTCGCCCCGCTGACCACGTTCCGGCTCGGGGGGCCCGCCCGGCGGCTGATCACCGCCCGTACCGACGACGAGGTCGTCGCCGCCGTGCGCGAGGCCGACCGGACCGGTACGCCGCTGCTGGTCATCGGCGGCGGGTCCAACCTGGTCATCGGCGACAAGGGATTCGACGGCACCGCCCTGCACATCGCCACCCGGGGGTTCTCCCTCGACGGCACGCGGCTGGAGCTCGCCGCCGGCGAGGTGTGGTCCGACGCCGTCGCCCGCACGGTCGAGGCCGGACTCGCGGGCGTCGAGTGCCTGGCAGGCATCCCCGGTTCGGCCGGCGCGACCCCGATCCAGAACGTCGGCGCGTACGGCCAGGAGGTCGCCTCCACGCTCACGGAGGTCGTCGCGTACGACCGGCGCGCCGAGGAGACCGTGACGCTGACCGGCGCCGAGTGCGCCTTCTCGTACCGGCACAGCCGCTTCAAGGCCGAGCCCGACCGGTACGTCGTGCTGCGCGTCCGGTTCGAGCTGGAGGACGCCGGGGGGATGAGCGCCCCCATCCGGTACGCGGAGACCGCCCGCGCCCTCGGTGTGGGACCCGGCGACCGCGTCCCCGTGGCCGCCGCCCGCGAGACCGTCCTCGCCCTGCGCGCGGGCAAGGGCATGGTCCTCGACCCCGATGACCACGACACGTGGTCCGCCGGGTCGTTCTTCACCAATCCGATCCTCGACGACACCGCGTACGCCGCCTTCCTCGACCGCGTGCGCGACCGCCTCGGCCCGGACGCGGCCCCGCCCGCCTACCCCGCCGGCGAGGGCCGGACCAAGACGTCGGCGGCCTGGCTCATCGACAAGGCCGGCTTCACCAAGGGGTACGGCGCCGGGCCCGCCCGCATCTCCACCAAGCACACCCTCGCCCTCACCAACCGGGGCGAGGCCACCACCGAGGACCTCCTCGCCCTCGCCCGCGAGGTCGTGGAGGGCGTCCGGGACGCGTTCGGCGTCACGCTGGTCAACGAGCCGGTGACGGTCGGCGTCAGTCTCTGACCCCACCCCGCCCCACCCCCGCCCCGGCGTACCGGGGCGCGCCCTCCGCCGGTCCGGCACCTGACCGCCGTACCCAGGACCGCCCGCCCTCGGCCGCCCCCGCGTCCGCTCGCCGCCGCCCCTGAGGGGCGTCCCCCCGACGGCCTCCGCCCCGGAAAACCGATGGAACCCGCCGGCTCCCCCAGGTTGTCGAGTGGGTGACAGGGTTCCTCAGCGTCCGCGCGGCGCGAGCCGGGACCACCACACGCCGGCCGAGGGGGATCACCGGTGAGGACAGGGCCGCCAGGGGCGGACGACCAGGGCTTCACGGACTTCACCACCACGTCGTACGCCTCGCTCCTGCGCACGGCCCGCCTGCTGACGGGCGACCGGCACACCGCCGAGGACCTGGTGCAGGCCGCGCTGGTCAAGGTGTACCTGCGCTGGGGGCGGTCCGCGAGCTGGGCCAGCCCGCAGGCGTACGCGCGCAAGGTCGTGGTGAACCTGTACGCGACCTGGCGGCGACGCCGCTGGCACACCGAGACCCCCCACTCCGGGGACGAGGCGGCCGCGGCGGCGGGCGCCCCGGACATGGCGGGCGGTGCGGAGGCGCGGTTGGAGCTGGCCCGGGCGCTCGGCTCGCTGCCCCGCGCCCAGCGAGCCGTGGTGGTGCTCCGCTTCTACGAGGACCTGTCGGTGGAGGAGACGGCCGCCCTGCTCGGCTGTTCGCCCGGGACGGTCAAGAGCCGGACCAAAAGGGCCTTGGAGCGGCTGCGTGCCTCGGGCGCGCTCGCCGGTTACGCGGGAAGGGGCACGCGATGACCCACGAGGACGAGGACGAGCTGCGGCGGGGCCTGCGGGAGCTCGCCGACACGGAGGGGCCGGCCACCGGCGCCCCGCCGACCGGCGCCGTGGTCGCGGCGGCCCGCCGCACCCGCCACCGGCGCCGGGCGCTGACCGCCGCGGCGGCGACCATGGTGGTCGTGGCCGGCTCCGTGCTGGGCGTGCGCTGGGCGGGCGCCGCCCATGACCGCGCGCCCACGGCCTCCGGCACGGCGCCCGGCGATACGGCGGCCACGCGTACGACCGCGCCCGACGCGGCGTCCTCGCAGCCGGGCGGGGACGGGGTCGCGCCCCTCCCGGCCGTATCCGGGCCCTATCCGCCCCAGCCGCGCTCCAGGGAGGGGGAGCCTCTGGACAGCGGCCCGCGCGAGCCCGTCGAGAACGTCCGCTACCGCTACGACGTGTCCGCCGCCTGCGGTTTCCGGTACGTCGCCTTCGGCGGCAGGGTGTGGGAGGCGGAGGGGGCGGACCACGCGTACTCCTGGCTCACGGACCGCGCGCACGGGTTCATCCGTCTGACCGCCGACCCCCGGACCCGCACGCCCGTCGCCGTCTTCGAGCCCGACGGCCCCGACCCCGACCGGGGGACGCGGGTCTATCGGCCCCGTGCCACCGCGCCGGCCTGCCTCGCCGACGAGCCCCGGCGCGCGTACTCCGACGCTCCGGCCGCCACGATCGGCCCGGCGGAGCCGGTGGAGGGCGCCCGCTACGCCTACGACTGGAGCACGGCGTGCGACAAGCGGTACCTGGTCTTCGGCGGGCGGCTGTGGAAGGCGGAGGGGGCGACCGCGCCGGGCGCGCTCGAGTGCCTGGCCAACGACCTGCCGCAGGTGGCCCACGTCCGGCTCGTCGCCGGGCGGGTCCTGGTCACCACGGAGGACGCGCCGCTGTCGGACAGGTCCCGCACCCACGGCTACCGCCCGGTCGACCGGCTGGACGCCGCCGAGCGCACCCGGTGCCCGGCCCTGCCCGCCCTCCAGCGCCTCGCCCGCCAACAGACCGAGGACCGGCCCGCGGCGAAGCCCACCCGGTGAGCCGCCGAGCCCTGATCCCGCAGCCCCCGGTACGCCCCCCGGTCCGGCGGTGGGCGGCCCGTCCGGTCGGTACGCCGCCCCCTCACGCCTGCCCCGCCGGCCGGGCCGGCGCCGGGGGCGGAGCCGCCCGGCGCGCGGGCGCCGCCCGCCACGCCCGTACCGCCCCGCGGCAACCCGGTCCCCTCGACAGCCGTGGCCCCCGCAATCGCCGCGGACCGCCCCGCACCGACCACGGACCGCGCCCCCTCGGCCGTACCGCGGGACGGCCCCGACCGGTCACCGGCCACGCGGCGGTCGCCCCCGCCTCACCCCTCCGCGAGCCAGTCGTCGATCCCCGCCAGCAGCTTCGCGCGGACGTCCTCCGGGGCCACGGAGGCCCGCACCGACTGCCGCGCCAGCTCCGCCAGCTCGGCGTCCGCGAAGCCGTGGTGGCGCCGCGCGATCTCGTACTGGTCCGCCAGTCGCGCGCCGAACAGCAGCGGGTCGTCCGCGCCCAGCGCCATCGGCACCCCCGCGTCGAAGAGGGTCCGCAGCGGCACGTGCTCGTGGCGCTCGTACACGCCGAGCGCCACGTTCGACGCCGGGCACACCTCGCAGGTCACGCCCTTGTCGGCGAGCCGCCGCAGCAGCCGGGGGTCCTCCACCGCCCGCACGCCGTGCCCGATGCGCGTGGCCCGCAGGTCGTCCAGGCAGTCCCGCACCGAAGCGGGGCCGGTCAGCTCGCCGCCGTGCGGCGCGGCCAGCAGCCCGCCCTCCCGCGCGATGGCGAACGCCCGGTCGAAGTCCCGCGCCATCCCGCGCCGCTCGTCGTTCGACAGGCCGAACCCGACGACACCCCGGTCCGCGTACCGCACCGCCAGCCGGGCCAGGGTGCGGGCGTCCAGCGGGTGCTTCATCCGGTTGGCCGCCACCACGACGCGGATGCCCAGACCCGTGTCCCGCGAGGCCGACTCGACCGCGTCCAGGATGACCTCCAGCGCCGGGATCAGCCCGCCCAGCCGAGGCGCGTACGAGGTGGGGTCCACCTGGATCTCCAGCCACCCCGCCCCGTCCCGCACGTCCTCCTCGGCGGCCTCCAGCACCAGGCGCCGGATGTCCTCCGGGGCCCGCAGGCACGAGCGGGCGATGTCGTACAGCCGCTGGAACCGGAACCAGCCGCGCTCGTCGGTCGCCCGCAGCTTCGGCGGCTCCCCGCCGGTCAGCGCGTCGGGCAGGTGGACGCCGTACTTGTCGGCCAGCTCCAGCAGCGTGGTGGGGCGCATCGAGCCCGTGAAGTGCAGGTGGAGGTGGGCCTTCGGCAGCAGTTTCAGATCGCGGACGTGCTCCATCAGCAGATCCTGCCGCAGACCGGCGCCCCGAAACAGCCCCTTTCGCCGAACGGGTAGGGGCGGGAACGAAAAAACGGGGAACGAAAAAAACGGGCCCCGGCCGGAGGAGCCGGCCGGGGCCCGTTTCGGGTACGTCCCCTCGACGTCGAAGGGTGGTCAGTCGCGCGCCTCCGCCAGCAGCTTCTGAATCCGCGACACGCCCTCGACCAGGTCCTCGTCGCCCAGCGCGTACGACAGGCGCAGATAGCCCGGCGTGCCGAAGGCCTCACCCGGAACGACGGCCACCTCGGCCTCGTCCAGGATCAGCGCGGCCAGCTCCACGGAGGTCTGCGGGCGCTTGCCCCGGATCTCCTTGCCCAGCAGCCCCTTCACCGAGGGGTACGCGTAGAAGGCGCCCTCCGGCGTCGGGCAGACCACGCCGTCGATCTCGTTGAGCATCCGCACGATCGTCCGGCGGCGCCGGTCGAACGCCTCGCGCATCTCCGCGACCGCGTCCAGGTTCCCGGAGACGGCGGCGAGCGCGGCGACCTGGGCGACGTTGGAGACGTTCGACGTGGCGTGCGACTGCAGGTTCGTCGCGGCCTTCACCACGTCCTTCGGGCCCACGATCCACCCGACGCGCCAGCCGGTCATCGCGTACGTCTTGGCGACGCCGTTGACCACGACGCACTTGTCGCGGAGCTCGGGCACGAGGGCGGGCAGCGAGGTGAACTCGGCGTCGCCGTACACCAGGTGCTCGTAGATCTCGTCGGTCAGCACCCACAGGCCGTGCTCGACGGCCCAGCGGCCGATCGCCTCGGCGTCCTCGCGCGCGTAGACCGCGCCCGTCGGGTTGGACGGGGACACGAAGAGGACGACCTTCGTCCGCTCGGTCCGGGCCGCCTCCAGCTGCTCCACGGAGACGCGGTACCCCGTCGTCTCGTCGGCGACGACCTCCACCGGCACGCCGCCCGCGAGCCGGATCGACTCGGGGTACGTCGTCCAGTACGGGGCCGGGACGATGACCTCGTCGCCCGGGTCGAGGATCGCGGCGAACGCCTCGTAGATCGCCTGCTTGCCGCCGTTGGTGACGAGGATCTGCGACGGGTCGACCTCGTACCCGGAGTCGCGCAGCGTCTTCGCGGCGATGGCGGCCTTCAGCTCGGGCAGGCCGCCGGCGGGCGTGTAGCGGTGGTACTTGGGGTTGCGGCAGGCTTCCACGGCCGCCTCGACGATGTAGTCGGGCGTCGGGAAGTCGGGCTCGCCGGCGCCGAAGCCGATCACCGGGCGCCCGGCGGCCTTGAGGGCCTTGGCCTTGGCGTCGACGGCGAGGGTTGCGGACTCGGAGATCGCACCGATGCGGGCGGAGACCCGGCGCTCGGTCGGGGGAGTAGCAGCGCTCATACGGCCATCGTCCCAGACCCGCCGAACGCCCGGCACACAGGATTCACCCCCCGGACACCCGTCCGCGCCCCGCCCCGGCCCCTGCCCCGCGCCGTACCCGGAGCCGCGCCGTCCCGAGCCCGCGCCCACCCCGCCCCGGGCCCGCGCCCACCCTGCGGGCCCGCGCCCCGCCCCGCCGCTGGGTCCCGCCCCGCCCCGAGGCTCCGCGCCGTCCCGGGCCCGCGCCCCGCCCCGGGGCCCCCGCCCCGAGGCGGCGCACCTCGATCAGCCGCACCGCCCGATACCCATCCGCCCGATACCCATCCGCCCGGCGCCCGTCTCGGCCCGCCGCCACCGCGCGCCCGGAAGCCGCCCCACCTGCCGGACGCCGTCCGGTCAGCCGTACCGCCCGGAGGCCGCCGACGGCCTCCGGTTCACGACCGTCCTCCGTCCTCGCCAGCCGGCACAAGGCCGCCCACCCCCGCCCTCCCCGCCGCGTGCCCCGCCCGCGCCCACCAGCCGTCCCGCGGGTTCCGGTCACGCTCCGGCGCGGGTCGCGAGACGGCTCCACCGGCCCCGGCGCGCGCGTCGGCGAGGCGCCGGAGACCGGGGGCGCGCGTGGTCGGCCGGGGCGGCCCGGAGGGCGGCGCGAAGTCGTGCGGGGCTATCTGTTCGACGCGGAGCCCCTGACCACGTACACTCTCTGCTCGTTGGCCCTCGCCGACCACACCGTGAGCATCACGGCGGATGCGGTAGGTTGGGGGAGAACGACAAAGGGTCGTAGCTCAATTGGTAGAGCACTGGTCTCCAAAACCAGCGGTTGGGGGTTCAAGTCCCTCCGGCCCTGCTACACACACCGCCAGGATGTGTGCGCAGGTATGTACTTCATTGCACCGCCGTGCGGCTCCACCCGGGCGCGGCACGGCCGACCCGGAATCAGGTGAGAGACGTGACGGACGCCGTAGGCTCCATCGACATGCCTGATGCTGAGGACGAAGCTCCGGAGTCCAAGAAGAAGACCCGCAAGGGCGGCAAGCGCGCCAAGAAGGGCCCGCTGGGCCGTCTCGCGCTCTTCTACCGCCAGATCGTCGCGGAGCTGCGCAAGGTCGTCTGGCCCACTCGCAACCAGCTGACCACGTACACGACGGTTGTGATCATCTTCGTCGTCATCATGATCGCCATGGTGACCGGCATCGACTTCGGCTTCCAGGAAGCAGTCAAGTACGTCTTCGGCTGATTCCCGCGGAGGGCGCCCACCCCGGCGCCCCTTTTCGCATGTACCACCCCATCTGTATCCAGGAAGAAGCAGCCACCGTGTCTGACCCGAACCTGAACGAGTCCGCCCAGGACGAGCTCGACGTCGTCGAGGCGGCCGACGAGGACCAGGCGGAAGCTGCGGACGCCGCTGTCGGCGAGGCCGCCGAGGACGTCGAGACCGTCCGTGACGAGGACGCCGAGAGCGACGAGGACGCGGACGCCGAGGCCGCCGAGGCCGACCAGGACGACGACGCGCAGGACGCCGAGGCCGCCGACGAGGCGGACGAGGACGAGTCCGGCACCGCCGACGAGGCCGAGCCGGCCGAGGCCGTCGACCCGGTCGCCGCGCTCCGCGAGGAGCTGCGCGGCCTGCCCGGCGAGTGGTACGTGATCCACACCTACGCGGGCTACGAGAAGCGCGTGAAGGCCAACCTGGAGCAGCGCGCCGTCTCGCTCAACGTCGAGGACTTCATCTACCAGGCCGAGGTCCCCGAGGAAGAGATCGTCCAGATCAAGAACGGCGAGCGCAAGAACGTCCGGCAGAACAAGCTGCCCGGCTACGTGCTCGTCCGCATGGACCTGACGAACGAGTCCTGGGGCGTCGTGCGCAACACGCCCGGCGTCACCGGCTTCGTGGGCAACGCCTACGACCCGTACCCGCTGACCCTGGACGAGATCGTCAAGATGCTCGCCCCGGAGGCCGAGGAGAAGGCCGCCCGCGAGGCCGCCGAGGCCGAGGGCAAGCCGGCCCCCGCCCGCAAGGTCGAGGTCCAGGTGCTGGACTTCGAGGTGGGCGACTCCGTCACCGTCACCGACGGCCCGTTCGCGACGCTGCAGGCCACGATCAACGAGATCAACGCCGACTCGAAGAAGGTCAAGGGCCTCGTCGAGATCTTCGGTCGCGAGACCCCGGTCGAGCTGAGCTTCGACCAGATCCAGAAGAACTGACAGCGGTCGGTTCTCGGTCAGTCCTCGGGCAGGTCAGAGCGGCGGTCTCCGCCCTCTGACCTGCTCGGTTTTTGGACGCGCAGCCATACCCGTTATCGTTGTGCGGTATGCCTCCATCCGGATGATGTCGTACGACATCGGATGGCGGCCGAACACTCTCACTAGGACCCGGAGAGAGCTATGCCTCCCAAGAAGAAGAAGGTCACGGGGCTTATCAAGCTCCAGATCCAGGCCGGCGCCGCCAACCCGGCCCCGCCGGTCGGCCCCGCGCTGGGTCAGCACGGCGTCAACATCATGGAGTTCTGCAAGGCCTACAACGCCGCGACCGAGTCGCAGCGCGGCTGGGTCATCCCGGTGGAGATCACGGTCTACGAGGACCGCTCCTTCACCTTCATCACCAAGACGCCCCCGGCGTCGCGGATGATCCTGAAGGCCGCGGGTGTGGAGAAGGGCTCCGGCGAGCCGCACAAGACCAAGGTCGCCAAGCTGACGAGCGCCCAGGTCCGCGAGATCGCCACGACCAAGATGCCCGACCTCAACGCGAACGACCTGGACGCCGCCGAGAAGATCATCGCCGGCACCGCCCGTTCCATGGGCATCACCGTCGAGGGCTGATCAGCCCCCGTCCGACCTCTTGTGGAAGGGCCACGCGCTGGCCCGGACCACGACTCCACATCCGAAAGCAGGAGAAGAAGTGAAGCGCAGCAAGGCTCTCCGCGGCGCGGACGCCAAGGTCGACCGGGAGCGTAACTACGCCCCCCTCGAGGCCGTCCGTCTCGCCAAGGACACCGCCACCACCAAGTTCGACGGCACCGTCGAGGTCGCCTTCCGCCTGGGTGTCGACCCGCGCAAGGCCGACCAGATGGTCCGTGGCACCGTGAACCTTCCGCACGGCACCGGCAAGACCGCCCGGGTCCTGGTCTTCGCGACCGGTGACCGTGCTGCGGCCGCGGAGGCCGCGGGCGCCGACATCGTCGGCTCCGACGAACTGATCGACGAGGTCGCGAAGGGCCGTCTGGACTTCGACGCCGTCGTCGCCACCCCGGACCTCATGGGCAAGGTCGGCCGCCTCGGCCGCGTCCTCGGCCCGCGTGGTCTGATGCCGAACCCGAAGACCGGCACGGTCACGATGGACGTCGCCAAGGCCGTGACGGACATCAAGGGCGGCAAGATCGAGTTCCGTGTCGACAAGCACGCGAACCTGCACTTCATCATCGGCAAGGTGTCGTTCGACGAGACCAAGCTGGTCGAGAACTACGCCGCGGCGCTGGAGGAGATCCTCCGTCTGAAGCCGTCCGCCGCGAAGGGCCGCTACATCAAGAAGGCGACCCTGACCACGACCATGGGCCCCGGCATCCCGCTGGACGCCAACCGCACCCGCAACCTCCTCGTCGAGGAGGACCCGGCCGCGGTCTGAGCCTGGCGGCTCGCTCGGTTGTCTGAAAACCGGTCCCCGCCCCTCTCCGGAGGGGCGGGGACCGGTTTCTTTCGTGCGCGGCTGTCAGTGCCGTGCGCTACGTTCGGAACGACTGACGATCGCACGCACTTTCGCAGGGGTGGGGCATGAGGGTTTCCGTAGGCAGGCGGCTGGGCGTCTCCGTGACGGCGGTGGCGGTCCTGGCGGCCGTGGCGGGCTGCCAGGGCGGGGACGGGGCGGACAAGGGCGGCAAGAAGGCGGCGGCGGACGCCCCGGCCGCGGCGGAGCCGCAGTGGTCCTCGGCGCTCCAGGTCATCCAGGCGGCGTACGAGAAGACGGCGGCCGCCAAGTCGGCGCGGGTGCGGCTGACGATGACCATGCCCGAGAGCCCCGCGGGCGGGGCCGGCGCCGCGGGCGTCGCCGGGCTGGGCGCGGGCGGCACGATGGAGATGAGCGGTGTCGTGGGCTGGGACCCCGGCACGATGGACATCACCATGACCGGGGACGGCCTGCTGGGCGGCGGCGAGGGCTCCTCCGCGGGCTCCCGGCTGGTCATGGTCGACGACGTGATGTACATGGACATGGGGGACGAGGCCCCGGCCGACCTCGGCGGCAAGCGGTGGCTGAAGCTCGACTTCAAGGCGCTCGGCGAGAAGACCGGTGACGCGGCCCTCCGCAAGCAGCTCACGGGCAGCCTGGAGAGCATGAACCAGGACCCGGCCAAGCAGCTCGCCATGCTCCTCGACTCGCCGCACCTCAAGCACGTGGGCCCGGAGAAGGTCGGCGGCGTCCAGACGCAGCACTACAAGGGCACGCTGACCGTCGACGAGATGGTCGCCGCCAACAAGTCGCTGGCCGTCCTCTCCGAGAAGGAGCGCGCCGACCTGGTCGCCTCGATGAAGGAGAGCGGCCTCACGGCGTACGACACCGACGTCTGGGTCGACGCGGACGGCTACCCCGCCAAGATGGACATCGGCATGGTGACGCCGGAGGGGAGGATCGAGGTGACCGCGACCTACTCGGACTACGGCGCCAAGGCGGCCGTCCAGGCCCCGCCGGCCGGGGAGACCTTCGACTTCATGGAGATGATGGAGAAGCTCTCCGAGGCGATGGAGGACGGCGCGGACGCGGACAGCTCCGCGGCCTGACCCCACCCGGTCCGACCTGATCCCCCGGCCCGGCCCGATCCCGGGCCCCCGGACCGCCCGGACCGGGGGGCTCCGCCGTTCCGGCCGTTCCGGCCGGTTCGGGCGGCCCCGCCGGGCGGGCCTTCAGCCGGTCCGGTTCCGCCGAAGCGGTCGATTTGCCCGAGGGCAGCCGGTCCCGTACTCTTCCATGGAAGCCAAAGACCGCTGGTCGTAGCTGTGCCCCCAGGGGCGCAGTCACCGAAGGATCCGCTAGCTACGGACGGCCTGCGCAGGTGACATGGATGTACTCCCGGACTGCCGTCCGGTCGAGTCACGCCCCGTGCGCCTGCGCCGGGGCGTTTCGTTTTGCCCAGTCTCCTTTCTTCAGCCATCGCGGTCCGAATCACCCGGAAGGAGGCCGAGGCTCATGGCGAGGCCCGACAAGTCTGCTGCGGTTGCCGAGCTGACGGACAAGTTCCGCAGCTCGAACGCCGCCGTGCTGACCGAGTACCGCGGTCTCACCGTGGCACAGCTCAAGCAGCTGCGCCGTTCGCTCGGTGAGAACGCCCAGTACGCCGTGGTGAAGAACACGCTGACCAAGATTGCGGCCAACGAGGCCGGGATCACGTCGCTGGACGACCAGTTCACTGGTCCGACGGCGGTCGCCTTCATCACCGGTGACCCGGTGGAGTCGGCGAAGGGTCTTCGTGACTTCGCCAAGGACAACCCGAACCTGATCATCAAGG
Source organism: Streptomyces fradiae ATCC 10745 = DSM 40063 (assembly GCF_008704425.1). NCBI lineage: Bacteria > Bacillati > Actinomycetota > Actinomycetes > Kitasatosporales > Streptomycetaceae > Streptomyces > Streptomyces fradiae. The sequence goes on from NZ_CP023696.1 coordinate 4,006,853, forward strand.
GCGGTGTCCTTGACGGCAAGGCGCTGTCCGCCGATGAGATCAAGAAGCTTGCGGACCTCGAGTCCCGCGAGGTTCTGCTCGCCAAGCTGGCGGGCGCCATGAAGGGCAAGCAGTCCCAGGCTGCCGCGCTCTTCCAGGCGCTCCCGTCGAAGCTCGTCCGCACCGTGGACGCGCTGCGCGCCAAGCAGGCCGAGCAGGGCGGTGCCGAGTAACTCGGCTCGCACATTGACCGCCGCCTGACGGCGACGGTCACAGCGGGCCCCACGTACGCCCGCCACACATGTACATCCGGCACCAGCCGAATTAGTGGAAGGACCGCCATCATGGCGAAGCTGTCTCAGGAAGACCTGCTCGCGCAGTTCGAGGAGATGACCCTCATCGAGCTCTCCGAGTTCGTGAAGGCGTTCGAGGAGAAGTTCGACGTCACCGCCGCCGCCCCGGTCGCCGTGGCCGCCGGTGTCCCGGGTGCCCCGGCCGCCGAGGCCGTCGAGGAGAAGGACGAGTTCGACGTCATCCTCACCGGCGCCGGCGACAAGAAGATCCAGGTCATCAAGGTCGTCCGTGAGCTGACCTCCCTGGGCCTGAAGGAGGCCAAGGACCTCGTCGACGGCACCCCGAAGCCGGTCCTCGAGAAGGTCAACAAGGAGACCGCCGACAAGGCTGCCGAGGCCCTCAAGGGCGCCGGCGCGGGCGTCGAGGTCAAGTGACCTCCTGCGGGTCTCCTGACTCGCGCTGACGCCCTCTGAGGCGTCCCCAAGGGCGATCACCCATCCGGGTGGTCGCCCTTCGGCGTCCCCGCGACGCCTGTCGTCCACCCGTACGGGGACCGAGTATGGTGATCTTCGCCGTGCGCCCCGCGGGACGGGGGGCCTTGACGAACCGCACGCCGCGCGTAATTCTCAGGACGCGTCGTCACACGATCCGTATCCGAGGCATGGATCGACGACCGAACGGGCAGTATCGATGTGCGCCGAGGCGCGAGGTGCCGCGGAGATGAGAACAACGAGGGTCGCGAATTGCTCGCCCTGGACATCAGTGGGCCAAGTGGCTACACTGACCCTTTGCGCTGCCTGTTAGCTGCTCCCTGCCCGTCACCAGGGGCATCCCCTTGCGAGAGCACCGTTGACCGAATGCCCTGACCTGGGATTTCGGGTCTTCTTGCTCGGCTTGGGACCGGTACGCGCGTAGTGAGTCCGAGCCCTCGGAAGGACCCCCTCTTGGCCGCCTCGCGCAACGCCTCGACCGCGAATACGAACAACGGCGCAAGCACCGCCCCGCTGCGCATCTCCTTTGCAAAGATCAAGGAGCCCCTCGAGGTTCCGAACCTCCTCGCGCTGCAGACCGAGAGCTTTGACTGGCTGCTCGGCAACGCCGCGTGGAAGGCTCGTGTCGAGGCGGCTCTCGAGAACGGACAGGACGTCCCCACCAAGTCCGGTCTGGAAGAGATCTTCGAGGAGATCTCGCCGATCGAGGACTTCTCCGGGTCGATGTCGCTGACCTTCCGCGACCACCGCTTCGAGCCCCCGAAGAACTCCATCGACGAGTGCAAGGAGCGCGACTTCACGTACGCCGCGCCGCTCTTCGTCACGGCCGAGTTCACCAACAACGAGACCGGCGAGATCAAGTCCCAGACGGTCTTCATGGGCGACTTCCCGCTCATGACCAACAAGGGCACCTTCGTCATCAACGGCACCGAGCGTGTCGTCGTGTCGCAGCTCGTCCGCTCGCCGGGTGTCTACTTCGACTCCTCCATCGACAAGACGTCCGACAAGGACATCTTCTCCGCCAAGATCATCCCCTCCCGGGGTGCCTGGCTGGAGATGGAGATCGACAAGCGCGACATGGTCGGTGTCCGCATCGACCGCAAGCGCAAGCAGTCCGTGACCGTCCTCCTCAAGGCGCTCGGCTGGACCACCGAGCAGATCCTGCAGGAGTTCGGCGAGTACGAGTCCATGCGCGCCACCCTGGAGAAGGACCACACCCAGGGCCAGGACGACGCGCTGCTCGACATCTACCGCAAGCTCCGTCCGGGCGAGCCCCCGACGCGTGAGGCCGCGCAGACGCTGCTCGAGAACCTCTACTTCAACCCGAAGCGCTACGACCTGGCCAAGGTCGGCCGCTACAAGGTCAACAAGAAGCTCGGCGCCGACGAGCCGCTGGACGCCGGCGTCCTGACCGTCGACGACGTCATCGCGACGATCAAGTACCTGGTCAAGCTGCACGCGGGCGAGACCGAGACCGTCGGTGAGAACGGCTCGACGATCGTCGTCGAGACGGACGACATCGACCACTTCGGCAACCGCCGCCTGCGCAACGTCGGCGAGCTCATCCAGAACCAGGTCCGCACGGGTCTGGCGCGGATGGAGCGCGTCGTCCGCGAGCGCATGACCACCCAGGACGTCGAGGCGATCACGCCGCAGACCCTGATCAACATCCGGCCGGTCGTCGCCTCCATCAAGGAGTTCTTCGGCACCAGCCAGCTGTCGCAGTTCATGGACCAGAACAACCCGCTGTCCGGGCTGACGCACAAGCGTCGTCTGTCCGCGCTCGGCCCGGGTGGTCTCTCCCGTGAGCGGGCCGGCTTCGAGGTCCGAGACGTGCACCCGTCCCACTACGGACGCATGTGCCCGATCGAGACCCCCGAAGGCCCGAACATCGGTCTGATCGGCTCGCTCGCCTCCTACGGCCGCGTCAACGCCTTCGGCTTCGTCGAGACGCCGTACCGCAAGGTCATCGACGGCCGGGTCACCGACGAGGTCGACTACCTGACCGCCGACGAGGAGGACCGCTTCGTCATCGCCCAGGCCAACGCCGGCCTGACCGAGGACATGCGCTTCGCCGAGAACCGCGTCCTGGTGCGCCGCCGCGGCGGCGAGGTCGACTACGTCGCCGGGGACGACGTGGACTACATGGACGTCTCGCCGCGCCAGATGGTGTCGGTCGCGACCGCCATGATCCCCTTCCTCGAGCACGACGACGCCAACCGCGCCCTCATGGGCGCGAACATGATGCGCCAGGCCGTGCCGCTGATCCGCTCGGAGGCCCCGCTCGTCGGCACCGGCATGGAGTACCGCTCCGCCGTCGACGCCGGCGACGTGGTCAAGGCCGAGAAGGACGGTGTCGTCCAGGAGCTCTCCGCGGACTACATCACCGTCGCCAACGACGACGGCACGTACATCACGTACCGCCTGGCCAAGTTCGCCCGCTCCAACCAGGGCACCTCGGTCAACCAGAAGGTCGTCGTCGCCGAGGGCGACCGGGTCATCGAGGGCCAGGTCCTCGCCGACGGCCCGGCCACCGAGAACGGCGAGATGGCGCTCGGCAAGAACCTCCTCGTGGCCTTCATGCCGTGGGAGGGCCACAACTACGAGGACGCGATCATCCTGTCGCAGCGCCTCGTGCAGGACGACGTCCTCTCCTCGATCCACATCGAGGAGCACGAGGTCGACGCCCGTGACACGAAGCTCGGCCCCGAGGAGATCACCCGGGACATCCCGAACGTCTCCGAGGAGGTCCTCGCCGACCTCGACGAGCGCGGCATCATCCGCATCGGTGCCGAGGTCGTCGCCGGCGACATCCTGGTCGGCAAGGTCACCCCGAAGGGCGAGACCGAGCTGACCCCGGAGGAGCGCCTGCTCCGCGCGATCTTCGGTGAGAAGGCCCGTGAGGTCCGCGACACCTCGCTGAAGGTGCCGCACGGCGAGACCGGCAAGGTCATCGGCGTGCGCGTCTTCGACCGCGAGGAGGGCGACGAGCTGCCCCCGGGCGTGAACCAGCTGGTCCGCGTCTACGTGGCGCAGAAGCGCAAGATCACCGACGGAGACAAGCTCGCCGGCCGCCACGGCAACAAGGGCGTCATCTCCAAGATCCTGCCGATCGAGGACATGCCGTTCCTGGAGGACGGCACCCCCGTCGACATCATCCTCAACCCGCTCGGTGTGCCGTCCCGAATGAACCCGGGACAGGTCCTGGAGATCCACCTCGGCTGGCTCGCCAGCCAGGGCTGGGACGTCTCCGGGCTCGCCGACGACTGGGCCCAGCGGCTCCAGTCCATCGGCGCCGACCGCGTCGAGCCCCGCACCAACGTCGCGACCCCGGTCTTCGACGGTGCCCGCGAGGACGAGCTGGCCGGCCTGCTGGAGCACACCCTCCCGAACCGCGACGGCGACCGCCTGATGCTGCCGTCCGGCAAGGCGCGCCTGTTCGACGGCCGCTCCGGCGAGCCGTTCCCGGACCCGATCTCGGTCGGGTACATGTACATCCTCAAGCTCCACCACCTGGTCGACGACAAGCTGCACGCCCGGTCGACCGGCCCGTACTCGATGATCACCCAGCAGCCGCTGGGCGGTAAGGCTCAGTTCGGTGGCCAGCGCTTCGGTGAGATGGAGGTGTGGGCGCTGGAGGCTTACGGCGCCGCGTACGCCCTCCAGGAGCTGCTGACCATCAAGTCCGACGATGTCACCGGCCGCGTGAAGGTCTACGAGGCCATCGTCAAGGGCGAGAACATCCCGGAGCCCGGCATCCCGGAGTCCTTCAAGGTGCTCATCAAGGAGATGCAGTCCCTGTGCCTCAACGTGGAGGTGCTGTCCTCGGACGGCATGTCCATCGAGATGCGCGACACCGACGAGGACGTCTTCCGCGCTGCGGAGGAGCTCGGCATCGACCTGTCCCGGCGCGAGCCGAGCAGCGTCGAAGAGGTCTGACGGGTCGGCCGGCCGGACCACGCGAGGTCCGGCCGGCCTCCCAGCGACCCGTACAGACCATTGATTGACACGAACCCTGAGAGGGATTGACGCATAGTGCTCGACGTCAACTTCTTCGACGAGCTGCGGATCGGCCTGGCCACCGCGGACGACATCCGGCAGTGGTCCCACGGCGAGGTCAAGAAGCCGGAGACCATCAACTACCGCACCCTGAAGCCCGAGAAGGACGGCCTCTTCTGCGAGAAGATCTTCGGCCCGACCCGGGACTGGGAGTGCTACTGCGGCAAGTACAAGCGCGTCCGCTTCAAGGGCATCATCTGTGAGCGGTGTGGCGTCGAGGTCACCCGCGCCAAGGTGCGCCGCGAGCGGATGGGCCACATCGAGCTCGCCGCCCCCGTCACCCACATCTGGTACTTCAAGGGCGTCCCGTCCCGGCTGGGCTACCTGCTGGACCTCGCCCCGAAGGACCTGGAGAAGGTCATCTACTTCGCGGCGTACATGATCACGTACGTCGACGAGGAGCGCCGCCAGCGCGACCTGCCGTCGCTGGAGGCCCACGTCTCCGTCGAGCGCCAGCAGATCGAGCAGCGCCGCGACGCCGACCTGGAGGCCCGCGCCAAGAAGCTCGAGACCGACCTGGCCGAGCTGGAGGCCGAGGGCGCCAAGGCCGACGTGCGCCGCAAGGTCCGCGAGGGCGCCGAGCGCGAGATGAAGCAGCTGCGCGACCGCGCCCAGCGCGAGATCGACCGCCTCGACGAGGTGTGGAACCGCTTCAAGAACCTCAAGGTCCAGGACCTCGAGGGCGACGAGCTGCTCTACCGCGAGCTGCGCGACCGGTTCGGCACCTACTTCGACGGCTCGATGGGCGCCGCCGCGCTGCAGAAGCGGCTGGAGTCCTTCGACCTCGACGAGGAGGCCGAGAAGCTCCGCGAGATCATCCGTACGGGCAAGGGCCAGAAGAAGACCCGTGCGCTCAAGCGCCTCAAGGTCGTCTCCGCCTTCCTCCAGACCAGCAACAGCCCCAAGGGCATGGTGCTGGACTGCGTCCCGGTGATCCCGCCGGACCTGCGTCCGATGGTGCAGCTCGACGGTGGCCGCTTCGCGACCTCCGACCTGAACGACCTGTACCGCCGCGTCATCAACCGCAACAACCGCCTGAAGCGGCTTCTCGACCTCGGCGCGCCCGAGATCATCGTGAACAACGAGAAGCGCATGCTCCAGGAGGCCGTCGACGCGCTCTTCGACAACGGCCGACGCGGCCGCCCGGTCACGGGCCCCGGCAACCGTCCGCTGAAGTCGCTGTCCGACATGCTCAAGGGCAAGCAGGGCCGCTTCCGTCAGAACCTGCTCGGCAAGCGCGTCGACTACTCGGCCCGTTCCGTCATCGTCGTCGGCCCGCAGCTCAAGCTGCACCAGTGCGGTCTGCCCAAGGCGATGGCGCTGGAGCTGTTCAAGCCGTTCGTGATGAAGCGCCTGGTCGACCTGAACCACGCGCAGAACATCAAGTCGGCCAAGCGCATGGTCGAGCGCGGCCGCACGGTCGTGTACGACGTGCTGGAAGAGGTCATCGCGGAGCACCCGGTTCTGCTGAACCGCGCGCCCACGCTGCACCGCCTCGGCATCCAGGCCTTCGAGCCGCAGCTGGTCGAGGGCAAGGCCATCCAGATCCACCCGCTCGTCTGCACCGCGTTCAACGCGGACTTCGACGGTGACCAGATGGCCGTCCACCTGCCGCTCTCCGCGGAGGCGCAGGCCGAGGCGCGCATCCTGATGCTCTCCTCGAACAACATCCTCAAGCCGGCCGACGGCCGTCCGGTCACCATGCCGACCCAGGACATGGTGCTGGGCCTCTTCTTCCTCACCACGGACGAGGAGGAGCGCGAGGTCAGGGGTGAGGGCCGCGCCTTCAACTCGACCGCCGAGGCGATCATGGCCTTCGACGCCCGCGAGCTGTCGCTCCAGGCGAAGGTGGACATCCGCTTCCCGATCGGCTCCGTCCCGCCCCGCGGCTGGACCCCGCCGGTCGACGAGGAGGGCGAGACGGGCTGGCAGCAGGGCGACAGCTTCCGGCTGCGCACCACCCTGGGCCGCGCGCTCTTCAACGAGCTGCTGCCCGAGGACTACCCGTTCGTCGACTACACGGTCGGCAAGAAGCAGCTCTCCGAGATCGTCAACGACCTCGCCGAGCGCTACCCGAAGGTCATCGTGGCGGCGACGCTCGACAACCTGAAGGCGGCCGGCTTCTACTGGGCCACCCGCTCCGGCGTCACCGTCGCCATCTCGGACGTCGTCGTCCCGGAGGCGAAGAAGGAGATCGTCCGCGGCTACGAGGCGCAGGACGAGAAGGTCCAGAAGCAGTACGAGCGCGGTCTGATCACCAAGGACGAGCGCACCCAGGAGCTCATCGCGATCTGGACCAAGGCGACCAACGAGGTCGCCGAGGCCATGAACGAGAACTTCCCGAAGACGAACCCGATCTTCATGATGGTGAACTCGGGCGCTCGAGGAAACATGATGCAGATGCGCCAGATCGCGGGTATGCGCGGTCTGGTGTCGAACGCCAAGAACGAGACGATCCCGCGTCCCATCAAGGCGTCCTTCCGCGAGGGCCTGTCCGTGCTGGAGTACTTCATCTCCACGCACGGTGCCCGCAAGGGTCTGGCCGACACCGCCCTGCGTACCGCCGACTCGGGTTACCTGACCCGTCGTCTGGTGGACGTCTCGCAGGACGTGATCATCCGCGAGGAGGACTGCGGCACCGACCGCGGTCTGAAGCTGCGGATCGGCGTGACCGAGGACGGCGTGCTGCGCAAGGCGGACGACGTCGAGACGTCCGTGTACGCGCGGATGCTCGCCGAGGACGTCGTCGTGGACGGCAAGGTCATCGCGCCGGCCAACGTCGACCTGGGCGACGTGCTCATCGACCAGCTCATCGCGGCGGGTGTCGAGCAGGTCAAGACCCGCTCGGTCCTCACCTGCGAGTCCGCGGTCGGCACGTGCGCCTACTGCTACGGCCGGTCGCTGGCCACCGGCAAGCTGGTCGACATCGGTGAGGCGGTCGGCATCATCGCCGCCCAGTCCATCGGTGAGCCCGGCACCCAGCTCACGATGCGTACCTTCCACACCGGTGGTGTGGCCGGTGACGACATCACGCAGGGTCTGCCGCGTGTCGTCGAGCTCTTCGAGGCCCGTTCCCCCAAGGGCATGGCGCCGATCGCCGAGGCCTCCGGCCGCGTGCGGATCGAGGAGACCGAGAAGACCAAGAAGATCGTCATCACCCCGGACGACGGCAGCGACGAGACGGCGTACCCGATCTCCAAGCGCGCCCGTGTCCTGGTCGGCGAGGGCGACCACGTCCAGGTGGGCCAGAAGCTCACCGTGGGTACCGAGAACCCGCACGACGTGCTGCGCATCCTCGGCCAGCGGGCCGTCCAGGTCCACCTGGTCGGCGAGGTGCAGAAGGTCTACAACTCGCAGGGCGTGTCGATCCACGACAAGCACATCGAGATCATCATCCGGCAGATGCTGCGCCGGGTGACGATCATCGAGTCCGGTGACGCGGAGCTGCTGCCGGGCGAGCTCGTGGAGCGCTCGCGCTTCGAGCAGGAGAACCGTCGCGTGGTCCAGGAAGGCGGCCACCCGGCCTCCGGCCGTCCGCAGCTGATGGGTATCACCAAGGCGTCGCTGGCGACGGAGTCGTGGCTCTCCGCGGCGTCCTTCCAGGAGACGACCAGGGTCCTGACGGACGCGGCGATCAACGCCAAGTCCGACTCCCTGATCGGCCTCAAGGAGAACGTCATCATCGGTAAGCTCATCCCGGCCGGTACGGGTCTGTCCCGCTACCGCAACATCCGGGTCGAGCCGACCGAGGAGGCCAAGGCCGCGATGTACTCGGCCGTCGGCTACGACGACATCGACTACTCGCCGTTCGGCGCCGGCTCCGGCCAGGCCGTTCCGCTGGAGGACTACGACTACGGTCCGTACAACCAGTAAGCGAGTCGTCGCCTGACCGAAGGGCGGTCACCCCGTGCGGGTGGCCGCCCTTCGGCGTGTGCGGAGGCGGCGGGCCCGGTCGCCCGGTGTCTCCGGGGCGGCCGTGCCGTGAGGGCGGCGGGCCGGTGGGCGTGGGCGGGGCCGGTCAGTGCGCGGCGAGCTGCCAGAGGGTGAGGAGGAGGCCGGCGCTCGCGGTCAGGGCGGCGATGCTCGCCAGCGGCCAGCGGGCCCGTTCCAGGGCGTCCAGGCGGGACTCCATGTCGGCGAGCTGCTTGTCGGTCTGGTCGCTGCGCTGGACGAGCAGGGCGAGCGAGCCGTCGACGCGGGCCAGCCCCGCCTCCAGGGTGCCGCGCATCCGCTCCAGCTCGATGGCGACGGTGAGCGGGTCGTGCGGGTCAGTCTCGCCCATCGGCGCCTCCCGGTGCGGTGCGCAGCCAGGACGGCAGGAGGCGCTGGACGGTGTCGAGGGCCATGATCCGGGTGAGCGCGCCCGCGACGGCCAGGGCCCCGGCGACCCAGGGCAGGGTCTCCGGGAGGTCGGCGGCGTCGACGACCGCGGGCAGCACGACGGCGATGCCGACGGCGGTTTGCAGGACGGTGCGGGCCGTGCGCTTGGCGGCCTCGGACATGGTGGTGCTCCTTACGGGGTGGGGCCGCGTGGCCTGTGGGGCGGTGCGGCGGGGCCGGGCGGGTGGGGCGGCGGGGCCGGACCCGGCCGGGTGGGGCTGCGGTGCGGGTGCGGGGCCGGGGGTGTGGGGCATGTGGTGGTGGGGTGCGGGGCCGGGGGTGTGGGGCATGTGGTGGGGTGAGGGGGCCGGGCCGATGGGTGCGGGGCGGAGGGGCGTCAGGGTGCGGGGCGGAGGGGCGTGGGGCGCCGGGCCCGGCGCCCCCGTGGGGCGGGATCAGGCGGTGTACGGGACCTTCAGCACGTTCCACGAGGTGGCGCCCGGCCAGCCGTCGGCGTCGGCGCCGGTGTAGCCGAGCTTGCGCTGCCAGGCCGCGTACGACCGCCGGTCGGCCTCCGACCAGCGGGGTCCCGGGCCGACCCGGTAGCGGCCGCAGCCCTCGGCCACCAGGCGGCGGCCCATCGCGGTGATGATCGGCGAGTCGGGGTGCGACCGGAAGAACGCGGCGCCCGGGAACGGCTGGTGGCGGGGCGTGGCGGGTCTCGGAGCGGTGGGCTTCTGCGGGGCGGGGGCCGCGCCGAGCCGTCGCTGGACCCGCTCGCGCAGCCCGGCCATGGCGAAGCCGCGCGGGTCGATCTTGTGGGCGGACCACTCCAGGTGGCCGATGACGGAGCGGGCGCCCCAGCCGTGCGCCCGGCACAGGGCGGCGCCGACCCGTTCGACCGCGTCGAGCTGGGCGGCGGGCCACGGGTCGGAGCCGTCGCCGAGGTTGACGCACTCGAAGCCGTAGAAGCGGGCGTTCCCGTCGACGGCGCCGGGGCTGCCCTGGTGGGCGCGGGGGAGGGGCGGGCGGTCCCGGTACGTCTCGGTGATGACCGCCTGGAGCACGGAGGGGTCGCCGCCGCCGGCGTGGTTGGCGCGCCCGCCGCCGACGAGGTGGACGGTGCCGTCCTTGGCGATCACGCCGTGGCACAGGGGGCCCGGCAGGCCCGCGTACCCCCGTGCGCACAGGTCGACGGAGGCGGCGGTGCCGCTGGTGACGGTGTGGTGGATCATCACGCCGTTGACCGGGCCCCAGGCGCCGGCCCGGTTGCGGTGGTGGGTGCGCCAGCCGGGGCGCTCGACGACGCGGACGCCCTCGGCGCGCAGGGCGGCGAGGAGCCGGTCGGGGGAGAGGGGGGCTGCCATGGGCGTCCTTCCTGGGGAGGTGGGAGGGGTGGGGGGCGCGCCGGGCCCGGGGGAGGCCCGGGGGCCCCGGCCGGTGGTGGCCGGTGCGGGGCCCCCGGCGCGGGGCCCCCGGCGCGGGGGCGCGGGGCGCGTGACGCTGGGGGGTGGGCGTGGGCGTGGGCGTGGGCGCGGGGCGCTGGGGTGCGTCAGGCGAGCGCCGCCCAGATCGCGTTGGAGTCGGCGACTACCGTCGACGGGGTGAACGAGGCGGGCAGCGAGGTCTGCCCCGTGGTCGCCAGCCGTCCGTGGCGGATGAAGGCGCCGGGCATCCGGGCGCTGCCGCCCGGCGCCTCGCCCATGGACGCGCCGCGCAGGAAGCCCGGCCCGCCGTTGGTCGGGTTCGGGCCGTTGACCAGCAGCGCCACCCAGTAGTTGCCGGGTGCGGCGGCGTACGGGGTGCCGAGCGGGAGGACGAACGTCTTCCCCTCGGTCGCGGTGAGCAGGCCGTTCAGCGCGGCCGTCTGGCCGACCTTGGTCCCGGAGCCGGTGTACAGGCCGGCGAAGGAGGCCGCCGCGAGGGTGCCGCCCGCGTACCCGGCGACGTAGAAGACGACGTTCCGCACGGTGGTGGCCGCGTGCAGCGGGACGCCGATCAGGTAGACCCAGCCGTTGATGCAGTACTGCACGGTGTTGCCCGAGGAGGCGGCCGGGTCGAACGCCCAGCAGGAGAAGCCCATGGCGGCGGGGGACCAGGTGCCCGCGGCGGACACGGAGTCGACGTAGCCGCGCCGTACGAGGTGGTCGGCCGCCGACGGGTCGGCGCCGGTGGCGGGCGGGGTCGCGAAGGTCTTGGCGCCGGTCACCGTCTGGTCGCCGGTGACCAGCACGGCGTCGCCCTCGGCGACCGCCGACAGGTCGGCGGCGGTGAGCTGGACGGCTCCCGTCCGGCCGTTGACGGTCTTCACCGGGGCCGCGTCGAGGCCCAGGTAGCGGGTGTCGGCGGCGGCCGGTGTCAGGGCGCCGAGGTCGGCGGCGGTGACGGTGACGGCGCCGGTGCGGCCGTTGACCGAGGAGACGGCGCCCGCGAGGTCGGGGAGCTGCGTCCCCGGCACCTTGCCGTCGGGGCCGAGGCTCGCCACGCCGCCGGCCGCGCCCGCCTGGTTCGCGGCGATGGCGGAGACGTCCTGCGCGGTGAGGGTGATGTCCGGTGCGGTGAACCCGTTGACGGAGCGGACCGGGCCCGCCGGGCCGGCCGGACCCATCTGCCCGGCCGGGCCGGGCGGCCCCGGAACGGCCACGTAGTGGGGGGTGTTCGGGTCGGCCGGGGCCGCGTCGGCCAGGTCGACCGCCGGCTGGGCGGCGGGCAGCGCGAGCTGGTACACGCGGGTGCGGCCGAGACCGGCGAGCTTCTCGGTCACCTGGTAGGTCCAGTCGACCGGGTTCCAGCCGGGGGCGTCGGTGGCGGGCAGCACCACGTCGATCCGGCCCTCGCCGTCGAGGCGGGCGACGGTCGGTCCGCCGACGAAGACGTCGGCGGCGGCGTGGGTGAGCAGGGACGGCGGGCGGAACTCGACGGAGCCGCCCATCGGGGAGCCGTCCGGGGTCAGGTAGCGGGCGGTGACCCGGACGGTGGGGATGGATTCGGGGAGCACGAGGGGTCCTCCTTGGGGTGTTACGGGTGCGGGACCCGGCCGGGGCGGCTCGGTGCGGGGGTGGGGGTGGGGGTGCGGTCGGACTGACGGGGGCCGGTGGCGTGGGCGCCGCCGGGGTGCCGGCGGGGTGCCGGTCGCGGGGCGACGGGCTGCCGGCCGGGGGAGGGGCGGCGGGCTGCCGGTCGCGGGGGGACGCGCAGCCGTTCGCGGGGTGGGGTGTCGCCCCGTGTCGCCCCGCGTCGGGCGGCGCCGCGTGGCGCCGCGTGGCCCACCGGCCTCGGACTGGTGGGCGGAGCCCGATGGGCGGTGCCTGGTGGGCCCAGCCTGGTGGGTCGAGCCGAGTGGCGAGGTGGTGAGCCCGGGGGCGCGGCCGGGGGCCGGGGTGCCGGTGTCGTACGGCCGGGGGTGGAGGGCGGCCCGGCCCTGGAGCCGCGGGGCCGGGCCGCTCCGGGGTCAGGACTGGACGCCGTACAGCGCGAGGGGGCGGCAGCGGACCGTGTCGCCCGCCGCGGCGACCCTCGCCTGGATCTCGAAGGTGACCGTCGCGCTGAACCCGGCCGCCAGCGACTCCCGGAACTCCAGGTCGGCGCCGGGCCCGCCCGCGGGCCCCACCTGGACCCCGTCGACGAGGAGGCGCACCTCCGCGCCCGCCGGGCCCCGCACGGCGATCCGGGCGTACAGCCTCGGGTGCTGGGAGATGGCCGGGCCGCTGTAGAGCGTGGTCCAGGAGGTGTTCCCGGTCGCCTCCCAGCGGGCCGTGTCGACCGGCCGGGGCAGCGGGTACGGGATGTACGGGCGGGCCAGGCCGCGCTGCGCGGCGTCGTCGGCGACGACGACGTTGCCCCGCCGGTCGAAGATCTGCACCGGCTGGGTCTCCAGCCGGTCCGGCGCGGTCGTCCGCACGGTCAGCGCCATCGACCCGTCGTCCCGGCGGACCATCAGGCCCTGCTGCGGGGTGTCCGGGCCGCGGTCGGGCTGGACCCGGCCCATGTGGATCAGGTCCTCCCCGTCGGCGGTCCGGACGCGCAGCCGGCCGCCGCCGCCGATGACGACCTCGCCGTCGCTGATCTGGTTGAGGGCCGGGGTGGTGTTCGCGCTGCCCATCAGGTCCCTGACCTGCCGCTCCAGGGCGCGGATGCGGTCCAGCAGGTCGGTGGGGATGATCGCCAAGGGTTACACCCCTTCCAGGTAGAGCGTCGCCGTCTCCGGCTTGGTGCGCTGCGGCGGGTTCACGGCGAGGCCGACGATCCGGTAGTGGGCGTCGAGCCCGTCCTGGTGCCACAGGTCGGTGACGCGCAGCCGGATCCGGGCCCCGAGCAGCGCCGGGGTGATCCGGCCGTCGAGGACGACGGTCAGTTCCGGGATCTGCTCGGGCCGGCGCTGCCGCGCCAGCTCGGCCCTGGCCAGGGAGCGGAGGGTGGCCGTGTCCGTGACCCCGGTGTGGTCCGAGGTGCGCTCCAGCCGGGGCCACCCGGCTGCCAGGTCGGCCGGCTCGCTCTCCACGGCCGTCACGGGCAGCGAGTCCCGGGTCTGGTCGGTGTTGGCGGACTCGCCGCGCGCCACCCACACGTTCGCCTGCACGGTCGCGTCCGTCGGCAGGCTGTACGACAGGACGGAGCCGGGGTGGTCCAGGACGATGTCGGCCTGGCTCGTCTCGATCCGCGGGTGCCCGAGCTGGAGGCGCTTGACGCGGCGGCCCTGGCCGTCGCGGTAGCAGTGGACGCGCCACTCGAAGCCGTCCGCGAGCTGGGCCAGCTTGTCGAGAAGCTCCCGGACCCGGGTCAGGGCCGTGTAGCCGGACGCGAAGTCGCGGTGGACGCCGGACATCTCGGCGCCCAGGCTGATCCCGATGTCGCCGCCCTCCTGCTCCTGGGCGTGCGCCACCAGGGCGCGGGCGATGTCGAACTGGTCGGCCTGGAGGAGCAGCAGGTCGGCCGAGAGGATGCGGTGGTCCAGGTACGAGTCGAAGGTGCCGGCCTGGAACTGCACCGTCATCCGGCCCTGCTCGTCGGCGGCGGGGGTGCAGGTCCACAGCACCCCGCCCCACCAGACGTCCCCGTCCCGCTCCAGCCAGACCGCCGTGCGGCCGGGCCTGAGGGCCTCCTTGGCGCGGGCGGCCAGGGCCGGCTCGGGCAGGGGGACGGTGGCCGTCAGGGAGCCGGGCTTGCCGATGAAGTCGTCGAACTTGGCCTCCGTGAGCGGCAGGGCGTCGAGCACCTGGTCGGTGCGCAGGTCGCAGAAGACGGCCCGGTAGACGGGCGTGGTGACGGCTCGGCTCATGGGGCGGCTCACAGCACCGGGTCGACGCGGACGAACCGGTTGTCGAACCACGCCTTGTTGCCGGTGGCCGACGAGCAGTACGCGCCGACCGCCGTGTACACCGTGTGCGGCTTGAGCCCGTTGACCCGGAAGGTGTGCGTGACGGAGTGCAGGGTCTTGCCGGTCGTGTGCGCGGACCGCACCTCGTGGGCCGAGACCACGACGGCGCCGGCCAGCCGGATGGTGGCGCTCATCTTCGACCAGCCGGTGTCGACCGGGTTGTTGCCGAGGTAGCCGACGGTGACGAGCACGGTGCCGGAGACCGGCGTGGTGAACGAGGCGGAGACGGTCGGTCCCGTGGTGTCGGTGAGGGCCTCCACCCAGCCGGTGGAGGAGCAGTAGCCGCCGTCGTTGTTGTACGCCCAGCCGGAGGACGGCACGATCGGCCGCCACACCGCGCCGTCCCAGCGCTGGAGGCTGCCGCCCTCGTCGCGGTACTGGCCCGCGTACTCGCCGGCCGCCAGCGCGCCCTGCGGGGCGACGCCGCCGACGTGCCGCGGGTACGACACCCAGCGGGTGCCGTCCCACCGCTGGAGGTGGGAGGCGTTGTCGCGGTACTGGCCCGCGTACCCGCCCGGGATGTCGCGGTTCCACGACTCGGCGAGGATGCCGCCGACGGCGACCGTGGGGTGGCGCAGGTCGTACACGGCCTTGGACCAGTCCAGGCCGCCGGTGCCGACGGACGCCCCGGCCGGGACGTGGACGCTGGCCAGCGCGAGCGCGCCCTCCGGCACCGGCAGCGGCTCCGGGGCGGGCGCGGGCGCGCCCTTGAGGATCTCCAGGACGGCCTCGGTGCGCCCGGAGGCGGGGTCGAACTGGGCGTCGTACACGCGCAGCAGGACCAGGTCGACGCGCGGGTTGTTGGCGTCGCCGTCGTCGAAGGTGATCTGCGAGTAGTCGGTGACGACGACCGGGTAGGCACCGGCCGCGGGGGAGCCCTGGACGACGGCCCGGCCCGGTGCGACGTTCGCCGTCATCCCGGCGGTGTCACCGTAGACGTACAGGCCGTCCATGATGTACCGGCCGTCCTTGGAGCCGGGGACGACGCCGGAGACGGTCGTCAGCGCGCCGCTGGGGGCCATGGTGCCGGTGGGGGCGAGGCGGGTGTCGGAGCGGGTCTGGCCGGACTCGGTCGCGGTGCGGTTGACCAGCCATGCGCTGCGTACGGGCATGTTGTCCTCCTGTGGGTGCGGTGACGTGCGGTGGGGTGGCGTGCGGTGGGGTGGCGTGCGGTGGGGGCGGCACGCGGTGCGGTGGCGTGCGGTGGCCTCGCGGGGCGGGGCGGTGCGGTGCGGTGGCGTGCGGTGCGGGGGTCGGGGGGCGCGGGGCCGCGGACTTCGGGGCGCGCGGGGGAGCATGAGGGCCCCGGCCTACGGACCGTCGCCCCGGAGGGGCGGCCGGGCGGCCGTCACCAGTGGGCGTCGCGCCAGCGGACCGTGACCGAGGCGCTCGGGTCGGGCGTCAGGTCCTCGGAGCGGAAGGCGAGCGTCGTACCGCCCGGCTCCAGCCGGAACAGCTGCTCCGGCATCGAGGTGGACGTCGCCGTGTAGAGCCGGGACGCCGTGCCGTTGAGCAGGACCGTGCCCGCCTCGGTGTCGACGGTGAGGACCTCGCCGGCGCCGAGCACGATGTCGTACTGGAGCTGGCCGCCGTCACCGAGGCGGCTCAGGGTCGGCCGGCGCACCGGGCCCCGGAACTCGATCACCGGGTGCGCGGCGGCCCCGCCCTCGTTGACGGCGGTGAAGCTGCCCGCCCCGGCGTCGCCGCCCCACTCCACCGGCCACTCCAGCCCGCTGCCGGCCTCGTTCTCCCACTCCAGTCCGGGCTCGGGCACCGGCAGCAGGGCCTGCCCCTCGCGCCTGACCGTGCTGAAGCGGCGCGGGTCGGTCGCCGTCCACTGGAGGCTGGCCTTGCCCGTGCCCTGCCGCAGGTACGCGCGGTCCTGGGGGACCACCCGGCGGCTGACCCGGGCGCGTACGGCGAGCGTCTCGCCGTGCAGGCGCACCGCGAGCCAGCGCTCCCCGCCCTCCGGCCCGGTGGCCGCGCGGAACGCGGCGGTGGTGCCGGCGGCCTCGGCCGCGGTGGGCGGTACCAGCCAGACGGTGGCCGTCACCAGGCGCGGCTGCGCCCAGACCGCGCCGGGCCAGGCGCCGTGCCGGTCGGGCCGGGGGACGTCACCCGTGTCGAGGGTGGGCAGGTCGTCCCAGCCGGTGATGCCGGAACGGTCGATCTGGTACGGCGTGCCGGGGCCCATCAGCAGGCCGGCCCACTGGATCTGCCCGTCGCGGGTGATCAGTGAGCCGGGCGCGGCCTCGTTCGTGTACGCGGTCGTGGTCTCGGCCATGGCGGGCCGTCACCTCGCTTTCGTCGGGACTTTCGTCGGGGCTCGTCGGGGCTCTCGTCTGGGCGCGTCTGGGCGCGCCGGGGCTCGTCGGGACTCTCGTCGGGCCGTGCCCTCAGGCCGCGGTCCGGTGCAGGAACAGCAGGTCCTCGGCGATGGCGAGGGCGCTGCGGCCCTCCGGTTCGCGGTAGGCGTGCAGCCGGGCGCGGTGCGGGGGGCGGGGGGCGTCCGCGGGGCCCGCCCGGTGCCCGGCCTCGGCCGGCCTGAGCCGGTCGAGCGAGGAGAGGGGGCGTACGGCGGATGCGCCGTCGCGCCCGGGGTCGACGACGCCGCCGTCCGCGAGCTGCGGGATCCTGTCGAGGTCGACGCCGAACTTCTTGCCGAGGAACTCGCCGCTGAGACTGTTGAGACCGTCGATGACCTGGTTGGCGAAGGCGATCAGGCCCTTGATGGGGCCGGTGATGACCCCGGCGAGCGCCTGGAGCCCGGTGGAGACGAAGTCGCCCATGCCGCCGAGGGTCCTGGAGATGGCGTCCCGCACACGGGTGAACATCGCGGGGACCTTGCCGGTGATCCAGTCCAGGACGGGCCGGAGGGCCGACCGGAAGGCGTTCCAGGGGCGGCGCACGAGGTCGCTGAGGGCCCGGGTGGCCCGGGAGACGGCGCCCCCGGCCTTGCCGAGGTCCCCGGAGACGGCGGCGCCGACGACCGTGGCGACGGTCGTGACGACGACGCCCACGGCCTTGAAGTACGAGCCGACGACGGTGCCGTAGAAGGTGACGACGGGGCCGAGGAACTTCGCGATCCCCTGGAAGGTCTTCAGGACGTGGCCGAAGACCTGCTTCATGATCTTCTGGCCGGTCTCGGTGTGCATGGCGTACTCGACGATGGCGGCCACGACCGGCACGATGATGCCGGCGAGGAAGCCGAACGGGTTGGCGCGCATGGCGACGTTGGCGGCCATCATGGCCGCCGCGGCGGCGCCGAGGCCGATGCCCAGGACGGTCATGACCCTGGAGAGCGGGCCGGTCGCCCTGCCCAGGAGGCCGGCCACACCGCCGAACGAGCCGGCGCCGGACGCGAGCGACCTCAGCGGCGCCGCGGCGCCCCTGGCCTGGCCCCCGCCGCGCCTGACCCGCGTGCCGGTGGCGGCGGCGGTGCGGCCGGCCTTGGTGAGGGACCGGTCGGCACTCTCGGCGCGCGCCTTGGCCTGCTGGACCTGGGCGGCGGCGGACGCGGCGGAGGGGCGGACGCGGTCCAGGGCCGCGGAGCCCCGGCCGAGTCCGCCGCGTACGCCGGCCGTCGCGCGGGTCGCCGCCCGGACCTGGCCCCGGAAGGAGGAGAGCGCCCCGGAGAGGCCCCGCAGGTGGGGAGTGATCCCGTTCACCTGGGCGGCCAGGGCGGCGCTCATCCGCGCGCCTTGGAGAGGAACAGCAGGGCGGAGGCGGTCTCCCGCAGGTCGCTGGAGGTCGCCTCGTAGTAGTTCTCGATCCGGAAGCCGTGCTCCGCGCCGGCACCGGAGTCGACCGACCGGGCGCGGGCCGCCCGCGCGGTGTGGCGCAGCAGCCGGTCGAGCTTGGACAGCGGCAGGACGGCCTCGGCCTCGCCGGCCTCGGCGACGATGGCGTGGACGCCGCCGCGCCGGGGCTGGACCACGCCGCCCTCGGCGAGCAGCGGGATCCTCGGCAGGCTGACGCCGAAGGACTTGCCGCCGACGAAGGGCACCCAGCCGGGGATCGAGACCCTGATGCCGTTGAGCTTGCCGATCGCGCCGTTGATCAGCCCGATGACGGCGTTGATCGGGCCCTTCACCGCGCCCTTGATCTTGCCGAAGGCCCGGGCCGCGATGTCCTGGAGGCCGCCCCAGGCGCGCGAGAGCTTGTCCTTGACGGCGGTGAAGGCCCGCGGGACGACGTCCCTGATCCAGTTCACCACCGGCAGGATGACGCGCTTGATGCCGTTCCAGACGCCGGAGACGACGGACCGCACGCCGTTCATCACCGAGGTGATGACCTTCTTGATGGCGTTGAACGTGGACGAGACGACCTTGGACACGGCGTTCACGACCACGGTGACGGACTTCTTGATGCCGTCCCAGACCGTCTTGATCAGCTTGCCGGCCGCCTTCATGATCGGGCCGATGGCCTTCATGACGGCGGTGACGACCTTCTTGACGGCGTCGAAGGCGACCTTGAGGACCTTCTGCATCGTCTTGGAGCGGGCGGCCATCTCGACCACCTTCTCGATGAGCGGCATGAACAGCTCCATGAGCCGGGCGATGAAGTTGCCCTTCATGGACTTGTTGAGGCCGTTCATCCCCTTGGACGCGGTGTCGGCGCCCTTCTTGAACCCGCCGATCTGCGTCCCGCTGGTCATGCCGGTCCTGCCGGCCTTCGCGAGGGACCTGTCGGCCTTGTCGGCCGCCGACTTGAGCTGGTTCAGCTCGCGGGCGGACCCCTGTGCGGCGGTCCGGATGTTCTTGAGCCCCTGCTCACCGCGCGCGGCGCCGGAGCGCAGCCCGTTCATCGCCCGGTCGGTGGCGGTGGACTTGGCCTGGAAATCCTTGAGTGCGTTGGATGCTCTGCCGAGTGAGCGTACGAGAGACATGAGCCACCGGTTTCTGCGTGTCAGCCGCCGTCGGCGGCGCGGGATGTGTCATCCAGGCCCCGCCGGAGCGCACCGAGGTCGCCGGTGGCCCCGCGGACGTCGGGCCGGACCTGGTTGGCCGTCCGTGTGACGGGCCCGAGGGGGTCGGAGGGCGGACGGGGCGTCGTCGGCCGCCTGGCGCGGCGGCGGGTGGGCGGGGTGCGGGCGGGGTCACCGCCGGCACCGGGCTCCGGACGGGCGGCCGCCTGCCGTCGCTCCTCCTCGCGCCGCCGCTCGGCCTCGCGTTGGCGCTCCTCCTCCGCACGGCGAGCCGCCTGCTGCCGTTCGGCCTCGCGTTGGCGCTCCTCCTCGGCGCGCTGCGCTTCCTGGCGCTGCCGCTCCTCCTCGGCGCGGCGGGCCTCCTCGGCACGGCGGCGCTCCTCCTCGGCGCGGCGCCGTTCCTCCTCGCGCATCCGGAGGCGCTCCTCGGGTGACTCCCACCGCTGGTCGGGCGGCAGGCTCTGGCGCCTCTGCTCCGCCTCGCGCGCGAGTTCCTCGCCCAGTGCCCGCTGCTCCCGGCGGCGCGCGATGGGGGGCGGCATGAGGATGCCGTTTCGGCTGTAGTCCCACCCCCATCTGTTTTTCATCATCTCCTCAAGGCTCCACAGCGACGGAAGGGCGGCGTTCAGTACCGCCCATCCGGTCACCAGGGGAACGAGCTCCGCCTTGAAGGAGGTGAATTCAGACTTCAGTCCGTTGAGTTCGGTGGGAACGCGCCAGACCCAGTCCTTGAAGAATTTCTCGTCCTCTTTCTTCTGATCGTCCTTCACCTGGTCCGAGTATCTTGCGACCGCGGCGTTGATCTCCTTCTGGACATCGGCGGTCGTGGTGACGTCCGTGGTGTCCTCGGCGATGCCGTGGCTCTTGAGTCGGGCGGTGAGTTCCGCCTCGGTGATGTAATCCGCCACGTGAGACCTCCCGTGGGTGGCGTGGTTGTAGACTGCGCCCCGTTCGGCGGGACGGGCACATCCGGGGGGTTTCCGTGCATCTGGCGATATCGGGGTATGCGACAGCCGCTGAAGTGATCCTGCTTCTCTGTCTTCCGCTCACCGCGCTGGTCCTGCTGTCCCTTCCGGCGCAGTTGCGCGACCGTCGTCTGAAGCGCCGCGGAATCGAGGCGGAAGCCGTCTGCGTGGAGCGGATCAGGACCAGCGGGGTCACCGTCCATTACGTCCGGTGCCATTTCCGGACGGAGACCGGAATCAAGATCGCCGCGAGGATCAACAGCCCCCGGCCCGCCCCCGAGGTCGGCCAGGGCTTCCCGGTCGTGTACGACCCGCGCAAGCCGTCGGACGCGGCGTCGGCGCAGTACCTGGCGGGCCGGGAGGCGAGGCTCGGCTACGTCTTCCAGGCGGCCCTGGCGGTACTGGTCGCCGCCGCCGTGCTCCTGCTCACGGTCTTCAGCTGAAGAACCGGGCCAGTTCCGCCGGGCTCGGCGGGTCCGGGGCCCGGTCCCGGTCCGGGGCCCCGGCGGGGGCGGGCGCCGTCGGCCGGGGGGCGTCCACGGAGCCGGCAGCCCCGTCGCCCGGCCTCGGTACCGGTACCGGGCGCTCCGGCGGGTCGGCGTCCTCGTCCGAGTGGACCGAGGCGAACATCCAGTTCGCCGCGGCCAGGTGGTCGACGACGGCGGCCAGCAGGTAGTCCGTGGTCGACCAGTCGGCCGCCTCGCCGTCCGTCTCGCTCAGCAGGGCGCTGTCGCGTGGCATGTGCTTGACCAGCACCGCGAGCCGGCGTGACGAGAGCCGGCCGCGGTGCCAGTCCAGCAGGTCCACGCCGTAGTGCCGCAGGAGGTCGGCTTCGAGGGCCTCGGCGTGTTCGGTGACGAACGCGTCGAGGCTCAGCCTTCCCCCAGGCCGAGCCCGGTCTCCTTGCCGTAGGCGTTCAGGATCGCCCCGATGTCCTGCATCGTGACGTCGTGCTTCTCGAAGCGGGCGAACTGCTCGGCGCCGAGCAGCAGCTTCAGCAGGCCGTCCACGTCGTCGTCGTCGAGCCGGCGCAGCGCCTTGGCCGTCGTGCGCGAGAGCTCGGTGGGCAGCTCGAAGGTGTCGCCGTCGAGCTCGAAGGACCAGCCGCGGCCGAGCGCTTCCAGGCGCTGGGCGCGGGCGGCGTTGACGTTGAACGAGGCCATGGTGTCTCCGTATCTCTGTGACGGTGCTGTGCGGTGCGAGTGGGGCGGGTGCCGGGCGGGAGCGGAGGGCTCCCGCCCGGCACCGGGGTGGTGATCAGGCGGTGGCGTACGCCGGGTCCTTCATCACGAAGGTGGCCAGCGGCTCGCCGTCGCCGGACGACAGCGCGGTGAAGGTGACGCCGAGCGACGCGGCCGCCTTGCGGGCGAGCTTGATGTCGTCGGTGGCCGTGACCTGGCCGCGCGGGATGACGAAGCGGTAGGTCACGTCCTTGCCGTCGGTGAACTCCAGGCCGAGGGCCCGCTCGTCGAAGGTCGGCCCGTCCGGCACGTCGAAGGTGAAGACGCCCTGGTTGTCGGCGCCGCCGGGAACGATGTCGGTCTTGCTGCCGCCCATGAAGAACGGCAGCGTGTCCTCGTTGAACTGGAGCATGGAGAACTTCAGCGTCAGGTCGCGGTCCGAGTAGACGAACCGGGCCGGGCTGATGGACTGCCACGTCTCGACCGGGTCGAGCTTGTCCTTCTTGGAGAAGGTCACGCCGTCGGTCGTGGTGTACCCGAGGTCCACCCAGCTGCTGTCCCAGTCGGTGGACGGGGTGGCGGAGAAGGTGGTCGGGAGGGCGGCGCCCAGCGGGGCGACCAGGACCCGTCCGGTGCCGGCGACGCGGATCTCGGAGGCGGAGTTGCCTGCCATGGTGTGCTCCTTGGAGAGGTTCGGTTGGTGCGGTGGGGTCGCCGTGGGTACGGCGAAGGCCCCGCCGGGGCCGGCGGGGCCTGTCTGTGGGTACGGCCGGCGGTCGCCGGTCCGTGGGGGCGCGGGTACGGGCGGAGGCCCGTACGGCGCGGGTGCGGGTGCGGGCCGGGGTCAGCTCGTGCGCACGGAGAGCTGGATCACGCAGAGGTAGCGGTTCGCAGCCGTGTAGACGTAGTCGGGCAGCCAGCGCGGGCCGTCGGCCTCGGCGGCGTCGGTGATGACCGAGGTGCCCAGGACGGTGCCGGCGCATCGCAGCAGCACCGCGCGGGCCGCGTTGGCCAGGACGTGCGCGGCCGTCTTGTCCGGGCCGTACACCTCCAGCTCGATCATCGGCCGGTCGACGTGGAGGTCGTCGACCCAGGCGCCGCCGCGACGGGAGACGATCACGGCCCGCTGGGTGCCGTCGAAGCCGGGCGGCGGCGACTCGTCGACGATCGCCCCCGCCAGCTCCGGCCGGTCGGAGAGGAGGTCCACGACGATGGCCTCCACATCGGGGAAGGTGCTCGGGGCTGAGCTCATGACGGGGAATCACTCCTGTTCGTACGGGGCGGCCGGGCGCCCGGCCGCGTGACCGGACACTGCGGTGAGCGGGCGGTGCCGGGAGAGGGCCCGTGACGGCGCTCGGACACGGACAGTGCCCGGACACACGGGCGGCGGAGCGGTGCCCTGGAGGGATGCGGGCACAGCTCCGCCGCTGCATCCATAGTGATTGAGATCGTGCGAGCGCGCAACTTGTTCGCGCCGAGCCGTGCCTCGTGGGCGCCTTCCGGGTGGTGTGACGGTGCGTCGGAGGCGTACCCTCATGGTTTCGAACAGGCATTCGAAGAAGACGTTCGATGAGGGCGAATGGCAGCTCGCTGTACGAACGGGGAACGGCAGGTGCGTGTGTCCAGCAGTGCCGGCAGTGCTCATGAGCGGCTGACCGACGTGGTCGCCGCCGTCCTGGAGGTCGCCGCGGAGGCGGGCGGGACCGGGGCCTACACGGATGAGACCGCGAGAGTGCTCACCGCGGTGATCGGGAAGATCGGGGCGCGGATCTCGGCCGACGCCGAGGTGCACGGATTCGCGGGCGGCTGGCAGGAGGCCGTCGCCCACCTGGGCAGAAGCCACCCCGATCCGGATGACGCGCGGGTGCTGCCCATACGCCCGGACGGGGACGACGAGCCCTGACGGCGGCGACGCCCCTGACGCGGCGCGCGCACGCGGTGCGCAGCCGGCACCCGCGGTGCGCCCGCACCGCGCTGGTGCCCGGCGTCAGCGGTGCGCCCGCAGCGAGAAGAGGCGGCCACCCCCGGGTCGGGGGTGGCCGCCTCTCTCGGTGCGGCGGGTGATCCGCCGGGCCCGGCCCGCGGGCCGTCCGCCGCCTGCCGGTCGTCGGCGGGCCGTCGGTCGTCAGTGGGCCGTCGGTCGCCGGCGGGTCGTCGGCGTCAGCGGGCCGGGGGCTTTCGCCGGGCCGCCCGCTCCGCCGCGAACACGTCCTCCAGCCGGTAGAGGAGCGCCCGCCCGCGGCGCCCGGACGGGGCCAGGTGGCCGAGCTGGACCCACTTGCGGATGGTGGCCGGGACGACCCCGGCCTCCGTCGCGGCGAGGTCACTGCTGATCAGCGTGTCGGCGGTGACGGTCATGTGCGGTCTCCTTCGGTCGGTGGTCATCCCCGGTCCCCCCGGGAAGCGCGCCTCGGGGCGTCCGGACGGCGCCCGGGGCCCGGCCGCGCGTCCGCCGTCTCGTCCATGGAGGCGTCGATCTCGGCCCGGTCCGCCCCCGCGGCGCCGGCCAGGGCCTCCCACGCGTCCTCGTGCCAGACGTGCCGGTACGCCGGGTCCGTACGGCAGTCGCACGCGGCCGCGTCGCACCGGCAGGCCGGGTTCACGCAGAGCACCGCGCGGCGGGCGGGGAAGGCGCGCAGCGACACCGAGTCGCACCACGGGCAGCGGCCCCGCACCCGGACGACCGACTCCGAGTCGCCCAGCACGCGCGCGCAGCGGCGGGCCATCCGGCGCGACTCGTCCCGTACGTGGGCGGCGAGCGCGGGGTGCGCGGCCACCTCGCCCAGCAGCCCCGCGATCCGGGCCAGCCGCTGCGGAACCCGCGCGTGGCGCGGCCGGCCGAGCCCGAGCTTGTCGTGCACGGCCTCGTCCAGCTCCACGACCCCGTCGGTGATGTCCCGTACGGCGTCGGAGACATGGAGGCGCAGGGGCGCGGCCGAGTACCCGGGCGCGGTCAGGCCGTGCCGCTTCTCCACCAGCAGCGCGTCCCGCCGCTCCGCGCGGATGCGCTCCGCCGCCTCGGGCGAGGGGGCCCGCCGCGCCGGGGCGGCGGCGGGGGAGGGGCGGCCGGGGGCCAGTTCGGTCAGCAGCTCGGGGAACTGCCTGAGCAGCGCCTCGATCCAGAGGGCCGCGTCCTGGACGGTGCGTGCGGCGGTGGTCGTCGGTTCGGCCATGGAGTGCTCCCAGGGTGGTGACGTGGAGTGAGGCGCGGGGTGCCGGACGGGCGCCGGGCGGTGATGGGCGCTGGGCTGGGTCGCGGCGCGTACGGGAGGGGCGGGCCGGGCCTGAGCGCGGGCCGTGGGGGGCGCGCCTGAGGGGCGGGCGGCGGCGCGGGGCGAGCCGTGCGGCGCCCTCAGGCGGCGCGGGCCCCGCCGGTCCCGCCGGTCCCGCCGGTCCTGTGGGTCCCGTCGGTGTCACGGCGGAGCCGGACCGGGCGGCCGTTGCGCCAGAGCCGCCCCCCGCTCACGCCGTCGAACCAGCTCTCGGCGGGTGCCACCGCCTCCAGGCAGCGGCGTACCACCGGGCACCGGCCGCAGGCCGCCAGCGCGGGTGCGGCCTCCGCCTCGCGGCGGGCGAACACGACGTGCGGGGGCAGCCCCGAGCACGCGGCCGCGGCCCGCCAGCCGAAGAACTCCATGACCTCGGACGGCGGCGGGGACGGGTGCGGGGCGGACGGCATGCGGGGCTCCTGAGCGCGGTGGGAAAGGGGACCGGAGAGAGGTCGCGGACACGCACCCTGCCATGTTGCGTGCGAGCCCGCAACTAACTTCGTGTTCCGGCCTTCCCGGAATCTGCACGATGCGTGCGTTCGGGCACGTAATTCCGTGCGCGCAAGCGCGATACTCTGGGCCTCGCTTCGGAGGGAGGCGACCCCACACCATGACCGCCAGTGACCTGGAACAGTTCGCCGCCTGGATCGAGGAACTGATCCGCCGCCGCGGCTTCGACATCGACAGTCCGCGCGGGGGAGGCAAGTCCCGCCTCGCGGACGAGGCCGGCGTCCACCGCGCGGCCATCACCCGGCTGCTGCAGCGCCAGAGCATGCCGGACCTGGAGACGACCCGGCGCCTCGCGCACGTGCTCGGCGTGCCGGTGCGCGACATGCTCATCAGGTCCGGGCGGCTCACGGAGGACGACCTCCCGCTGCCGCAGGCCGACGAGGCGCCGCCGCAGGGCGCGGGGGAGGGCCGCCGCCTGACGCTGGAAGAGGCCGCGGCGGGGCTGGGCGTGCCGGCGGACCAGCGCGAGATGTTCATGAAGGTGGCCGGCCAGTTCCTGCCGCCCGCCCCGGCGCGCCGCGCGCCGCTCGCCAAGGAGTGAGCGGGTGCCGGGCGGCCCGCCACCGCCCGGCCCCCGCCCCCCGGCGCCCGCCCCCCCGGCCCCCGCCGCCCGCCGTTCGGCCCCGTGTTCCCGCCGCCGTCCCGGCCCCGGCCCCGGCTCTGGCGACCCGGCGCGGCCCGGCGCATCGTCACCGTCCACCATCCCGCCCGGGACCACGGGACCGGCGGGAACGCCCGCCACCGCCGCCGCCCGGCCGCGCGCTCCGGACCGTCGGACCGCGCGGCCGGTCCGTGTACCCGCAGTGACCGCCTCCCCGCGTCCCGGTAAGCTGCCCCGGTCTGTCCACTGCTGTTTACACAGGCCGTGGCCCGCACCCGAGCCGCGCGTCTCATGCCACGGGCGAACGCGCATGCGTCGCTCGGGAATGCCTGCGACGCTGGGTGGGCCGGCGGCAACGGGACACGGAGAGAGACGCGTTGATGGTCGAGGGCGAAGGGTGTCCACCGCTCGCGGGCGGTGACGCGGACGACGGCCGCTCCGGCCGCGACGGCTGCCCGGCGGAGGAGCCGTGCCGGGACCCCGCCGACCCCGCCGCTCCGGAACGGACCCGCGAGGGGGAGTCGCCACCCCCGCCCCCGCCCGACGGCTCCCCCGACGACTCCCCTGACGGCCTGCCGGGCCTGCCGGGCCTGCTGGGCCTGCTGGGCCTGCTCGGGCGGCTGCTGGAGGGCCACGCCCCGGACGAGATCGCCCTGCTGCTCCGCGAGGAACTCGAACGCCGCGAGTTCAAGGCGTACGCCGACGGCTGGCGCGACGCCGCCCTCCACTTCACCCCGCTCGTGGAGGAAGCCCGCGCCGCGCGGGGCCGCCCCCTGCGCCTGGTCGACCGGACGCGCGGCCGGGGCTCCGTCATACCGTTCCCGCGCGACCGCCGCCTCCCCTACGCAGCCGACCCGGACCCCGCACCGAAGCACCCGGACCCCGCACCGAAGCGCCCGGCGCCCGGCCACGGCCGCAAGCACGGGTACGAGGCGGCGGGCGACGGCGCGACGACCGAGGAGCCGGCCTCGCGGACCGCAGCCGAACCACCCCCCACCGCAGCGGCGGCCCCGCCGGACGCACCCACCACCCCCACGGCCCCCGCCGCGCCCGGCCGTGCCGACCCGGCGGGCCCCGGTCCGGCCGCCGCCCCCGCCTCGCCCCCGGCCGGGAGCGATGAAGCGTCCTCCTCGGCGCCCCGCCACGCGTTCGTCCCCAAGAGCCGCGGTTCGAAGGTCCCCACCATCCCGAGGATCGCCACCCCGCGCCGCCCCCGGCGCGGCCAGCCCGGAGGGGGCGGGCGCGCCCGGCAGCCCTCCGTCCCCGAGGACGAGGGAGCGTGAGTACGCCCGCCGCTCCCGCCCTCGTACGGCCCGCGTGCCGCCCGGCCCCGCTCGCGTGCGCCGCCTCCCGGTGACGTGCCGCCCGGCCCCGCTCGCGTACCACCGCGCCCCGGCCCCGTACGGCCCGCGTCCCGCCGCCCGCCCACGGCCCCTGTACCACCCGTCCGCGTCCCGCCCCGCCCCCGTACCGCCGCGTCCCGCGTCCCGCCGCCCGCCCGCGCCCCCGCGGCCCCGTCTCCAGGCCCCCCGTGCCGCCCCCGGGGTGGCCGGTGCTGCGCGTGGGCATTTGTTTTGACCCAGGTCCGTACGGTAGGTACGCTCAGACCTTGTGCCTGGGGTGTGCCTGGGCTCGTGTGCGTGTCCTCAACCGCACGGCGAGTCCGCCGACGGCCACCGCGATCTGCGCCCATGTCCGCCTTCCGGCGGGAGTCCGCACGATCCGACACACCCGACCGCGTGGGTCGGCAAAGTTCCAGGTTAGCTTTACTACACGGCACACAGAAACCGGAGAAGTAGTGCCTACGATCCAGCAGCTGGTCCGGAAGGGCCGGCAGGACAAGGTCGAGAAGAACAAGACGCCCGCCCTCGAGGGTTCCCCTCAGCGTCGCGGCGTCTGCACGCGTGTGTTCACGACCACCCCGAAGAAGCCGAACTCGGCCCTCCGCAAGGTCGCGCGTGTGCGTCTGACCTCCGGGATCGAGGTCACGGCTTACATTCCGGGTGAGGGACACAACCTGCAGGAGCACTCCATCGTGCTCGTGCGTGGTGGCCGTGTGAAGGACCTGCCGGGTGTTCGCTACAAGATCATCCGCGGCTCGCTCGACACCCAGGGTGTCAAGAACCGCAAGCAGGCCCGCAGCCGCTACGGCGCCAAGAAGGAGAAGTAAGAATGCCTCGTAAGGGCCCCGCCCCGAAGCGCCCGGTCATCATCGACCCGGTTTACGGTTCTCCTCTGGTGACCTCGCTCATCAACAAGATTCTGCTCAACGGCAAGCGTTCCACCGCCGAGCGCATCGTCTACGGCGCGATGGAGGGCCTTCGCGAGAAGACCGGCCAGGACCCGGTCATCACGCTGAAGCGCGCCCTCGAGAACGTCAAGCCGGCCCTCGAGGTGAAGTCCCGCCGTGTCGGTGGCGCCACCTACCAGGTGCCGATCGAGGTCAAGCCCGGTCGCGCCTCCACTCTCGCGCTGCGCTGGCTCGTGGGCTACTCGCGCGCCCGCCGCGAGAAGACCATGACCGAGCGCCTGATGAACGAGCTGCTGGACGCCTCGAACGGCCTCGGCGCCTCGGTCAAGAAGCGCGAGGACACGCACAAGATGGCCGAGTCCAACAAGGCCTTCGCGCACTACCGCTGGTAGTCGCAACCCACATCGAGACCGAGAGAAGACTGAAGCCTTATGGCTACCACTTCGCTTGACCTGGCCAAGGTCCGCAACATCGGGATCATGGCCCACATCGACGCGGGCAAGACGACCACCACCGAGCGCATCCTCTTCTACACCGGTGTCTCTTACAAGATCGGTGAGGTCCACGACGGCGCTGCCACGATGGACTGGATGGAGCAGGAGCAGGAGCGCGGCATCACGATCACGTCCGCCGCGACGACCTGCCACTGGTCGCTCGAGGACGTCGATCACACCATCAACATCATCGACACCCCGGGTCACGTCGACTTCACCGTCGAGGTGGAGCGTTCGCTCCGCGTCCTCGACGGCGCCGTGACCGTGTTCGACGGTGTGGCCGGTGTGGAGCCGCAGTCCGAGACCGTGTGGCGTCAGGCGGACCGCTACGGCGTTCCGCGTATCTGCTTCGTCAACAAGCTGGACCGTACCGGCGCCGACTTCTTCCGCTGTGTCGGGATGATCTCGGACCGCCTGGGCGCCCAGCCGATCGTCATGCAGCTCCCGATCGGTGCCGAGGCCGACTTCAAGGGCGTCGTCGACCTGGTCCGCATGAAGGCCCTGGTCTACTCCGCCGAGGCGGCCAAGGGCGAGATGTACGACATCGTCGACATCCCGGAGGACCTGGTCGAGCTCGCCGAGGAGTACCGCGGCAAGCTGGTCGAGGCCGTCGCCGAGAACGACGAAGAGACCATGGAGCTGTACCTGGAGGGCGAGGAGCTCTCCGAGGAGCAGCTGTACGCGGCGATCCGTCGTATCACCATCGCCTCCGGCAAGGGCACCGGCACCACGGTGACCCCGGTGTTCTGCGGCACCGCGTTCAAGAACAAGGGCGTCCAGCCCCTGCTCGACGCCGTCGTGCGCTACCTGCCCTCCCCGGTCGACATCGAGGCCATCGAGGGTCAGGACCCGAAGGACGCCGAGGCGGTCATCAAGCGCAAGCCGTCCGACGACGAGCCGCTGTCGGCGCTGGCGTTCAAGATCATGAGCGACCCGCACCTCGGCAAGCTCACCTTCGTCCGGATCTACTCCGGTCGCCTGGACTCCGGCACCTCGGTGCTGAACTCCGTCAAGGGCAAGAAGGAGCGCATCGGCAAGATCTACCGCATGCACGCGAACAAGCGTGAGGAGATCGACTCGGTGGGCGCCGGCGACATCATCGCCGTCATGGGTCTGAAGCAGACCACGACCGGTGAGACGCTGTGCGACGAGAAGTCCCCGGTGATCCTGGAGTCCATGGACTTCCCGGCGCCGGTGATCGAGGTCGCCATCGAGCCCAAGTCCAAGGGTGACCAGGAGAAGCTGGGTGTCGCCATCCAGCGTCTCGCGGAGGAGGACCCCTCCTTCCAGGTGCACACCAACGAGGAGACCGGCCAGACCGTCATCGGCGGTATGGGCGAGCTTCACCTCGAGGTGCTCGTCGACCGCATGAAGCGCGAGTTCAAGGTCGAGGCCAACGTCGGCAAGCCGCAGGTCGCGTACCGTGAGACGATCCGCAAGGCCGTCGAGCGCGTGGACTACACCCACAAGAAGCAGACCGGTGGTACCGGTCAGTTCGCCAAGGTGCAGATCGCGATCGAGCCCATCGAGGGCGGCGACGCCTCGTACGAGTTCGTGAACAAGGTGACCGGTGGCCGCATCCCGAAGGAGTACATCCCTTCGGTCGACGCCGGTGCGCAGGAGGCCATGCAGTTCGGCATCCTCGCCGGGTACGAGATGACCGGCGTGCGCGTCACGCTGCTCGACGGCGCCTACCACGAGGTCGACTCCTCCGAGCTCGCCTTCAAGATCGCCGGCTCGCAGGCCTTCAAGGAGGCCGCGCGCAAGGCGTCCCCCGTGCTCCTCGAGCCGATGATGGCCGTTGAGGTCACCACGCCCGAGGACTACATGGGCGATGTCATCGGTGACATCAACTCCCGCCGTGGCCAGATCCAGGCCATGGAGGAGCGTGCCGGTGCCCGTGTCGTCAAGGGCCTGGTGCCGCTGTCGGAGATGTTCGGCTACGTCGGCGACCTCCGCAGCAAGACCTCGGGTCGCGCAAGCTACTCGATGCAGTTCGACTCCTACGCCGAGGTTCCGCGGAACGTCGCCGAGGAGATCATCGCGAAGGCCAAGGGCGAGTAACTCCACCGAGTTCACGCTTTAGGCTTGTCACCGGATACACCGGGGCGTTCCACCGCACACCGTGCGAGCGGAACGGCGGAGCGCCCCGGGGCCGGCATCCCAGCAAAGATCACCTGGCGCCGATGAGTAAGGCGTACAGAACCACTCCACAGGAGGACCCCAGTGGCGAAGGCGAAGTTCGAGCGGACTAAGCCGCACGTCAACATCGGCACCATCGGTCACATCGACCACGGTAAGACGACCCTCACGGCCGCCATTACCAAGGTGCTGCACGACAAGTACCCGGACCTGAACGAGGCCTCGGCCTTCGACCAGATCGACAAGGCTCCTGAGGAGCGCCAGCGCGGTATCACCATCTCCATCGCGCACGTCGAGTACCAGACCGAGTCGCGTCACTACGCGCACGTGGACTGCCCGGGTCACGCGGACTACATCAAGAACATGATCACCGGTGCCGCTCAGATGGACGGCGCCATCCTCGTGGTCGCCGCCACCGACGGCCCGATGCCGCAGACCAAGGAGCACGTGCTCCTGGCCCGCCAGGTCGGCGTTCCGTACATCGTCGTCGCCCTGAACAAGGCCGACATGGTGGACGACGAGGAGATCCTGGAGCTCGTCGAGCTCGAGGTGCGTGAGCTCCTCTCCGAGTACGAGTTCCCGGGCGACGACGTTCCGGTCGTCAAGGTCTCCGCTCTGAAGGCGCTCGAGGGCGACCCGGAGTGGGCCGAGTCGGTCCTGAACCTGATGAACGCCGTCGACGAGGCCATCCCGCAGCCGGAGCGCGACGTCGACAAGCCGTTCCTCATGCCGATCGAGGACGTCTTCACGATCACCGGTCGCGGTACGGTCGTCACCGGCCGTATCGAGCGTGGTGTCCTGAAGGTCAACGAGACCGTCGACATCATCGGCATCAAGACCGAGAAGACCACCACCACGGTCACCGGCATCGAGATGTTCCGCAAGCTGCTCGACGAGGGCCAGGCCGGTGAGAACGTCGGTCTGCTCCTCCGTGGCATCAAGCGCGAGGACGTCGAGCGCGGCCAGGTCATCATCAAGCCGGGCTCGGTCACCCCGCACACCGAGTTCGAGGCGCAGGCCTACATCCTGTCCAAGGACGAGGGTGGCCGCCACACGCCGTTCTTCAACAACTACCGCCCGCAGTTCTACTTCCGTACCACGGACGTGACCGGCGTCGTGACCCTCCCCGAGGGCACCGAGATGGTCATGCCGGGCGACAACACCACCATGTCGGTCTCGCTGATCCAGCCGGTCGCCATGGAGGAGGGCCTGAAGTTCGCCATCCGTGAGGGTGGCCGGACCGTCGGCGCCGGCCAGGTCACCAAGATCGTCAAGTAAGTTCCTTGACGGCCTGATCGGCTGACCTGGTCACTCCCGGGAGACCTGGAGCGACAGAGGGGCCCCGCACCGAGAGGTGCGGGGCCCTTCGTCATGCCCCCCGCGAGGTCCCACGGGCCGGGTGCGATCCGTCGGGTGGGATCCGTCGGGTGCGGCCCCCGTCGGGTCGGGGGCCGCAGGGTGGGGCGGCGCGCCGCCGGGTGCGGTGCGGCCTGCCGCCGGGGGCGTGACGCGTCAGGGGGGCGCGACGCGCCGGGGCCGGGCGTGGGGCGTCAGGGGGCGCGGCCGGTACGAGGGGGGCCTCCGCGGGGTGGCCGGGCAGGGCGGGCGCGGTCCGCGCGGGGCGCGACGCGCCCGGGGTGACGGGTCGCGCTGGTGTGCGGGGGCGTACCCGTCAGGCGGTGTCCGTGTGGGAGGCCCACGACCACGGGTAGGCGTCCGCGCCGATGCCCACCGCCAGGGCGCCCTTCGGCCCCAGGTGCGGGGTCGCCGGCCCGAGCGCGACCACGCCCCGCGTCCGCACCGCGTCGCGCCCCGCCACGTGCAGCCGGACGCGCCCGGCCAGGTCCCGGCCCAGCAGCACGGGCCCCTTCGGCGTGCCGACCGCGACGACCGGGCCGTACCCGTCGAAGGCGGGCGCCGCGAGCCGGGCGCCGTCCGGCCGTACGGCCGTCAGCTCCCGTGCCTCGGGCCGCCGGTAGTACAGCGCGAGCCCCCCGTCCGGCGTGGCGGCCGTGTCGACCGGGCCGCCCGGCACCGGCAGCGCGGGCCCGTCCGCGCGGAAGACCACCGGCCCGCCGGACCGCTCCTGCGCCCAGTGGTGGACGCGGTCCCGGCCCGTCGCGAACAGGTGCACGCGCCCCCGCCCGTCGACCGCCGCCGACAGCCCGTCCTGCACCTCGGCGCCGTCGAGGCCGCGCCAGGGGCCCCAGGTGCCGTCGGCCTCCCGGACCCGTGTGCTGACGCCCTTCCCGGCGTCCCGTACGAAGAGGTGGACGCGGCCGTCCGGGGCGGTCACCGCCACCGGCACGCCGATCCGCCGCCCCCGGTCGTCGTCCCGCTCCGGGTTGCCGAGCCCCGACCAGGCCAGGAACGGCCCGCCGGGGGAGCGCTGCTCCAGGACGGCGACCTCCCGCCGGTTGGCGCCGCCGTGCCCGCCGAGCGCGGCGAACCGCAGCCCGAACAGCAGTTGCCGCCCGTCCAGGAGGGTCGCCGCGCCCAGGGCGGGCGCGAGCGGACCGCCGCCGAGGTCGTCCGGCTCGGTCCACTGCCCGCTGCCCGGCTCCGTCTCCCGCCAGCGCACCGCGCGCAGCCCCAGCACCCCGTAGACGGTCAGCCGCCCGTCGGGGCCGGTCGCGACGACCGGGCCGGTGCCGGGGTGGCGGTGGTGGGTCGAGCGGACCCATCCCTTCTTGTTGGTGAGCGGGCGCCTGCCGCCGACCATGTAGTCGCCGCAGCCGGCGGCGTTGCCGCACTGCCAGGAGGGGTCGCCGCCGTACGGGACGAGGTGCGCGGCCTTCTCGCGCAGCACCGGCTCGGGGAGGTTCTTCGGCCAGTGGCGGTTGTAGTACCCGCGGAACGAGGTGGTGGTGAAGGCCGGTATGGCACCGCCGTCCGCCGTGGCCTCGGCGACCCAGCGGACCAGCGCCGCCCAGCTGAAGGAGGCGACGGCGGTGTGGTCGCCGTGGTCGGAGTAGCCGGGCTGCTCGGAGTCCTTCTTGCGGGTGGCCTCGTCGCTGTGCTGGATGTCGGGGTCGGGGTCGAGGGTGTGGACGACCGTGGGGCGGTAGCGCTCCAGCAGCCCGACGAGGACGTCGACCAGGCCGTCGTAGTCGTAGGTGTCGGCGCGGCGGACGGGCGAGTCGGTCGCGATGACGGTGCGCAGGCCCAGTGCGCGGTCCTCCCACAGGCTGGGGAGCGCCATCCAGCGGCGCGGGGCGTGCATCGCCAGGTTGAGGAAGACCAGTTCCACGCGGCGGTTGCCGTGGGCGAGGGTGTTGATCTCGGCCTGGCGGTCGCCGCGCAGGGTCGCGACGCCCTTCTGCCAGGGGGTGAACCGGTCCAGGCCGATCATCTGCGCGTACGCCTGGCGCAGGCCCTGGTGGCGGGCGGAGGAGTAGTCCTCCTTGTCGGCGACGGTCTCGCCGGTGCGGCCGGGGATGTGGTTCTTGCCGTTGTGCTCGCCCGCGGTGACGTACACGCAGACCAGGGGGACGCCCGCGTCGACCATGCGCTGGCAGTCCGGGTTCATGAAGTACAGGTCGTCGTCCGGGTGCGCCATGATCTGCATGAGCTGCGCGCGGCGCGAGCCGGTGATCGGCATGCCGGGGGCCGGGTCCGCGGTGGGGCCGCCGCGGCGCGGCGCGGGGACGGAGCAGCCGCCGAGGGCGCCGGCGAGGGCGGTGGCCCCGGCGAGCCCGAGGGCGGCGGCGAGGGTGCGGCGACGGGTGGGACGGGGACGCCTCGGGGCCGTGCCGGGGGCGGTGTCGCCGGTGTGGTCGGCGGGGGAGGGGGCGCCGGTCGTACGGGAGACGGCAGCGTGAGGTCGGCCCCCCGGTATCTCGTTCACTTGTGCCCCTGTACTGCTGCTGCGGTGGTCTTCTGCCGTCGGCGGGTGGGAGCGCTGGTCGATGCGCTGCCCGCGCGGTCATCTAGACGGATTATCGGCACCTCGGGTTGCCCTGGACGCAGCAGGGTGTTCGACTCCGCGTGCTCGCCCTTCGAACGGCGTTGACCTCAAGCCGACTTGAGGTCATAGCGTCCGGTTCATGACTTCCACCACAGTCGCCGCCGCCACAGCCGTCCCTGGCACCACGACCGCCCCTGCCGGCCCCGCCGCCGCAGGCTCCACCGGGGTCGCCCCCGCCACGGACGGCACGACCAAGGTCGCCCCCGCCCCGGCAGACCCCGCCGCCACGGACGAGGACCTCGCCGCCCAGCCCATCGGCTACTGGAGCCACGTCGTCCACAAGGCCGTCATCCGCCGTCTCCGGGATGCCATGGCGGACCTCGACCTCACCCAGCCCCTCTGGTGGACCCTCAACCGCCTGGCCGCCGCCGGACCGGGCGGCGCCTCCCGCGAGGAGCTGGCCGCCGGACTGGTGGCGCTGGCCGACGACCCCGACGAGATCCCGCGCATCCCGGCCCGGCTGGCGTACCGGGGCTGGACGACGGAGGACGAGGGGGGCGTGCTGCGCCTGACCGGCGAGGGCGCCGCCGCGCACGCGCGGACGCGGGCACTCGTCACCGACGTGCGGGCGCGGCTGCACGAGGGCGTGACCGACGAGGAGTACGCCGCGGCCCTGCGCGTCCTGCGGCGGATCGCCCGCAACGCCGAGGCCGGTGACGGCGGGGCGTAGGGCGCGGTGACGCGGGCGGGGCTTCGGGCCGGTCGGCGCGGGGCCGGGGCTCCGGCGGGACGATCAGCCCAGGGTGGGGACGTCCCCACCGTCCGCCCAGGTGAGCGTCACGCCCGGAAGGCCGCGCAGCCGGCGGCCGGCCACGTCCGCGAGGGCGGCGGCGTCCGGCGGCTCGGCGCCCAGGCCGATCGCGTACGCCACCGAGTCCGGGCCCTGCGCGTACGGGCGCGGCCACGCGTGGGCGTCCGGCGCGCCCGCCTCCGCGAGGGCGGCGAGCAGGGCGCGCGTACGGCCCCGGACGCGCCCCTCCAACGGGCCGCGCGGCACGGTCACCACCGCCCAGGCGGCGTGGCGGCGGTGCATCGGCGGCGGGTCGAGCAGCCGGGCGTCCGCCTCGCCGCCGGCCTCCAGCAGCTCCCACGCCCGGTACAGCTCCCGCACCAGCAGGTCCCGGCCGCCGGGCGTGACCTGGTCGGTGCAGGGGCGGCGCGGGTACGTGGGCGTGGTCACCGCGACGGGGAGGCCCGAGGCGCCGGGCGCGGTCGTCCCGTCCAGGGGCTCCTCGTCCACGGGGGCGGCGGCGTCCACGGGGGCGGCGTCCACGGGGGCGGCGTCCACCGGGAGCCGCCAGTCCCAGGCGGCCCAGGTCGCGAAGAAGCTCCGCAGCAGTGCCCGCGGACTCGCGGCGTCCCCGGCCTCCGCCTCCCGCACGGTACGGGCGGCCAGCAGCGCCCAGGCCAGGCCAGGCAGTCCGCCGAGCGGCGCCGCGTCCAGCCCGCGCGCCCGCGCCCACGCCTTCACCTCCCGCGCGAGGCGGGCGAAGTCCGCGTGCCGGTCGCCGACGTACGCCCGTACGGCGTCCGCGTCGGCGACGGCGCTGAGCGCGACGGCGGCCGGCTCGCCCAGTTCGGCGCGGCGCGCCACGGCGTCGCGGGGCGGCACCGCACCGGTGGGCACGACGGCCAGGTCGACCCCGAGCCCCCCGTGCGCCTCGAAGCGGAACCCCGGTACGCGCGCCCCGACGACCTCCCGCACGGGGCCCGCGCCCGCGGGCAGCGCGGCGGCCACCCGCTCCCGCAGGTCCGCGAGGTCCGGGGCGCCGGGGACGGCCGCCACGAGGTCCAGGTCGGCGCCGGGCAGGTCGCACCCCATGCGCCGCGACCCGACGACGTGCACCTCGGCGCCGGGCAGCGCCCGGCCCACGGCCCGGAGGACGCGCTCGACGGCGTCCGCAGGGGCGGAGGCGCTCGGGGCGGAGGTCGCCGCTGGGGCGGGTGCCCGTCCGACGCGCCCCGAGACGGCGGCCTCCCCGCCCGCGGCTTCCGCGCCCGCGGCCTCCCCGCCTGCGGCTTCCGCCTCCATGCCGCATCCGCCCACGGCGTCCCCGGCACGCCCGTCCCCGGCACGCCCGCCACCGGCGCCGGCGGCGCCCCCGTCCGGGAGGCCGGTCCCGGCGGGGTACGGGGCCCCGTCGTCGTACCAGCGCACCTCGCCCGTGCCGAGCGACACCACCGCCCGCACCCGCATGGGTTCGCCGCCGCGCCGGGACAGCAGCGCCACCTCCGCGACGGGCGCCGTGAGCGGGCCGCCGAACCGGTCCTCCGCCGCCCGCGCCACCGCCTCGGGATCGGCCGTCCGGCCGAGACTCAGGTGCGGGGTGAAGCCCCGCCGGTGCCCCCGGCAGCGGGGGAAGCGCTGCTCCAGGGCGCGCCGCAGCTCCCGCCACGGGGCCTCGCCCCCGGCGCCCGGGTCCAGCCACACGGTGGCGCCCTCGCGGTGCCCGAAGGTGTGGACGCCCTGGAGCCGCGCCTCGAAGGGCGCGACGCCCCGCACCGCCTCCGCCACCAGTTCCGCCGCCCGCTCGAACCGCGCCTCCGGGACGAACCCGAACAGCAGGTTCACGTGGGGCGGCCACCGCCGGATCTGCGGGTCGTGTGCGCGGCGCACATCCTGGATCGGCGGCCACAGCGCGGCGGGCGGCAGCCACGCGACCGCCGTCCTCGGGGTCGGCCGCACGTCGAGCGCGCCCGGCGCGCCCGCCCCGTCGAGGGCCAGGTCGACCAGCACGCCGTAGTGGTCGGAGACGTACAGCCCGCCGGGCCCCGGCTCGCGGCCGGTCAGCTCGGCGGTGTCCACCCGTGCGCGCTCGGCGCGCAGGAGGACCCGGTCGAGGCGGGCCGCCCGCCCGGACAGGGACGACACGGCGGCCAGCGGGTTGGCGCCCGGATCGAAGGTCGGCGTCCGGTCGGCGGGCCCGTGCGCCTCGGTCCAGGCGTCGCGCATGCCCAGGGCGGTCTCCGGCAGGTCGCCGCCGTCGTTGAAGTCGCCGACCAGCACGAGGTCGCCCGCGACGGCGGCGAACCCCTCGGCGAGCCGCGCCAGCTCGGCGTTCCGCCGCCCGGCGCCGTCCTGCGAGTGGTCGCTGCTCAGGTGGGTGGCCGCCACGGTCAGCGGCCGCTCGGCACCGGTGTCCACCACCATGGCCGTGACCGCCTTGTGTGGCCCGAGCACATGGATGGCGGCCTCCCGGACCGGCAACCGGCTGAGCAGCAGCAGCCCGCACTCGCCGACGTCCGGCCCGGCCGGGTCGGTGCCGAGCACGTACCGCTCCCGCACCCACGGCGCCGCCAGCAGCAGGCGCAGCAGCGCGGGTTCCGCCTCCTGGAGGGCGATCACGTCCGCGTCGGCGTCGCGCAGGGCGTCCAGCAGGAGCGGCCGGCGGCGCGCGGTGTCGATGAGGTCGCCGTCGTACCGGTCCCACAGGGTGTTCCAGGTCAGCACCCGCAAGCCCCCGCCCCCGCCGGACGCCCCGGCCCCGCCCCCGCCGGACGCCCTGCCGCCACCGGACGCCCCGCCCCCGGCCACGTCGGCCGCCTGGACCTCGGAGTCCCCGCCTCCGCCGGACGCCCCGCCCCCCGCGACCCACCGCCCGGCCCCCGCGTCCCACACGTGCGGCTGCCGTGCCGTGAAGAAGGGCGAGCGCAGCAGCCGGGCCTCCCGCACCCGCCCCGCCCCCGAGGCGTCGATCCGGTCCACCCCGGTCGCCCGGTCCCAGACGACCTCGCCGTCGGCCTCGAAGAACAGCACCCGGTGCCACGGGATGTCCCCACCCGGCACGAACGCCGCCAGCGGCACCCGCTTCGGCTCCGCCCCGCGCTGCATGACGCCCATCACGAAGCGCGCCGGGTCGAACCGGGAGTCCCAGCGAACCCGGTGGTAGATCTCGTCGCTCGTGCGCATCTACGCCTCCTCCTCCACGGTGCCACCGGCGCCGACGTACCAGGTGCGGTGCGCCTGGCCCGGGTACGGCGGCACGAACCGGCGCAGCTGCGCCTCCAGGACCCCGGCCGGCACCGGGTGCTCGCGCACCGCGTTGCGCCGGACCAGCTCGGCGTCGTCGACCAGTGCCACCACGTGCGTGACCAGCGCGTCCCGGCGCCGGGCGACCGCGTGGACCAGGGACCGCTGGTGCGGGTTGAGCGAGGTGGCGTCCCACACGACCGTGCCGCCCCGCGCCAGCGCCGCGTCGAGCCGCTCCAGCCCCGCGCGCACGATCGCGCCCCCGTCCCGCTGGTCGGCCCGGTCGCCGCGCTCCTCGCGCAGCGCGTCCAGCGACACGTGCGCGTCCGCCCCGGTCAGGCCCCGGGCGAAGGTGCTCTTGCCGCTGCCGGACGGCCCCACCAGGTGCACCAGGTGCGGAAACGTCCCGTCGCGCAGCCGCCAGGTGGCGGCGACGGCCTCCTCGGGGCTGCCGACCCTGCCGAGGGCGTACAGCTCCCGCGCCTCGGCCAGGCACCGGGCGGCGGCGTCCTCGGCGAGCCCCCGCAGCGCCGCGCGGAACGCCCCGTCGACCGCCCCGGTGTCCCCCAGCTCCCCGGCGTGCAGCGCGGACCACTCCACCTGGTCCCGCTCCGCCGGGCCGGGCGCCAGGGCGGCGGCGACGGCGTGCAGGACGTCCAGGTCGGCGGCGTGCGACAGCCGTACGAGCCCGCCCCGGCGCTCCTCGTCCGGGTACGGGCGCCACAGCCGGGCGTGCAGCCCCACCAGGTCGGCGACGCGCCGCGCGAGCGGCAGCCCCAGCGCGGGCGCGAGCCGTCCGGCCAGCAGGCCCCGCCGTTCGTCGTGCAGCAGCGCGGCCAGCACCCCGGAGAGCCGCCGGTCCCCGAGCCCTCCGACCCGCGCGGCGACCCCGGCGGCGGCCTCCGCGTCCGCCCCTGCCCCCGCCCCCGCCCCCGCGTCCACGTCCGCCCCCGCCCCCGGCCCCGCGGCGTCCCGCTCCGGCAGGCCGACGGCACCGAGCGCCCCCCGCCCGTCCACGGCACCGAGCAGCGCCCCGACGTCCACGGCGCCCCCCGACCGCACCTCCCACAGGGCCGCCGCG
This sequence comes from Streptomyces fradiae ATCC 10745 = DSM 40063, assembly GCF_008704425.1. Classification (NCBI taxonomy): domain Bacteria; kingdom Bacillati; phylum Actinomycetota; class Actinomycetes; order Kitasatosporales; family Streptomycetaceae; genus Streptomyces; species Streptomyces fradiae. Next base: position 4,046,731 of record NZ_CP023696.1, read on the forward strand.
GGCCCCAGCCGGTTCGGCGTCACGGCGGTGTGCATCCAGTGCGTGCCGGTCCGTACGTGCCCGGGCCGCACCCACTTGGCGACGCGCCGCCCGAACTCCTCGGCCATGAACCCGTCGGCGGTCCGCACGACGTACCCCTCCGTCGTCCGCGTGTCGACCGCCAGCCGCCGCAGCGCCCGCTCGTCGAACACGCCCCGCCACAGCACGCGCGGGACCGGCACGCCCAGCTCGCGCAGGAAGGCGACGGTGTGGTCCCAACCAGGGCACCACCCCAGCTCGTCCCACACGGAGAACCCGTAGAAGTAGCTGTCCAGACCGTCGTACGGGATGGAGTGCCGCGCGTACATGTTCTCGCCGCACACCCTCCACCCCTCCGGTATGGCGTGTGCGATACGCCCGTGCAGCGCCTTCACCCAGGCCCGCGACGGATGGTGGGCGGAGTCGAGGGACCGGGCGTGCAGCCCGTCGGCGTACAGGGTGGTGTTCTCGCCGTCCAGCTTCTCGGTGACCACGACCTCCCGCCCGGCGAACCCGGACAGGTCCCCGACGCGCACGTCGTCGCCCGACGCTCCGGGCGACCACGGCAGGTGCGGCGTACGCGGATAGTGCGTGCGCATGGCGGATCGGCCCCCCGGTGACGAAATGGTGCCCGGCAACTGTAGGAGCCGGGATCACCACCGCTCGACCCATTAACGCCCCCGCGCCTCGCCCGGAACGGCTCCGGCCCGGGGCGCTACGCGTCGCGCCCGTCGCCGCCCTCGTCGAGCACGATCGCGCTCTTCGCCCGCTCCATCGACTCCTCCGACGCCGGACCGCCCGGGGCCTCCGTCGCGAGCGCCTGGTTCGCGGCGACGAAGGGCCGCATCCGCCCCTCGTAGCGGGCGAACGCCGCGGAGTGGTCACCACCCGCTTTCGCCAGCTCGCCCGCCAGGACGTAGGCCCCCACCAGGGCCAGGCTGGTGCCCTGCCCGGAGAGCGGTGACGCGCAGTAGCCGGCGTCGCCCAGCAGCACGACGCGTCCGCGCGACCAGTGGTCCAGATGGACCTGGGCCATCGCGTCGCAGTAGAAGTCGCCGGCCTTGCGGGCGTACGCCGCCAGCTTGCGGCCCTCGGCCCAGCGCAGCCTCTCGGCCCGCTCGACGACGAGCCCGCGCAGCCACTCCGCGTCCCTGTGGTCGCCGGCCATGCGGGGCGACTCGAAACCGAACGCCACGCGCAGTCTGCTGTTCCCGGACACCGTCATCGCGGCGAAACCGGCGCCGCCGTCCCGCAGCCACACCTGCCAGTCCTCCAGGCCGAGGAAGTTCTCGGCGGTGAAGACCGACAGGTACTGGCCCAGGTGGCGGTTGAACTGCTCCTCGGGCCCGAAGACAAGCCGCCGCACCCCCGAGTGCAGCCCGTCGGCGCCGACGACGAGGCCGAAGACCCGGTCCGGACCGTTCACGAAGGCGACCCGCACCCCTTCCGCCGACTCCTCGATCGCTTCGACCGCGTCCCCGTAGACGTACTCGACGCCTTCCCGCGTGCTCCCTCGCAGCAGCCGCACCAGGTCGTCGCGCATCAACTCGACGTCCGGATCGGCGAGCCGCCCGCTGCTCAGGGTGTACTCGGTGCTGCGGTGGACCTCCTCGCCGTCGGCGTTCAGCACCGACATCCCGCGCATGTGCGTGCGGTGCGCGCGGACCTCCTCCAGGAGCCCCATCCGGTCGATCACGTCGAGCGCCACGCCCCGCACGTCGATCGCCTGACCGCCGCTGCGGGGCGCCGGCGCCCGCTCGACCAGCGTCGGCGCGTAGCCGTGCCGGCGCAGCCAGTACGCCAGCGCGGACCCGGCGACCCCGGCGCCGGAGATGAGTACGGTCTGTGCGATCTGCATGAGGACCCCTCCCGTGTACGGATGCGTACGGCGTAAGCGGCCCTGAACGTACGTCGGGGGCAAGCTCGCGTCGCCCCCTGTACTAGGGCAGTTGGCCGCCCGACCGCAGTCCCCCTGCTAGCGTCTGCCCTAGTACAGTCGGCAGCCGGCGGCGCGGCCCGGGTGACAACGGGGGTTCACATGTCCGGCGAGGTCACCGAGCCCCCCTACCGGCGGATCGCGGCGGACATCCGCCGCCGGGTCGTCGAGGGGGAGCTGTCCCCGGGCGACCGCGTCCCGTCCACCCGTCGGCTGGCGGAGCAGTGGGGCGTCGCCCTGGCCACCGCCACCAGGGCGCTGATGGAACTCCGTCTGGAGGGCTACGTGGAGACCCGACCCCGTGTGGGTACGGTCGTGGCCCCGCACCGACCCGCCTCCCGGCCGGTCCAGCGCCCCCAGCCCCCACCTGAGCCCCAGCCCCACCACAACCCCCGCCCCCGGCACGCCGCGAACCGCACGGCCGCCACCCCGTCCCCGCGCCCGGTCGAGCGCGCGACGCCCGAGGACCCGGACCCGAACTCGGACCCGAACCCGGACCCGGACGCCGAACTCACCCGGGAGCGCGTCGTCCGCGCCGCGATCGAGATCGCCGACACCGAGGGCCTGGCCGCCCTCTCCATGCGTGGCGTCGCCGCCCGGCTGGGCGTGGCGGCGATGTCGCCGTACCGCCATGTCGGGGGGAAGGCCCAGCTGGTGTCCCTGATGGCCGACACCGCGTACGGCGAGTGCGGCTACCCCGCCACGCCTCCGCCCGGCTGGCGTGCCCGCCTCGAACTCGGCGCCCGTACGCTCTGGCGCCTCCACCGCCGCCACCCGTGGCTGGCCCACCTCAGCCCGCTCGGTCGCCCGCCGCTGCTTCCGAACCTGCTGGCGCACGGCGAGTGGTTGCTCGGCGCACTGGAGGGGCACGGGCTGGACGTGGTCACGATGATGGACATCCACGTGCTCGTCTTCGCCCACGTTCAGGGCATGGCCGTCACTCTGGAACGCGAGGCGCAGGCGCAGGCGGCCACGGGCAGGACGGACGACGAGTGGATGGCCACCCAGCAGCCCACCCTCTCCGCCCTCGCCGCGTCCGGCCGGTACCCGGCCTTCTCCCGCACCCTCGGCGGCCTGCGGGACGGCGACTACGACCTCGACCTGGACGCCCTCTTCGAATTCGGCCTCACCGCTCTCCTCGACGGCCTCACCCCCTTGGTGGAGCGCACCGGGCTGCGGTGACCGTCACCCCTCTCTCACGTTCCTCCGCCACGAGCACGCGGCAGCCGCCGCACACGCCTGGTGCGGGTGCTCGGTACGCCCGGTCGCAGACGTCGCAGTTCTGGAGCGGGTGCGGCGGGCTGACGGGGCCCGCCACGGCAGGCGGGAGGTCGGCGGTGAGCCGGTGGGCCAGGAACGCGGCCGGGTAGCGCAGCGGCTCGCCGGGCAACCGCAGCAGGGCCTGCCGTACGCCCTGGGGGGTGACGTCGCGTTCCAGCCAGGCGGCGACACCGGGGGCCAGCTCCTCGGTGTCGCGCGCGGACAGGACGAGGCGCGGGTCGTGGCGGTGGAGGCCGGCGAGCAGTTCGGTCGCGGCCTTGAGGAGCGACGCGGCGGGGAAGGCGGGCTGCGGTACGCGAAGGGGGACGCGGGCCCGGCGCGGCGGCCGGACGGGCTTCGTACCGCACGGTGGGGCGGGCGCGTGACCGGGCTCCCGGACGGCGACCGATCCGGGCACCGAGGGCCCCGCCGGACCCCTGCCGGCCACGGACTCGACCACGTACGCGGTGACGGACTCCGCCGAAGCTCCCGGCTCAGGCTCCGCCGGGGGCGCCGCCAGGGACTCCGGCCCAGGCTCCGGCCCAGGCTCCGCCATGGCCTCCGCCGCAGGCTCTGCGGCGGGCTCCGCCACGGGCGCCGGAGCAGACGGGGCCGTTCGCGCCGCCGGTGCCGGTGCCGGTGCCGGGGGCGGGGGCGTCCGGGGGACGGCTTCCCCGGCCCTGCCCCAGGCGGAGGGCTGGTTGCAGGAGAGCGTCCGGGTGGTGATCCGGCCGTCCGGCCTTCGCTCCCGTACCCGCCGCAGGTAGCCGTGGGCCTCCAGCTCGCGCAGGGCGCCCGCCACGCGCTGGGCGCCCTCCGGGAAGCGCGCCGCGAGGGTCTTGATGTCGATCCGGGCGCCGGTCGGCAGCGACTGGATGTGCACCGCGAGCCCGATGGCGACGAGCGATAACGCCGCGTGCTGGGCCAGGTGGTTGCCGACCACGGTGAAGCGGGTGGTGTGCCGGGTGTTGACGTGGATGATCCCGGACGAGTGGTCTCCGGGCCGCTTTCCGGCAACGCGGAGCGGGGTGTGCGACGACGCGCTAAGGTGCTGAGCATCCATCAGGAAGCTGTTCTCTTCCTCGTTGGCCAGGCCCCCGCCCGGGACTCCACATCCCGGCGGGGGCCGACGCATATGCCGGGTGGTGTTGCGCTGAGCGTAGAGCGCGCGCCCCCGTTTTTGGCCAGCCGGTTTGACCAGGTTCACCCGACGGGGTGAGCCCGCCCGTGGGGCGGGAGGGGCGGGGCGGGGAAGGGGTCCTTTTCTCTGTCCGTTCCTTGCACAAGACCGCTGGAACCACCGGAACTTGGCCGCCCGTGCTCCGGTGGAAGGTCGAGTTCCGCCCACACCGTCTTGCGGGGCACCGACCCCGTCTCGGCCCCCCAGCGGTCGGCCAGGGCGTCGACGATCAGCAAGCCGCGCCCGCTCTCGTGGTCGGGCGGGGGCTCCTGGAGCGGGGCGGTGGGCAGCCGGTCCGCGCGGGTGTCGGTCACCTCGACGCGCAGGGTGCGCCCGGCGCCGGTGAGGCGCAGGGCGAGCTGGAACCGCCGCCCCGGCACCCGGCCGTGCAGGGCGGCGTTGGACGTCAGTTCGGCGACGACCTGGAGGGCGTCGTCGGCCACGTCCCGCGTCGCGTCCTGGTCCGCCAGCCACTGGGCGGCGAGCTCCCGGGCCAGCCGGGCTCCGGCACGGGAGGGGTGCAGCTGAATGCTGAGATCCCCTTCCAGGGCAAGGGGTTGGGGGCTCCTGTGGTTCATGTCACAGATCCTGGCGATGCCTCACTCCGGGTGACCAGTGATTCTCCGCATGCGTACAGTCACTGTCGGTGGCGCGCCGTCCCTCGTCGGGACCGTCGGGGCGCGCCCGCGGTCGTACGTCGGAGGTGAGGCGGTTGGCTACGGAAGTGAACGGGGAGCAGCGGCTCGGGGAGGGCGTGGACGACCCCGGCTGGGAGGTGGACCCGGACGACGAGTCCGGTGCCGCGGTCGTCGCCACGGTGGGGCGCCAGCTCCGGCTGCGCCGGGAGGCCGCGGGCCTCAGGGCGGCGGAGTTCGGCCGGCTCATCGGGTACGGGGACGACCTGGTCTACAAGGTCGAGGCGGGCAAGCGGATCCCCCGGCCGGAGTACCTGGACAAGGCGGACAAGGCCCTGGGGGCGGGTGGCCTGATCGCCGCGATGAAGAGGGACGTCGAGGGGGTCCGCTACCCCAAGGAGGTCCGTGACCTGGCGAAGCTGGAGGCGCGGGCGGTCGAGATCGCGGTGTACGCCGGCAACGGCATCCACGGCCTGCTCCAGACGGAGGGTCATGCCCGCGTGCTGCTGGAGACCCGGCAGCCTCCGTACTCGGAGGACGAGGTGGAGCGAGGGGTGGCGGCCCGCATGGCCAGGCGCTCGGTCTTCGACCGGTCGCCCTCCCCCTCCCTCAGCTTCGTCTTGGAAGAGGCGGCGCTGCGAAGGCCGATCGGAGGCAGAATGGAGTGGCGTCAGCAGCTCCAACGCCTCCTGGAGGTGGGGAGGTTGCGCAGCGTCTCACTCCAGGTGATGCCGACCGACGTGGAGGCTCATCCGGGTTTGGACGGCGGCATCGAGGTGCTGAAGTTCGCGGACGGCAAGGCGGTCGGGCGCTCCGAGGGCGCGTTCCACGGCCGCGCGGTGTCGGCTCCGAAGCAACTCCGGATCCTTGAGCTGCGCTATGGCATGATCCGGGCCCAGGCTCTCACCCCACGGGAGTCGCTGGCCTTCATCGAACACGTGCATGGGGAGGCATGATGCGCATAGCTTCTGCCGGGGACCGCCCGTCGCTGGAGTGGCACAAGAGCAGCTACAGCAGCAGCGGCAACGAAGCCACCTGCGTCGAAGTCGCGGAGACCCCCGGCACCGTCCACGTCCGCGACTCCAAGGACACCGACGGCCCCCGCCTCGCCGTCGGCCCCCGTGCCTGGGCCGGCTTCGTGGCCTACGCGGCCGGGCGCTGACCTCCCGGACGCCGGCGGTCCCTCGGCGGGCACCGCCGGCGTCCGAAAGGGAGCGTGGCTACTTGAGCTTGTACGAGCAGGGCTTGGGGATCTTGCCGTTGCCGTTGTCGGCGACCCTCTGGCCGTTCACGGTGATCGTGCAGGAGGCGGCGGTCAGCATGCCGTTCCCGTCGCTCACGGTGCCGGGAGTGACGATCACCAGGCGGCCGACCTCCTTCTCGGCACCGACCGGCGTGATGGTCGCCGTCTTCTTCCAGGGCAGCGTGACCGTCTCGGTCTTGGAGTCGTCGAGGCTGTACATGACCATGGTCGACCCGGTGCCGCCGACCTCGATGGTCACCTCGTACGACGTGTCCCCGCCCTTCGCCCGGCCCTCGCCCGAGCCCTCGGGCTTCCCGGCCGTCGGCGAGGCGTCCGGCGTACCGGCGGCCCCGCCGCCCGGGCCCTCGGCCGCTCCGCCACCGCAGCCCGTGAGCAGGCCCACGGCCACCACCAACGACACCGCGGCCATCGTCTTGCGCATGCTTCCCCCGTGATCTTCGATCGTCGCATTCGAGCAGGTGATCCTAGGCGCCGCTCGCTCCTCCACGGCCCACCGGGGCACCCGCCATCACATGATCACCACATGGCCCGGCCGGGGCTGTGGGTGCCTGAGAGCCACCGGGCGCCCGCGGCACCGCCCGTCACTCGTCCCCGAAGACTTGCCCCGCGGCGGCTGCGGCGAAGGCGCGCCGGAACCAGTCGCGCATGACGTGCGGGTCCATGCGGCGGGTGATGCGCCCCCGGACCGCTTCGGGCACCAGGATGCCGCGCTGCTCCAGCACGGTCAGGATGTCCTCGGCCGCCCGCCCGGCCTCACCCTGCGCGCGGATCTGTTCCGAGAGGGGCGAGGTGGAGAAAGGAGAGGTCCACGGCCACCAGGTTCCTTCACATCTCCGAGGCCGGGCGCTTGCCCGGGCCCAGTGCTGAGCCGCGGCACGCTACTCGTCGCAGAAGAGCTCATCGGTGCTGGAGGCGGTGACAGCGCGTACCAGCCACAGGTGCAGGAGTTCGAGGCCCTGGGTGTCGGTGATGCGCTCACGCACAACCTCGGGCACCTCCAGACCACGCTGCTTCAGCACGGTCAGGACGTCCCGCGCCGCCCGCCTCGCCTCACCCTGCGCGCGGATTTCCTCCGAGAGGGGCGAGGTGTAGAAGGAGAGGTCCACGGCCACCAGGTTCCTCCAGATCTCCGAGGCCGGGCGCTTGCCCAGGCCCTGTGCGACGAATTCGATGACAGGGTTGACGAGGCTTTCCGGTTCGTCCCGCAGCGCGGTGGACAGTGCCTTCAGTATGGCACCGACCTCCGGGTCGGACGCGTGGGTGATCGCGGACAGGGCGGTGAGGGACAGGTCCTTCCGTGCGTCGGCGGCATCGGTGATCACGGGCATGTTGTGCGGGCCGACCACCAGCGGATGCACCAAGAGCGTCGTCCAGCCTGCAGGGCCGATGCGCACCGGCACGGCCGCCCAATCGGCCGTCGCACGGTCCTGGCAGACGACCAGCAGCAGGGGCGGGAGTCCGTACTTCTCGTACAGATACGTGACGTAGTACGCCCAGCTGCCGGGCTTCCCCGGGTCCTTCCTGCCCTGTGCCTCGACGGCGACGAGGAAGCCGCCGTCCGACTCGGTCTCGAAGTGCAGCAGGGTGTCGACGCGGCGTTCGACGGGCCGGGACTCGGTGATCCGTCGGCAGGATCCGGACAGAGTGCGGCCGGGGCAGATCGATGCCGAGCACTTCCGAGACGCGGGAGAAGAGCTCCGGGTACTCCTGGAAGATGCGGTGCATCGCCTCGTGGGGTGAGCTGACCACAGGTCGGGGGTTGAGGAACATCCGAACGAAAACCGGCGCTAAGGATCAGTCGGCCCAGGTGGGCGGCTGACGGAGCGTCGGCGGGCGGACTCGTCTGAAGTCTTCCCGCAGATAACACCCCAATATCTGCGGTAGCTTGATCCGTCACCTGCGGTGACGCTCTCCGGGCCGTACGTGAAGCGGCCCTGTTATCTGTGGCAAGGGGGAAGCGATGCCCACCGTCGTACAGCTGCCGACCGGCAAGGCGCTCAGCGTCCGGGCCGCGGCGGACGTGTTCCTGGACTCGCTCGGCAACCCGAACACGGTCCGCAACTACGGGATCGGGGTGGGCAAGACCGCCGAACGGCTCGGCGAGTCCAGACCGCTGGCCTCGGTCGCGGACGACGAGATCGGCGAGGCGCTCGAACTGCTCTGGGGTACTTCCGCGGTGAACACCTGGAACTCCCGGCGCGCGGCGGTGTTGTCCTGGCTCGGCTGGTGCCGGGAGCGTGGCTACGACGGCCCCGCCGTTCCGGCCTGGGCGAAACGGCTCGCGGTGCCGGACTCCGAGACCCCGGCCCGCTCCCGCATGGCCATTGACCGGCTGATCGCGCGGCGTGAGGTGCACCTGCGGGAGAAGACACTGTGGCGGATGCTCTACGAGACCGCCGGGCGCTCGGAGGAGATCCTGGGCGTGAACATCGAGGATCTGGACTTCGCCGGCCGCCGCTGCCCGGCCAAGGCCAAGGGGGCGAAGTCGAAGTCCCGCCGCCGAGGCCAGGTCCGTGAGGACTTCGTGCTGGAGACCCTCTATTGGGACGCCGGTACCGCCCGGCTCCTGCCCCGGCTGCTCAAGGGCCGCACCCGTGGGCCGGTGTTCGTCACTCACCGCCGCCCCGGTCCGGGAAAGGTCGTCAGCCCTCGTGACATCTGCCCGGACACCGGCTTCGCCCGGCTGTCGTACGGGCAGGCCCGCGCACTGCTGGACCACCACACTGCGGTCCGCGGAGTGGGCACGGGCTGGGACCTGCATGAGTACCGCCACTCCGCTCTGACCCACCTCGGTGAGCAAGGCGCGAGCCTGCTGATGCTGATGGCGAAGTCCCGGCACAAGAAGCCGGAGAACGTCCGCCGCTACTTCAAGCCGTCCCCGGAGGCGATCGCCGAGCTCACGAGCCTGCTTGCTCCGGGTAACAGCAGCAGGTGAACGCCAGTTCTCGGTCGGGTCCGGGCGAGGCTGTGTGCCTGTGTCATGCGCCGTAGCGGCGTTGCCGGGCCGCATAGCTGCGCAGGGCACGCAGAAAGTCGATCTCTCGGAAGGCGGGCCAGTAGGCCTCGCAGAAATACAGCTCCGAGTAGGCACTCTGCCAAAGGAGGAAGTTCGACATGCGCTGTTCTCCGCTGGTGCGGATGACGAGGTCTGGGTCAGGTTGTCCTGCCGTGTAGAGGTGACGGGTGATGTCGTCCATCGTCAGGCTTGCTGCGAGGTCTTCGAGGGTGGTTCCGGCTGCTGCCTGTTCGTGGAGCAGTTCGCGCACGGCATCGATGACTTCCTGCCTTCCGCCGTAGCCGATGGCAAGGGTCACCTGTGATCCGGTGGTGCAGCGGCGGGTCGCCTCTACCGCTTCCTTGAGGGCGTGGGCCGTGGAGTCAGGCAGGGCGTCGAGGGTTCCTGCTATGCGAACCTGCCAGCGGGCGTCAGGACGAGCGAGATGAACTGCCACCACCTGCTCAATCACCTGCATGAGAAAGGACACCTCGGTGTCGCCGCGGCGCTGCAAGTTCTCCGTGGAGCAGACGAAGACCGTCACGTGTTTGATGCCGGCCGTCTCGCACCAGGACAGCACGCTCTCCACGTGTTCGGCACCGTATCGATGGCCGATGCTTGGGTTGGCCATGCCCATCTGGCGGGCCCATCTGCGGTTTCCGTCCATGATCAGGCCGATGTGCTTGGGCAGCGGCCCCGCTGCCGTCTGCCGCCGCAGCCGACGGGCGTACAGGGCGTAGAAGAGGTCGGCGGTGCGCATCGTGAGACCTTTCGCATGGTGTCCAGGGCAGACAGAAGTTCTTGGTGCACTGCAGAGGTCGGTTCGTCGCGGTCTCCGGCGGCGTCCGTGGTACTGCCCGGAGGAACCAGGCCGGGCACTTGCGCAGTCGGCGTCCGTCGTTTCACCGCTACGGAATACTACGTGTCACGTACTACGTGCTGTGTAGCATCATGGGAACGCATTCCAAAGGTCGACCACACCTGGAGAAGCCATGCGCACCAACGACGCCCAGATGCTCGTGCTGTGCGCACTGGCCGACGGGCCGCTGCACGGGTACGCCATCAACGCTGCCATCGAGCAGGTCTCCGGTCACCGCCTCGGACCCGGGAGCCTCTATGGAGCCTTGGCCCGTCTGGAGGCGAAGCAGCTGGTGAGGCCCCTGGAGGAAAAGGGCCGCCAACGCCCGTTCTGCCTCACGCCCGCGGGGCGGGAGCTGCTTGAGCGTGAGGCGCACTCCATGGCCCGCCTGTCCGGACGTGTATTTGAGAGCGCTGTTCCTGACGAGGTCAGCTACCTCGATCAACTGGCCACGACGGACGCGGCGCGTTCTTACAAGAGCGTCATGCTCGACGCACTGGATGCCCGGCCCGGTGAGAGCGCACTCGATCTGGGCTGCGGACCGGGCACAGATCTCGGCACTCTCGCCAAGGCGGTCAGCCCGTCGGGCAGGGTGATCGGCATCGACTCCAGTCAGGAGATGGTTGAGCAAGCACGCAGGCGTACGGAGAATCTGCCTGCGGTCGAGGTAGAGCTAGGCGATATCCACACGCTCCCGCTCGAGGACGGCAGCATCGACTGTGCCCGGACCGACCGCGTGCTCCAGCACGTGGCGGACCCGGCCCAGGCACTTGCAGAGGCCCGGCGTGTCCTTCGCCCAGGCGGCAGACTTGTCATGGGCGAACCTGACTGGGATTCGCTGACCATCGACTACCCCGACCTTGAGGTCTCGCGTGCTTACACTCGCCACGTGACGGACAAAATCGTACGCAACGGGGTCATTGGCCGTCAGCTGGCCCGGCTTGCGCTGGATGCGGGGTTCGCCGTACCGACCGTCGTCCCGATCACCTCGGTCTTTCGTGATGCTCAGGCCGCCGACCAGGTCCTCGGTCTTCAGCGCAATACTGAGCGCGCGGTGTCCGCGGGCTACCTGCCCGCCCTGGCATCGCAGAGGTGGCTTGACCATCTCGCTACGGGGCCCTTCTTCGCCGCAGTGACGCTGTACGTCGTCGTCGCGCAAGCCACCCCGTAGTCCTGGGTGCCGGCCGACCGCCTCTGCTACGGACTGGCCATTCTCGCCTTGGACAGGGTCGTGCTGCCCGTCTTCGTCGATGGCCCTCAGCGGGGCTGCCACCTGCTGACATGCCCACGGTCCGGCCCCCGGAAAGTCCTGGAAGCCGGACCGGGTCTCATGTCCCACCGTCACATGTCGTCGGTGGCGGTCTTGTCGCGCAGGGGGCGCAGGCCGCCGGGCAGGTCGGGAAGCTGGAAGGAGTACCGGCCGAGCATATTGATGTGATGCCGCACGAACGGTGAGAGGCGGGCGACGTCCTCGTCGCGGACGTCGAAGCCGTCCGCCCGCAGCTGGTTCACCGCGGCGTCCATGTACCGGGTGTTGAACAGCACGAGGGCGTTGAGGACAAGGCCGAGGGCGCCGATCTGGTCCTCCATGCCGTCTTGGTAGCGCTGGTACAGCTGCCCCTGCTTGCCGTGGAAGATCTTCCGGGCCAGCGCGTGGCGGCCTTCCTGGAGGTTGGCCTGCACCTTGATTTGGCGGCGGTAGCCGGGCTCGTCGGCCAGGCGCAGGATGTGCAGGGTCTTCGCGATCCGCCCGTAGTGGGCGATCGCGTCGCCGAGCGGGGTGGGCCGCCCGTCGCGGGAAAGCATCCGGATGACGTCGTAGGCGCGGACGGCTCCGGTGTGGATGGAGCCGATGATCCGCAGGATGTCCTCCCAGTGCCGTTCGATGCGGGCGAGGTCGATCCGGCCACGGGCGGCGTCCTGGAAGGCGCCGTAGTCGGCCGTGCGATCGACGCGCCACATCTTCTGATCTGGCAGGTCAGCGAGCTGCGGGGCGTAGGCGAACCCGGCCAGGGTCAGCAGTCCGAACACGATGTCGCTGTAGCTCGCGGTGTCGGTGACGATCATCTCCGGGCGCTTGCCGCCGTCGCGGTCATAGAGGACGTCCAGCACGTACAGGGAGTCGCGCGGGGTGCCGGCCACGACCTTCCCCCCGAGCCCGGCGGCCTGGTCGTTGATCATGTTGAGCCAGGTCGCACCGCCCCGGCGCCCGAAGTACTTCGGGTTCGGCCGCGCGTACACCGACGGCACGGGGACGACGAACCGCATTCCGTCCACCGAGGCGACCAGGCCCCCGCCCCACGTCTGGGCGAGCGGGATGGACGCCTGGTGCTCAATGAGGGTCGCGTTCGCGGCCCGGTACGTCGCCAGCCGCAGATACGTCTGGTCGACGTGGGACAGCCGCCCGTACTTCAGCGGGTCCGCGCCGCCCATCACCGGGGTGTAGCCGACGTTGCAGCCGTGGGCGACCAGCAGCGCGGCGATCGTAACGTTCAGGTCCTTCAGGCGGGCCTCGCCGGCGGTGACCGAGGTGAACGCCTGGTCGGCGCCGGTCCAGGAGAACACCTCCAGCAGCACCTCGGGCAGGTCCACTCTCGGCAGCATCGCGTTCACCGCAGCCCGCAGCTCCAGCAGGGAGGCCGGTTCGGGCTCCGGCTCCAGAGCGGCGAAGTGCAGGCGGCCGTCGTCGTCGAAGACGATCTGCGCGCTGTCCGGGACCCGGGCGGCGACCTCCCGGTAGGTGCCGTCGAGCAGCGCGGCCCGCGCCGCCAAGTGCCCGTCCGCCTCCCCGGGCAGGTTCAGCGAGGCCAGCACGGTCGGCCGCGCCTGCTGCCACGCCTGTCCGGCCAGCAGCTTCGCCCGCGGGTCACCCCACTTCGAGGAGTTCTTCGCGAAAACCTGCTTGCTGCGAAGCATCCGGTGCAGGTGCTCCAGCACGCAGAACGTGTACGCCTTCCAGTCCACCGTGCCCGGCTCCAGATGCGGCGCCGCCAGGACCAGGCGCCGCCACGAGCCGGTGAGCAGGTCCGCGTCGATCTCGGCCGGGCCAACCTTCTTGCGGCCCATCAGCTCCGGCAACGACAGCAGCGCGCCCAGTACGGCCTCACCCTCCGGGGTGGCGTCGAAGTCCACCACGCTGACCAGCAGCTTCAAGAACGGGCGGACGGTGCCGAACCGGTTGATCAGCATGGCCCGCCATGCCTCGTCGGCATCCGAGTCCAGCGGCGGGGTCAGCTCGAACAGCGCGGCGATCGCCGCGGCCAGCTCGTGCCGGGGCACCACCTGCTCGATGGCCGCCCACATCCCTTCCAGGCTCTCCACTTTCGGCGGAGCGATCTCCCCGGTGTCGGTGTCGACCTGCTCGCTCGTGGTGTCGAACACGACCTGGAACGCGGTCGCCAACTTCGCCGACGCCCGCTCCACGCGCGGCAGAGACTTCAGCTTCTCCTTCGCGCTCTCGCGCTCCGCCCTGGCCAGCAGCTTCGTCGCGATCAGCACCTCCAGCAGGTCCAGCGCGTCGTCCACCGCCCGCGACGTGAGGTACACGGTGGTGGCCAGCAGCGTCGCCAGGCGGCGAGCGTCGGAGTGCCGGCGCAGCAGCGACGCCTTGCCGTCCACCCCGTACCGGGACAGCTCCGCCAGCCGGCGCGGCGGTATCCGCGACACATCAACGGCGCCCATTCCGAACGCGGCGATCTCCTCCGCCCGCTCCAGCGCCCGCTTCATCTGCGGACCCGACACCCGCACCGGCCCGCGCCTCAGCCGGTCCAGCTCCGAGACCCGCTCCCCGGGCGGCACCGTCAGCAAAGAGTCCAGCACCGCCCGCTGCCCGGTGCTCAGCATCCCGTGCAGGCTGTCCCACAGCCGCTGGTTCGCTGCTTCCCGCACCGAGGCCACCAGCCTCGTCAGCGTCGTCACCCCAGGCAGCAGCACCCGCCGCTCCCTCAGCCACCCGGCTGCCGCGTCGAACAACGCCTTCGGCCCCTCGCCCGTCGTCCAGGCCCGCGCGTCCACCCATTCCCGCAGCTCGCCCTCCGCCTCGGCGAACTCCCGGTACTCCAAGACCCGCCGCAGCTCGCGCACGTGCTCCAGCCGGGTGTTCTCCCGCTCGCCGTACTCCTTCAGCACCGACGGATCGCCGATGTCGAGCTGCTCGGCGAGGTAGTCCACGACCTCCGGCGGCACGTCCGCCGGGTCGTCAAGGAACACGCCGAGATAGCGCACGGTTGTGAGCTGGGCCGCGAACCCCAGGCGGTTGTGGGCCCGCCTCTTGGGCTCGATCAGCTCCCGGTCCGCGTCGTCCAGGAAGAAGAACCGCTCCAACTCCGTACGGGACGGCGCCCCGCGATACGCCGCGTACGCGGCAGCCTGCTCATCCGTCAAAAACTCGACCGGCACCCCGGGCCTCCAGACAGTCGATCAACACGACTGCCGAAGGTTCATCCCTCACAGAAGACCAGGTCAAAGCACATGTCAGCACCAGGCGGGCTTAGCGCCGGTTTTCGTTCGGATGTTCCTCAACCCCGAGGTCTCCTGTTGGCGTGGTGCGGGCGGGGAAGGCACGCCGGGCAGGCGCCTGCGCCCCGGCAGGGGGGGCGGCCGGTGTCTGGGGCATATGTCGCCATGAGCCTAGGATGCGCAACTGTTCCCAGGGCAAGCCCAGTTGGTTGGCTTCGCCCAGTCGGGTGACGCCTCTCGCCCTCCCTCAGCCGACCGGCGTCGGCTCGGCCGTGGCCGCCGGCGGGCGCCCCGCCTCGCCGGACCCCGCCGAGACAGAGGGGCCGGAGCGGCCGGAAGGCGCCACCGGGGCGGACCGGCCGCGGCGGGTGAGGCGCGCGCACTAGGCGCCCAGCCGGGTCAGGAACGAGGTGGGCAGGAACACCAGGTCGCACACGATCATCACCAGGGACAGGAACGGGATGCCCAGCAGCACCGCGATGCCGGCGTGCTCGGCGATCATCACGGCGAGCAGGGCGTTCTTGAGCCGCCGGTTGGCGAGGGTGAAGGGGAACGCCACCTGCACCGCCACGGTCAGGTAGGTGAGCGCCAGCACCAGCAGCGCGTTGCCCGCCAGGGCCGCCGACAGCCACGGCCACGGGGCGAAGTAGTCCAGGTGCAGCGCGTAGTACAGGGCGCTGCCCTCCTGCCACCGCGTGCCCTGGATCTTGTACCAGCCGGCGGTCGCGTAGATCAGGCAGACCTGCGCGCCGATCACCACCATCCCCGCGTTGTGCGCCATCGCGGCGCAGCCGTCGAGGACGGACCGCAGCTCCCGCGCGCCGGAGGCGCGGTGCACCACGTACCAGAGGCCCTGCACGGCCCACAGCAGCCACAGGGCCAGCGGCCAGCCGACCGGCGGCGGGAAGCCGAACGCCCAGAACAGCAGGGCGCCGAGCACCGCCCACAGCGCCACCCCCACCGGGTCGCGGGAACCGGCGCCGTCCCCGGCGGAGCGGCGGGCGCGGCGGGCCCGCCGGGCGTCGAGCGACCACACCTGGGCGCAGCGGATGAGCACCAGGTAGATCACCATGATCCGGAGGATGTTGTCGCCGCCGTCCCCGACCAGGGGGTTGCGGTTCTCCAGGGAGACCAGCCCGACCATGAGCAGCACCGCCGTGGCGCGGGTGCGCCAGCCGGCCATGACGGCGAGGGCCGCCAGGACCGTCACGGTGTAGACGATCTCGAACCAGAGGCGCCCGCCCCACCAGCCGAGGACGCTGAAGGTGCCCTCCTCCTGGATGAGCGTAAGCGCCAGGTCGTACGACAGGGGGCTGCGGTCCCCGTACAGGACGCGGCGGTGCGGCCACTCGCGCAGCAGGAACGCCGCGATCACGGCGGCCAGGCCGATGCGGAGGACCGCGGCCTGGTAGGTGGCCCGGGGGACCAGGACGGCGCGTGCGAGACGGGCCGGGCGGCCCGGTGCTTCGGTGGTCAACTCACAGCTCCCTGTAGTCCTGGTCGCTCACCGGCCACCACGGCAGCAGGCGGTAGGTGGTGGTGTCCGGGCTGCCCTCGCTGCTCCACGACGGCGGGGGCACGGGCGTGAAGCGTCCGCCGACCTGCACGGCGACGATCGGCCTGCCCTGCCACTCCCGGCCGAGGCGCTGGAGGACCACCCGCTTGAGGTACGCCTCGGAGAGCGGGCCGAGCGCGCCCCGCGTGGGCTTGTCCTTGAGGGTGTGCGTGTTGACGTAGCCGTCCCAGGCGCGGCGGAGCATGTTCTGGTGGACGTGGCTGGGGGCCGGGTTCCCGGTGATCGCCTCGATGTCCTCGGCGGTGAGGTTCACCCACTCGGAGACCTCGCCGTCGCCCGCCCCGCCGTCCGTGCGCAGCCGTACGCCGACGGCCTCGTCGCGTTGCAGGGGGTTGGGTGCGAACAGCTTCCAGTCCTGGCCGAACTCGGGCTGCACGTACGCGTCGACCGCCGCGCGGTGGCGGGCGGTGACGGCGTTGTGCGGGGCGAGGCTGAAGAAGACCATGCCCAGGTGGAGCAGGGCCGCGCCGGTGAGCAGCAGACCGGCGGCGACGAGCGTGCCCACCGCCCAAGGCGGCCGGGGCGAAGCGGCCTGCGCGCCCTTCGCCGGGCACGTACGGGGGTGCGGCAGTTCCATCCGCGTTCCCTTCGTGAAATCCGATGAAAGAATCGAATGAAGTCAGATGAAGTCCGACGAGAATCGATGAGGTAAAAGAAGACCTGCTGAGCGGTGATGCAATCCGATGATGGGGACACCCGAATCCGCGCCGTTCCGGGGGCCGGAACGGTGGAAAGGCCCGTGCGATGGAACGCGGAGATCCACCGCACGGGCCGACCCGTCTAGAGCGGGCAGTTGTCGACGCGGACGCCGGTGTAGTTGATGTCCGGGTGCAGGGAGCTGAGCAGGTCCGCGATGCGGTTGGTGTCGTCACCGCCGTAGTACTGCGGGTTCTGCAGGGTGTAGATCAGCGTCGGGTCGATCGGGGCGCCGGCGTTGATGCCCGCCTGCGTCCGGGTGGGCAGGTCGCCGCCGAACTGCGAGCTGTAGGTCTCGTTGCCGGTCAGACCGGTCGGGCCCCACGCCTCCGGGTAGTTGTTCCGCCAGAAGCCCGGCGAGCACCACTCGGGCTCCCCGGGGGTGGTGGTGCCGTTGGTGGTGGGCGGCACGGTGGTGCCGTTGGTTCCGTTGGTGCCGATCAGGCCGATCAGCCCGTTGGTGAGGTTGACGCCGCCCAGGACCGTCGGGGCGAAGACGGCGTTCTGGGTGCAGTACCCGAAGGTCTTGCCCTTGCAGTTGTGGTTGACGTCGTGCTTCGAGTTGTCGATCTTGTACGTGGTCTTGCCGCCCTTGCCGCCCTTGCCGTCCTTCTCGGCGCTCCGCTGCGCCGGGGGCGCGGGCGCGGGCTTCTTCGCGGCGGCACGGGTCAGCCCCGGGTGCTCCCAGTCGATCGCCTGCGACATCGTGGCCGTGCCCAGGGTGAGGGCGCCCACGGAAACGGCGACCATGAGGGCTCGAATGGACCGCATGAATTTCCTTTCTGTTCGGACTTTGCTCGCTCAGCTCGGTCGAAAGGAAATTGCGGCCACTGTTGCCGGGAGGAAAGCGACGCGTCGGGCGACACGGAAAGAAGGGCCGAACGACGTCGCTTTCCGAGAGAACTCCCTGCACGCGGTCGCATCATGCGAAGAGAAGCCCGCACTGGCCGGACGTCCGAGCGCGATCCGGCCGACGGGCCTCCGCTCGGCGGCCCGTCGGGCGCACCTCATCACCTGATCATCACATTGCGCGGTCAGGGCTTGTCGTGACCACCCCGCCCCCGTGGGATGTCCGAGTCGTGAGGAGACGGGCGAGCGAGGCGGGCGGCAGTGGGACGAGCGGGCGGGAGGCGGCGGCCGGAGCCGGGAGCGGACGGGGGCGAACTGGGCGGGGCGCCGTCGCGGGCGGCCGGGGGCGGCGCCGACCGTACGCCGCGTCCGCCGCCGCCCTCGTCGCCGCGGCCGCCGCGGTGCTGGCGCTCGCCCCGGAGCCCGTCTCCGGACGGCCGCCATGGGGCGGCGGCGCGGCAGCCGATGTCGCGCTCGACGCGCATGAGGGGCACGTGGAAGGCGGGTACGCGTACCCGACGCTCGACGAGCCGTTCCTGGGGACGGCCGCCGCGGGCTGGGACGACGGCGCCCGGGGCATCCGTCCACCCGGGGCGCGGGCGACCGGCGGCATGACGGCGGAGGAGGTGGCCGAAGCGCTGCGGCTGACGAGGGACTTCCTGATCGCGTCCAATCCCGCCGCCGCGGTGGTGCGGGGAGGGCATCCGCAGCGCGCGCTCGTCAAGACCCGCGGGGACATGGCGTTCGAGAAGGGCGAGGGGGACGGCGAGGTGGTGGTCCGCGCCGACCACACCTTCGTCCATCCGCTCGTGCAGACCCATCCGGGGGCCGAGGACGTGACCCACACCGTGGTGCGGAGGCGGTTGGCCGTGTCGCTCATGGACCCCGACCTCTGGGAGGTGACCCCGGGCACGCTGCGGGTGATCGAGTCGCGTCCCGAGATCGTGAACGCCGGGTGCGACACGGCGGACGGCTTCATCCACCCGGTCTTCCCCAGCGACCTGCTCGGCCGGACCCCCTCGCCGGCCGTCACCGGCTTCGATCCCTACGACCGGGACCGGGAGATCCCGGACGCGCCGGACGCCCCCTGCTGAGGCGGGACACGGCGCTCCGGCTCGCGGCCGGGCCGCCGTCCGCCGCGTCGGACCTGACGGCGCCGCTCGCGGGTGGGGGCGCCTCACGCCCGCCCCGCCCGCCACCCGGACCCGTGGCGGACCCTCTCGCCGCCGTGCCGGGCCCCGCCGGGCCCCTCGCCCGTCCCGCGCCCCGGGACGCCCCCGCGCGCCCCGGTTTGATCGTCCAGGGCCTCGGGGTATTCTCTTCGGCTCGATTGGCGTACGCGAGGCCCCGTGTGGCAGACTGTCCGGGTTGCTCGGTTGAGTGCCGATGCTGCGCGCCTCCCGCCGGGAGGACCGGAAGCGAGTCCCACAGTACTCGTCGTCCCTGCGTGGGGCGGAAGTACGGGAATCTTCCGGGAAGTGTCAGCGGGGCGCCGACCAGGCACCCGGTGGGTGTCTTCCCCCGGACCGCGGTCCCAGGCCCGCACCCCCTTGGTTGGGAAATCCTTCGGGAGATCTTCGTAGAGGGAGTGCGACACGCCCGACCGCGTGGGTCGGAGAAGACAGAGAGCCCACCAGGTTCCAGAGCGTTACGAGAGACAGGACTACTGAGTAGCCATGGCGGGACAGAAGATCCGCATCCGGCTCAAGGCCTACGACCACGAGGTCATCGACTCCTCGGCGAAGAAGATCGTCGAGACGGTGACCCGCACGGGTGCGTCGGTCGCGGGCCCGGTGCCGCTGCCCACTGAGAAGAACGTGTACTGCGTCATCAAGTCGCCGCACAAGTACAAGGACTCGCGCGAGCACTTCGAGATGCGGACGCACAAGCGCCTCATCGACATCCTCGACCCCACGCCGAAGACGGTTGACTCGCTCATGCGCCTCGACCTGCCGGCCGGCGTCGACATCGAGATCAAGCTCTGAGGTGACGCGCGAGATGGCTAAGAACATTAAGGGCGTCCTGGGCGAGAAGCTCGGCATGACCCAGGTCTGGGACGAGAACAACCGGGTCGTCCCGGTGACCGTCGTCAAGGCCGGTCCCTGCGTCGTCACCCAGGTCCGCTCCAACGACACCGACGGCTACGAGTCGGTCCAGATCGCCTTCGGCGAGATCGACCCGCGCAAGGTGAACAAGCCCCTCAAGGGCCACTTCGCCAAGGCCGACGTCACCCCGCGCCGCCACCTGGTGGAGATCCGCACCGCTGACGCCTCCGAGTACACCCTCGGTCAGGAGATCACCGCCGCGGTCTTCGAGGCGGGCGTCAAGGTCGACGTCACCGGCAAGAGCAAGGGCAAGGGCTTCGCCGGTGTCATGAAGCGCCACAACTTCCGTGGCCTGGGCGCCGGACACGGCACCCAGCGCAAGCACCGCTCGCCCGGTTCCATCGGTGGCTGCGCCACCCCGGGCCGCGTGTTCAAGGGCCTCCGCATGGCGGGCCGCATGGGCAACGAGCGGGTCACCACCCAGAACCTGACCGTCCACGCCGTTGACGCGGAGAAGGGTCTGCTGCTCATCAAGGGCGCGGTCCCCGGTCCGAACGGCGGCCTCGTCCTGGTCCGTACCGCGGCCAAGGGGGCCTGAGGTAACGATGAGCACCATTGACATCCTTTCGCCGGCAGGCGACAAGGCCGGGACCGTCGAGCTCCCCTCGGAGATCTTCGACGCGAAGACCAGCGTTCCGCTGATCCACCAGGTCGTCGTCGCACAGCTGGCCGCTGCCCGCCAGGGCACGCACAAGACCAAGACCCGTGGCGAAGTCCGCGGCGGTGGCAAGAAGCCCTACCGCCAGAAGGGCACCGGCCGCGCCCGTCAGGGCTCGACCCGCGCTCCGCAGTTCGCCGGTGGTGGCGTCGTCCACGGCCCCGTGCCGCGTGACTACTCGCAGCGGACCCCCAAGAAGATGAAGGCCGCCGCCCTGCGCGGTGCCCTCTCCGACCGGGCCCGCCACTCCCGCATCCACGTCGTCACCGGCGTGGTCGAGGGTGAGATCTCCACCAAGGCCGCCAAGACGCTGTTCGGCAAGATCTCGGAGCGCAAGAACCTGCTCCTGGTCGTCGAGCGCTCCGACGAGGCCGCGTGGCTCTCCGCCCGCAACCTGCCCCAGGTGCACATCCTGGAGCCGGGCCAGCTGAACACGTACGACGTGCTCGTCTCCGACGACGTGGTCTTCACCAAGGCCGCTTTCGAGTCCTTCGTGTCTGGCCCCCAGACCGCTGAGACCGAAGGGAGCGACGCCTGATGAGCGAGGCCGTCGTCACCAGCAAGACCTTCACGGACCCGCGTGACATCCTCGTCAAGCCGGTTGTCTCCGAGAAGAGCTACGCGCTGCTGGACGAGAACAAGTACACGTTCGTCGTCGACCCGCGCGCGAACAAGACCCAGATCAAGCAGGCCGTCGAGGCGGTCTTCTCGGTCAAGGTCACCGGGGTCAACACGATCAACCGGCAGGGCAAGCGCAAGCGCACCCGCACCGGCTACGGCAAGCGCGCCAACACCAAGCGCGCCATCGTGACCCTTGCCGAGGGCAACCGTATCGACATCTTCGGCGGTCCGACCGCCTAAGGGCGGTCTGGATCGTCCGAATATCGGACGAGGACTGAGAAATGGGTATCCGCAAGTACAAGCCGACGACTCCGGGCCGTCGTGGCTCCAGCGTCGCCGACTTTGTCGAGATCACGCGGTCCACGCCGGAGAAGTCGCTGGTCCGCCCCCTGCACAGCAAGGGCGGCCGTAACAACACCGGTCGTGTGACCGTCCGCCACCAGGGCGGTGGCCACAAGCGCGCCTACCGAGTGATCGACTTCCGTCGTCACGACAAGGACGGCGTGCCGGCGAAGGTCGCTCACATCGAGTACGACCCGAACCGCACCGCGCGCATCGCGCTCCTGCACTACGCGGACGGCGAGAAGCGCTACATCATCGCCCCCCGTGGCCTGAGCCAGGGCGACCGGATCGAGAACGGTCCCGGCGCCGACATCAAGCCCGGCAACAACCTGGCGCTGCGCAACATCCCGGTCGGTACCACGATCCACGCGATCGAGCTCCGTCCCGGTGGCGGCGCCAAGTTCGCCCGCTCCGCCGGTGCCTCCGTGCAGCTGCTCGCGAAGGAGGGCTCGATGGCCCACCTCCGCATGCCGTCCGGTGAGATCCGCCTGGTCGACGTCCGCTGCCGCGCCACCATCGGCGAGGTCGGCAACGCCGAGCAGTCGAACATCAACTGGGGCAAGGCCGGCCGCAAGCGCTGGCTGGGCGTTCGCCCGACCGTCCGCGGTGTGGCGATGAACCCGGTCGACCACCCGCACGGTGGTGGTGAGGGCAAGACCTCCGGTGGTCGCCACCCGGTCTCCCCGTGGGGTCAGAAGGAGGGTCGTACTCGTTCTCCCAAGAAGGCGAGCAACAAGTACATCGTCCGCCGCCGCAAGACGAACAAGAAGCGCTAGGAGCGGGTTTAGATGCCGCGTAGTCTCAAGAAGGGGCCCTTCGTCGACGACCACCTGATCAAGAAGGTGGACGCCCAGAACGAAGCCGGCACCAAGAACGTCATCAAGACCTGGTCCCGTCGCTCGATGATCGTCCCGGCCATGCTCGGCCACACGATCGCGGTGCACAACGGCAAGACCCACATCCCGGTGTTCGTCACCGAGTCGATGGTCGGCCACAAGCTCGGCGAGTTCTCGCCGACGCGCACCTTCCGGGGTCACGTCAAGGAAGACCGGAAGTCGAAGCGCCGCTAACCAGCGGGGTGAAAGACCATGACGAACGTGTCAGACACTGAAGGGACAACCATGGAAGCCAGGGCCCAGGCGCGGTACATCCGCGTCACGCCCATGAAGGCCCGCCGCGTGGTGGACCTCATCCGTGGCATGGACGCCACGGAGGCTCAGGCGGTCCTGCGTTTCGCCCCGCAGGCCGCGAGCGTGCCGGTCAAGAAGGTGCTGGACAGCGCCATCGCGAACGCCGCGCACAACTACGACCACACGGACGCCTCGTCGCTGTTCATCAGCGAGGCGTTTGTGGACGAGGGTCCGACCCTGAAGCGGTTCCGGCCGCGCGCCCAGGGCCGCGCCTACCGGATCCGTAAGCGGACCAGCCACATCACCGTGGTCGTCAGCAGCAAGGAAGGAACCCGGTAATGGGCCAGAAGGTAAACCCGCACGGGTTCCGGCTCGGCATCACCACCGACTTCAAGTCGCGCTGGTACGCCGACAAGCTGTACAAGGACTACGTCAAGGAAGACGTCGCCATCCGTCGGATGATGACGTCCGGCATGGAGCGCGCCGGCATCTCCAAGGTCGAGATCGAGCGCACCCGTGACCGCGTCCGCGTGGACATCCACACGGCGCGTCCGGGCATCGTCATCGGCCGCCGTGGCGCCGAGGCCGACCGCATCCGCGGCGACCTCGAGAAGCTCACCGGCAAGCAGGTCCAGCTGAACATCCTCGAGGTCAAGAACCCCGAGGTCGACGCCCAGCTCGTGGCCCAGGCCGTTGCCGAGCAGCTGTCCTCCCGCGTCTCCTTCCGCCGCGCCATGCGCAAGAGCATGCAGTCGGCGATGAAGGCGGGCGCCAAGGGCATCAAGATCCAGTGCGGTGGCCGCCTCGGCGGCGCCGAGATGTCCCGCTCGGAGTTCTACCGCGAGGGCCGTGTGCCGCTGCACACGCTCCGCGCGAACGTCGAGTACGGCTTCTTCGAGGCCAAGACCACCTTCGGCCGCATCGGCGTGAAGGTCTGGATCTACAAGGGCGACGTCAAGAACATCGCCGAGGTTCGCGCCGAGAACGCCGCAGCCCGCGCCGGCAACCGCCCGGCCCGTGGCGGTGCCGACCGCCCGGCCCGCGGTGGCCGCGGTGGCGAGCGTGGCGGTCGCGGCCGCAAGCCGCAGCAGAACGCCGCTGCCGAGGCCCCCAAGGCCGAGGCCGCTGCCGCTGCTCCGGCTGAGAGCACCGGAACGGAGGCCTGACCGAAATGCTGATCCCCCGTAGGGTCAAGCACCGCAAGCAGCACCACCCGAAGCGCAGCGGTATGTCCAAGGGTGGTACGCAGGTTGCGTTCGGCGAGTACGGCATCCAGGCCCTGACTCCGGCGTACGTGACCAACCGCCAGATCGAGGCGGCTCGTATCGCGATGACCCGCCACATCAAGCGTGGCGGCAAGGTCTGGATCAACATCTACCCGGACCGCCCGCTGACCAAGAAGCCCGCCGAGACCCGCATGGGTTCCGGTAAGGGTTCCCCGGAGTGGTGGGTCGCGAACGTCAAGCCCGGTCGGGTGATGTTCGAGCTGTCCTACCCGAACGAGAAGATTGCGCGTGAGGCGCTTACCCGCGCTGCTCACAAGCTTCCGATGAAGTGCCGGATCGTTCGGCGCGAGGCAGGTGAGGCGTGATGTCGGCCGGTACCAAGGCGTCCGAGCTGCGCGAGCTGAGCAACGAGGAGCTTGTCGGCAAGCTCCGCGAGGCCAAGGAAGAGCTGTTCAACCTCCGCTTCCAGGCGGCGACCGGGCAGCTCGAGAACCACGGCCGGCTGAAGGCCGTCCGCAAGGACATCGCCCGGATCTACACCCTCATGCGTGAGCGTGAGCTCGGCATCGAGACGGTGGAGAGCGCCTGATGAGCGAGAACAACGTGACTGAGAAGACTGAAGCGCGCGGCTTCCGCAAGACCCGCGAGGGTTACGTCGTCAGCGACAAGATGGACAAGACCGTCGTCGTCGCCGTCGAGGACCGCGTCAAGCACGCCCTGTACGGCAAGGTCATCCGCCGTACGAACAAGCTCAAGGCGCACGACGAGCAGAACGCCGCGGGTGTCGGCGACCGCGTCCTCCTCATGGAGACCCGGCCGCTGTCCGCGACGAAGCGCTGGCGCGTCGTCGAGATCCTCGAGAAGGCCAAGTAAGCACTTGAAGGGGTAACCCTTCAGGTTCGTTCCGCCAGGCTCGGCGCCCCGTGGGTTCGCCCACGGGCGCCGGGAACCGGCAGACAATCAGGAGATAGACGTGATCCAGCAGGAGTCGCGACTGCGTGTCGCCGACAACACTGGTGCGAAGGAGATCCTTTGCATCCGTGTGCTCGGTGGCTCCGGTCGCCGCTACGCGGGCATCGGTGACGTCATCGTCGCCACCGTCAAGGACGCGATCCCCGGTGGCAACGTGAAGAAGGGTGACGTCGTCAAGGCGGTCATCGTTCGCACCGTCAAGGAGCGCCGCCGCCAGGACGGCTCGTACATCCGCTTCGACGAGAACGCCGCCGTCATTCTGAAGAACGACGGCGACCCTCGCGGCACCCGTATCTTCGGCCCGGTCGGCCGTGAGCTGCGCGAGAAGAAGTTCATGAAGATCATCTCGCTCGCGCCGGAGGTGCTGTAAGCATGAAGATCAAGAAGGGTGACCTGGTCCAGGTCATCACCGGCAAGGACAAGGGCAAGCAGGGCAAGGTCATCGCGGCCTTCCCCCGTGAGGACCGCGTCCTGGTCGAGGGTGTCAACCGGGTCAAGAAGCACACCAAGGCGAACCAGCCGGGCCGCGCCTCGCAGGCCGGCGGCATCGTCACGGTCGAAGCCCCCATCCACGTGAGCAACGTTCAGCTCGTCGTGGAGAAGGACGGCAACAAGGTCGTGACCCGCGTCGGTTACCGCTTCGACGAGAACGGCAACAAGATCCGCGTTGCCAAGCGGACGGGTGAGGACATCTGATGGCTACCACCACGACCCCGCGTCTCAAGACGAAGTACCGCGAGGAGATCGTCGGCAAGCTGCGTGACGAGTTCAGCTACGAGAACGTCATGCAGGTTCCGGGCCTCGTCAAGATCGTGGTCAACATGGGTGTGGGCGACGCCGCCCGCGACTCCAAGCTGATCGAGGGCGCCATCCGCGACCTCACCACGATCACCGGTCAGAAGCCGGCCGTCACCAAGGCCCGCAAGTCCATCGCGCAGTTCAAGCTGCGCGAGGGTCAGCCGATCGGTGCCCACGTCACGCTCCGTGGCGACCGCATGTGGGAGTTCCTGGACCGCACCCTGTCGCTCGCGCTCCCGCGCATCCGCGACTTCCGCGGCCTGTCCCCCAAGCAGTTCGACGGCCGTGGCAACTACACCTTCGGTCTCACGGAGCAGGTCATGTTCCACGAGATCGACCAGGACAAGATCGACCGGGTCCGGGGCATGGACATCACCGTGGTCACCACGGCGACCAACGACGACGAGGGTCGTGCCCTCCTCCGTCACCTCGGCTTCCCGTTCAAGGAGAACTGACCGTGGCGAAGAAGGCTCTGATCGCTAAGGCCGCCCGCAAGCCGAAGTTCGGTGTGCGCGCGTACACCCGCTGCCAGCGCTGCGGCCGGCCCCACTCCGTCTACCGCAAGTTCGGCCTGTGCCGCGTGTGCCTCCGTGAGATGGCTCACCGCGGCGAGCTGCCGGGCGTGACCAAGAGCTCCTGGTAATCGACCCGTTGGGTTGATGCCAGGCTCTCGGTAAGCAGACCGGTCGGCAGGGGCCCCTCCTCACATGCCGTAGGCTTGTGGGGTTGGGCGCCTGCCGCCCGGACGCCCGCGGGCCGAGCCCGCTAGATAACGCTTACTACGCCGTAGGTCCCCGCACCGCACCCGTCCCGCCCATGAGCGGGGAGAGGGATGGCGCATACAGGAAACCCCGGCGAGAGAGGCCGAAGGCCAATTCATGACCATGACTGATCCGATCGCAGACATGCTTACGCGTCTGCGGAACGCGAACTCGGCGTACCACGACACCGTGACGATGCCGCACAGCAAGATCAAGTCTCACATCGCGGAGATCCTCAAGCAGGAGGGCTTCATCACGGGCTGGAAGGTCGAGGACGCCGAGGTCGGCAAGAACCTCGTCCTCGAGCTCAAGTTCGGCCCGAACCGCGAGCGCTCCATCGCGGGCATCAAGCGGATCTCGAAGCCCGGTCTCCGGGTCTACGCGAAGTCCACCAACCTGCCGAAGGTCCTCGGCGGCCTGGGCGTGGCGATCATCTCCACGTCCCACGGTCTCCTGACCGGCCAGCAGGCTCAGAAGAAGGGCGTGGGTGGGGAAGTCCTCGCCTACGTCTGGTAGTCGGGAACGGAGGAAAAGCCAATGTCGCGTATCGGCAAGCTCCCCATCACGGTTCCCGCCGGCGTGGACGTCACCATCGATGGCCGTACGGTCGAGGTGAAGGGCCCCAAGGGCACCCTGACCCACACCGTCGCCGCGCCGATCGAGATCGTCAAGGGTGAGGACGGCGTCCTGAACGTCACCCGCCCGAACGACGAGCGTCAGAACAAGGCCCTGCACGGCCTGTCCCGCACGCTGGTGGCCAACATGATCACCGGTGTGACCCAGGGGTACACCAAGGCGCTCGAGATCAGCGGTGTCGGTTACCGCGTCGCCGCGAAGGGCTCCAACCTGGAGTTCCAGCTCGGCTACAGCCACCCGATCCTCGTCGAGGCGCCCGAGGGCATCTCGTTCAAGGTCGAGTCGCCGACCAAGTTCTCGGTCGAGGGCATCGACAAGCAGAAGGTCGGCGAGGTCGCCGCGAACATCCGCAAGCTGCGCAAGCCCGACCCGTACAAGGCCAAGGGCGTGAAGTACGCGGGCGAGGTCATCCGCCGCAAGGTCGGAAAGGCTGGTAAGTAAGCCATGGCATACGGCGTGAAGATTGCCAAGGGCAAGGCCTACAAGGGCGCTGCTCTGAAGCGTCGCCACATCCGCATCCGGAAGAAGGTCTCGGGTACCGCTGAGCGTCCGCGCCTGGTCGTCACCCGGTCCAACCGTGGGATCACCGCCCAGGTCATCGACGACATCGCGGGTCACACCGTGGCGTCGGCGTCGACCCTGGACGCGTCCATCCGCGGCGGCGAGGGCGACAAGTCGGCCAAGGCCCAGCAGGTCGGCAAGCTCGTCGCCGAGCGCGCCAAGGCCGCCGGTGTCGAGGCTGTCGTGTTCGACCGTGGCGGCAACAGGTACGCGGGGCGCATCGCCGCCCTGGCGGACGCCGCCCGCGAAGCCGGCCTGAAGTTCTGAGCCGGTTCCGTAGCTAGCGGAAACAGAGAGAGGTAATTCCAATGGCTGGACCCCAGCGCCGCGGAAGCGGTGCCGGTGGCGGCGAGCGGCGGGACCGGAAGGGCCGTGACGGCGGCGCTGCTGCCGCCGAGAAGACCGCGTACGTTGAGCGCGTCGTCGCGATCAACCGCGTCGCCAAGGTTGTGAAGGGTGGTCGTCGCTTCAGCTTCACCGCGCTGGTCGTGGTGGGCGACGGTGACGGCACCGTGGGCGTCGGTTACGGCAAGGCCAAGGAGGTGCCGGCCGCCATCGCCAAGGGCGTTGAGGAGGCCAAGAAGCACTTCTTCAAGGTCCCCCGTATCCAGGGCACCATCCCGCACCCGATCCAGGGCGAGAAGGCCGCGGGCGTCGTCCTGCTCAAGCCGGCTTCCCCCGGTACCGGTGTGATCGCCGGTGGCCCGGTGCGCGCCGTGCTCGAGTGCGCCGGCGTGCACGACATCCTGTCGAAGTCGCTCGGCTCCGACAACGCGATCAACATCGTGCACGCGACCGTGGCGGCCCTCAAGGGCCTGCAGCGTCCCGAGGAGATCGCGGCCCGCCGCGGTCTGCCGCTCGAGGACGTCGCCCCCGCGGCCCTGCTGCGTGCGCGTGCGGGGGCGGGTGCGTAATGGCTCGCCTCAAGATCACGCAGACGAAGTCGTACATCGGCAGCAAGCAGAACCACCGCGACACCCTGCGCTCCCTTGGCCTCAAGGGCATCAACACGCAGGTCGTCAAGGAGGACCGCCCCGAGTTCCGCGGCATGGTGCACACCGTCCGCCACCTCGTGACGGTCGAGGAGGTCGACTGATCATGGCGGAGAACAACCCGCTCAAGATCCACAACCTCCGTCCCGCCCCGGGCGCCAAGACCGCCAAGACCCGTGTCGGTCGTGGTGAGGCGTCGAAGGGTAAGACGGCCGGTCGTGGTACCAAGGGCACGAAGGCCCGCTACCAGGTTCCGGAGCGCTTCGAGGGCGGCCAGATGCCGCTGCACATGCGCCTCCCGAAGCTGAAGGGCTTCAAGAACCCGTTCAAGACCGAGTACCAGGTCGTGAACCTGGACAAGCTCGCCTCCCTCTACCCCGAGGGTGGCGAGGTGACGGTCGCCGACCTGGTCGCCAAGGGCGCGGTTCGCAAGAACCAGCTCGTCAAGGTGCTGGGTCAGGGCGAGGTCTCCGTGGCGCTGCAGGTGACGGTCGACGCCGTCTCCGGCTCCGCCAAGGAGAAGATCACCGCTGCGGGCGGCTCGGTCACCGAGCTCGTCTGAGCCCCGGCAAAGGCCCGGTAGGACGCCGCGAGGCGCCTTACCGGGCCTTTCCCTTGCCGCCGGACCTCCGCCCCCGCCCTCGGCCCGTCTCGGCCCCGCGTACCCGCCGGGCCGCTGCGGGGCGGGGTGGGCGGGTGCCGTACCATACGCGGCCCGCTCGGCCCCCGTACCCCCCTGAGCCGCTGGTCCAGGCCACTGGCGGCGGCCCGGCGCGGGGTGGACCACTCGGCCCCGCGGGGGCCCCGCCGCAGGCCGGGCGGGGTCCCGCCTGGGGGTGAATGTGGGGGTGGGGCCCGGCGCCCGGGCCTTCGGGTTCGGGCCGTGGGGCGCCGCACATGTTTCCCGTGTGCCGCATGGCCGGGTAGGGTGGCGCCATTAATCTTCGGGCGGCACTGTGCCAGCACAGTGCCGCCTTGCCAAGTAACCGATGTTTCTTCAAACCCGTCGCCTCTGACGCGCTAGCTCGGGGGTCGCAGGAGGCACCGTGCTCACCGCGTTCGCCCGGGCGTTCAAGACGCCCGACCTGCGTAAGAAGCTGCTCTTCACGTTCGGCATCATCGTGCTCTACCGGCTCGGTGCGCACATCCCCGTGCCCGGTGTGGACTACGGGAACGTCCAGCAATGTGTCAACCAGGCCAAGCAGGGCAACAACAACCTGCTCGGGCTGATGGACATGTTCAGCGGTGGTGCCCTGCTGCAGATCACGATCTTCGCGCTCGGCATCATGCCGTACATCACGGCGAGCATCATCCTTCAGCTGCTGACCGTGGTCATCCCGCGCCTCGAGGCCCTGAAGAAGGAGGGCCAGTCCGGGCAGGCGAAGATCACGCAGTACACGCGCTACCTGACCGTCGCCCTGGCCATCCTCCAGGGCACCGGTCTGGTCGCCACCGCCAAGAGCGGTGCGCTGTTCTCCGGATGCAGCGTCGCCAACCAGATCGTCCCCGACCAGTCGATCTTCACCATCATCGTCATGGTGATCACCATGACCGCCGGCACGGCCCTCGTCATGTGGCTCGGCGAGCTGATCACCGACCGCGGCGTCGGCAACGGCATGTCGATCCTGATGTTCATCTCGATCGCCGCCGGCTTCCCCGGCTCGCTGTGGGCCATCAAGGAGAGCGGCAAGCTCGCCAAGGGCTGGATCGAGTTCGGCACGGTCATCCTGATCGGCTTCGTGATGGTCGCCCTGGTGGTCTTCGTCGAGCAGGCCCAGCGCCGCATTCCGGTCCAGTACGCGAAGCGCATGATCGGCCGCCGGTCGTACGGCGGCACGTCGACGTACATCCCGCTCAAGGTGAACCAGGCGGGTGTGATTCCTGTCATCTTCGCCTCGTCGCTGCTCTACATCCCGATTCTGATCGTCCAGTTCGCGGGCACCAGCACGTCGGGGTGGTCTGCGTGGATTCAGCAGCATTTGGTGGACGGCAAGCCCATCCACACGGTGATCTACTTCTTCCTGATCGTGTTCTTCGCCTTCTTCTACGTCGCCATCTCCTTCAACCCCGAGGAAGTGGCCGACAACATGAAGAAGTATGGTGGCTTCATCCCGGGTATCCGGGCCGGTCGACCTACTGCTGAATACCTGAGCTACGTGCTCAACCGGATCACTTGGCCCGGCTCGCTGTATCTGGGCCTGATCGCTCTTGTGCCGACGATGGCGTTGGCGGGCTTCGGCGGTGCGAACGCCAACTTCCCGTTCGGCGGGACGAGCATCCTGATCATCGTGGGTGTGGGGCTGGAGACCGTGAAGCAGATCGAGAGCCAGCTCCAGCAGCGCAACTACGAAGGGTTCCTCCGCTGATGCGAATCGTCCTCGTCGGACCGCCTGGTGCGGGCAAGGGAACGCAGGCCGCGTTCCTCGCCGGGAATCTGTCGGTTCCGCACATCTCCACGGGCGACCTGTTCCGGGCCAACATCAGTCAGGGCACGGAGCTGGGCAAGCAGGCCAAGGCGTACATGGACGCCGGCAACCTGGTGCCCGACGAGGTCACGATCGGGATGGCCAAGGACCGCATGGAGCAGCCGGACGCCGAGCACGGCTTCCTGCTGGACGGCTTCCCGCGCAACGTCGCCCAGGCCAAGGCGCTGGACGCGATGCTGCAGTCGGCCGACATGAAGCTGGACGCCGTCCTGGACCTGGAGGTCCCGGAGGACGAGGTCGTCAAGCGGATCGCCGGCCGCCGCATCTGCCGCAACGACAGCGCGCACGTCTTCCACGTGACGTACTCCGCGCCGAAGCAGGAAGGCGTCTGCGACGTCTGCGGCGGCGAGCTGTACCAGCGCGACGACGACTCCGAGGAGACCGTCCGCACGCGGCTGGAGGTCTACCACACGCAGACCGAGCCGATCATCGACCACTACCGGGCCCAGGGCCTCGTGGTCACGATCTCCGCGCTCGGCAAGGTCGACGAGGTGACCGAGCGGGCCATGGCCGCGCTCCGCGGCGAGAACGCCGCGTAGGTCCCTGCCCGACCTGCCGCACGGCCCCACGTACGTCCCGCGCTTCGGCCGCGGCGCCCGGTCCCGGGCGCCGCGGCCGAAGCCGTTGCACGGGCCCGCCCGTATCGTGGTACGGGGGCCCGCCCACCCACCGTCATCCACCGTCGAGTAGTCCGAGAGAGGCGTTTGCCGTCATGGTGCAGATCAAGACCCCGGAGCAGATCGCGAAGATGCGCGAGGCGGGGCTGGTCGTCGCGGCCATCCACGCGGCGACGCGCGAGGCGGCCGTGCCCGGCGCCACCACCAGGGACCTGGACGAGGCGGCCCGCAAGGTCCTCGCCGAGCACGGCGCGAAGTCGAACTTCCTCGGGTACGGCGGCTTCCCCGCCACGATCTGCACCTCGGTCAACGAGGTCGTCGTCCACGGCATCCCCAGCGACGAGGTCGTCCTCAAGGACGGCGACATCATCTCCATCGACGCGGGCGCCATCGTCGACGGCTGGCACGGCGACGCCGCGTACACCGCGTTCGTCGGCTCCGGGCACGCGCCCGAGCTGCTGGAGCTGTCGCGGGTGACCGAGGCGTCCATGTGGGCCGGGATCGCCGCCATGAAGAACGGCAACCGGCTCGTGGACATCTCCCGCGCCATCGAGACGTACATCCGCCGCCAGCCCAAGCCCGGCGGCGGCAAGTACGGGATCATCGAGGACTACGGCGGCCACGGCATCGGCAGCGAGATGCACATGGAGCCGCACCTGCTGAACTACGTGGCCCGCAAGCGCGGCAAGGGCCCCAAGCTGGTGCCCGGCTTCTGCCTGGCGATCGAGCCCATGGTCTCCCTCGGCACGCCGCGCACGGAGGTCCTGGAGGACGAGTGGACCGTCATCACGACGGACGGCACCTGGTCCTCCCACTGGGAGCACTCCGTCGCCCTGACGGAGGACGGCCCGCTCGTGCTGACCGCGCCCGACGGAGGCAAGGCCCGGCTCGCGGAGCTGGGCGTCACCGCGGCCCCGGACCCGCTGGGCTGACCGCCCGCCGCACCTGACCCGCCGGGGCCCCGCCGGGGTGCCCTCGGCCGTGCCCGTCCCGCCGTGGTGTCCCGCCGGGGTGGCCCCGCTGTGCCGGTCCCGCCGGGGTCACCCCCGGATGCGTCTGTCCCGCCGGGGTGCCATCCGGACGTGTCCGTCCCGCCGGGGTGCCCCCGCTGTGCCGGTCCCGCCGGGGTCACCCCCGGATGCGTCCGTCCCGCCGGGGTGCCCCCGCTGTGCCGGTCCCGCCGGGGTCACCCCCGGATGCGTCTGTCCCGCCGGGGTGCCATCCGGACGTGTCCGTCCCGCCGGGGTGCCCCCGCTGTGCCGGTCCCGCCGGGGTCACCCCCGGATGCGTCTGTCCCGCCGGGGTGCCATCCGGACGTGTCCGTCCCGCCGGGGTGCCCCCGCTGTGCCGGTCCCGCCGGGGTCACCCCCGGATGCCTGTCCCGCCGGGTGCCATCCGGACGTGCCCGTCCCGCCAGGGTGCCCCGCGCTGTGCCGGACTCGCCGCGCGTGTCCCGCCGGGGTGCCCCCGCCGAGCCGGCACGGGCGGGTCGGGGCCTCCGCGGGCGCGTCTGCGGGACGCCCCCGCCCTCGCCCCGCCGGACGCCCCCGGCCCGGCAACGGCGCTCGGCCCGGTACCGGCCCCCGGCCCGGCACCGCCCACCGGTACCGGCCGCCGGCGCCGGGAGGGGGCTCGGCCCCGGACCCGGCGGCGACCCCGCGCGCCCCTTCCGGCGGCGGCCCGGCGGCCTCTCCGGTGGTCGCCCCGGCACCTTCCGCGGCGCCCTCGGGCCAGGGCCGCCCCGACGGCCCCCGGCCCCGCCCGCACCCCGCCGGCTTAGTGATCTCGGGGAGTGGGCAGGCTGGAGGATTCGTCTTTTCTCGACCCCTCGCGTAGACTGATGCGTCGGCTCTCGTGTACCAGCGTGCCCGCACGCGGCAGCGAAAGTCGATCAAGGTAGCCGATTCGAAGGGCGAAGCGTGGCCAAGAAGCAAGGTGCCATCGAGATTGAGGGCACCGTGATCGAGTCCCTGCCGAACGCCATGTTCAAGGTGGAGCTCCAGAACGGTCACAAGGTCCTCGCGCACATCAGCGGCAAGATGCGGATGCACTACATCCGTATCCTCCCGGATGACCGGGTCGTCGTGGAGCTCTCTCCCTACGACCTGACGCGTGGCCGGATCGTCTACCGCTACAAGTAGATCTTGTCCGCGCCCCGTCCGCGGGGTGCTGGCACTGACCCGGAGAACCTCACATCCCATGAAGGTCAAGCCGAGCGTCAAGAAGATCTGCGACAAGTGCAAGGTGATCCGCCGCCACGGCCGGGTCATGGTCATCTGCGACAACCTGCGCCACAAGCAGCGCCAGGGCTGAAGCACGCCGACCTACACCTACCTGCACCTCGCAGCTCACGCGCGACGCAAGTAACCCGTACATACGCAGTGCCCGCCGGGCCGTTCCGGCTGGCGACACCTCCGGCGGGGGCCGGGGACCTGGTCCGTACCTCGTACGGCGGCCGGGAGACGGCACTGCGGAAGACCCCCGATCACACAGGAGCCAGTGAATGGCACGCGTTTCCGGTGTCGACATCCCGCGCGACAAGCGCGTGGAGGTCGCACTCACCTACGTCTTCGGCATCGGCCGCACCCTGGCGCAGGAGACCCTCGCCGCCACCGGTGTGAACCCGAACACCCGCGTTCGTGACCTGTCCGAGGAGGACCTGGTCAAGATCCGCGAGTACGTGGACAACAACATCAAGACCGAGGGTGACCTCCGTCGCGAGATCCAGGCCGACATCCGCCGCAAGGTCGAGATCGGCACGTACCAGGGTCTGCGCCACCGCCGTGGCCTGCCGGTCCGCGGCCAGCGCACCAGCACGAACGCCCGTACCCGCAAGGGCCCGCGTCGCGCGATCGCCGGCAAGAAGAAGCCGGGCAAGAAGTAGTCCGCAGCGGACGATCTGTCCACGGTCTTCGCTGTAGGACCGACCACCTCCCGTAGGAGTTAAGAGATGCCCCCCAAGGGACGTCAGGGCGCTGCCAAGAAGGTGCGCCGCAAGGAAAAGAAGAACGTCGCTCACGGCCACGCGCACATCAAGAGCACGTTCAACAACACGATCGTGTCCATCACGGACCCGACCGGCAACGTGATCTCCTGGGCCTCCGCCGGCCACGTCGGCTTCAAGGGCTCGCGCAAGTCGACCCCGTTCGCCGCGCAGATGGCCGCCGAGTCGGCCGCCCGCCGCGCGCAGGAGCACGGCATGCGCAAGGTCGACGTCTTCGTCAAGGGCCCGGGCTCCGGTCGTGAGACCGCGATCCGCTCCCTGCAGGCGACCGGCCTCGAGGTCGGCTCCATCCAGGACGTCACGCCGACCCCGCACAACGGCTGCCGCCCGCCCAAGCGGAGGCGCGTCTGACCTCAGGTGCTGACGCATCTGCGGTCGATGTGAGTGACGGGCGGCAGGCCCCCAGGGGCGTGCCGCCCGTACCCTTGCACTAACCGAGGACGTCAAATAGCGGGCGTCCACGACTGAAGGAAAACCACCATGCTGATCGCTCAGCGTCCCTCGCTGACCGAAGAGGTCGTCGACGAGTACCGCTCGCGGTTCGTCATCGAGCCGCTGGAGCCGGGCTTCGGCTACACGCTCGGCAACAGCCTCCGCCGCACGCTCCTCTCCTCGATCCCGGGTGCGGCCGTCACGTCCATCCGCATCGACGGCGTCCTGCACGAGTTCACCACCGTGCCGGGTGTCAAGGAGGACGTCACCGACCTCATCCTCAACATCAAGCAGCTGGTCGTGTCCAGCGAGCACGACGAGCCCGTCGTGATGTACCTGCGCAAGCAGGGCCCGGGCCTCGTGACCGCCGCCGACATCGCCCCGCCGGCCGGTGTCGAGGTGCACAACCCCGACCTGGTCCTCGCCACGCTCAACGGCAAGGGCAAGCTGGAGATGGAGCTGACCGTCGAGCGCGGTCGCGGCTACGTCTCCGCCGTGCAGAACAAGCAGGCCGGCCAGGAGATCGGCCGCATCCCGGTCGACTCCATCTACTCGCCCGTCCTCAAGGTCACCTACAAGGTCGAGGCGACCCGAGTCGAGCAGCGCACCGACTTCGACAAGCTCATCGTCGACGTCGAGACCAAGCAGGCCATGCGCCCGCGCGACGCCATGGCGTCCGCCGGCAAGACCCTGGTCGAGCTGTTCGGTCTCGCCCGCGAGCTGAACATCGACGCCGAGGGCATCGACATGGGCCCGTCCCCCACGGACGCCGCCCTCGCCGCCGACCTGGCGCTGCCGATCGAGGAGCTGGAGCTCACGGTCCGCTCCTACAACTGCCTCAAGCGCGAGGGCATCCACTCCGTGGGTGAGCTCGTCGCCCGCTCCGAGGCGGACCTCCTCGACATCCGCAACTTCGGTGCGAAGTCGATCGACGAGGTCAAGGCGAAGCTGGCCGGCATGGGCCTGGCCCTCAAGGACAGCCCGCCCGGATTCGACCCGACCGCCGCCGCCGACGCCTTCGGCGCCGACGACGACGCGGACGCCGGCTTCGTCGAGACCGAGCAGTACTGAGCCGCACGGCTCGGGTGACAACTGCCCGCAGGCGTCCGCCTGCGGGGCCCTGACCCCGGTACCTGACACGGCCGGGGCAGATCACAAGGAGAAACACCATGCCGAAGCCCGCCAAGGGTGCCCGTCTGGGCGGCAGCGCCGCGCACGAGAAGCTGCTTCTCGCGAACCTCGCGAAGTCGCTGTTCGAGCACGGCCGCATCACCACGACCGAGGCCAAGGCCCGCCGCCTGCGTCCGGTCGCCGAGCGCCTGATCACCAAGGCGAAGAAGGGCGACATCCACAACCGTCGCCTGGTGCTGCAGACGATCACGGACAAGGGCATCGTCCACACGCTCTTCACCGAGATCGCCCCGCGCTACGCCGAGCGTCCGGGTGGCTACACCCGCATCACCAAGATCGGCAACCGTCGTGGCGACAACGCCCCGATGGCGGTCATCGAGCTGGTCGAGGGTGAGATCGCCAAGAAGGCGACCGTCGCCGAGGCCGAGGCCGCGACCAAGCGCGCGGTGAAGGAGGCCGACGAGGCCGCCGCGTCCGAGGCCCCCGCCGAGGACACCGCCGAGGCTCCGGCCGAGGAGAAGAAGGAGGCGTGAGCCTCCCGCCCCCGCCCAGGCGGGGGTGTGGGCCGGCGCCACCGCGACGGCCACGGACGGGCCCGTACCCCTCGGGGGCGGGCCCGTCTCGCGTACGCAGCACTTGGAGAGGATCGGTCGCGTGAGCGATGAGGTGGAGCCCGGCTTCGTACGGGTGCGGCTGGACCTGTCGTACGACGGCAGGGACTTCCACGGCTGGGCCAAGCAGGCCGGCGGGCAGCGCACCGTGCAGGGCGAGATCGAGGACGCGCTGCGGACCGTCACGCGGTCCCCGCGCACGTACGAGCTGACCGTCGCCGGGCGGACCGACGCCGGGGTGCACGCGCGCGGGCAGGTCGCCCACGTCGACCTGCCGCAGGACGTGTGGGCCGAGCACCGGGACAAGCTGCTCCGGCGGCTCGCCGGGCGGCTCGCGCACGACGTGCGGATCTGGCGCGTTGCGGAGGCGCCGGCCGGGTTCAACGCGCGGTTCTCCGCGATCTGGCGCCGCTACGCGTACCGGGTCACCGACGATCCGGGCGGCGTCGACCCGCTGCTGCGCGGGCACGTCCTGTGGCACGACTGGCCGCTCGACCTGGACGCCATGAACGCCGCCGCCGAGCGGCTGCTGGGCGAGCACGACTTCGCCGCGTACTGCAAGAAGCGCGACGGGGCGACGACCATCCGCACCCTCCAGGAGCTGCGCTGGGAGCGGCTGCCGAGCGGGGTGCTGGAGGCGACCGTCCGGGCCGACGCGTTCTGCCACAACATGGTGCGCTCGCTGGTCGGCGCGATGCTGTTCGTCGGCGACGGGCACCGGCCGGTGGAGTGGCCGGGGAAGGTGCTGGCCGCCGGGGTGCGCGACTCGGCCGTCCACGTCGTGCGGCCCCACGGGCTCACCCTGGAGGAGGTCGGCTACCCGGCGGACGAGCTGCTGGCCGCCCGCAACCGGGAGGCCCGCAACAAGCGCTCACTGCCCGCCGGCGGGCGCGGTGGCTGCTGCTGACGCCTGGGCCCGGCCGCGGGCGTGGATCTGGCTGACGGTGAAGGCCGCCAGGTCGTCGCTGGTCCTGAAGACGGCCGTGTCGGACTGGGTGACCTTCTTGCCGCTGGTGAAGCCGGCCTGCGTGAAGTAGGCGTAGCGGCCGAGCGCGTTGGAGCGGCGCAGGCAGACCGTGGCGCGGCAGAAGTCGCCGACGCCGTCGCCGGCGAGCGGGACGATCCCGCCGCGGGCACCCTCCTTCGCCTTCAGCGCCGCGGCCTGGTCGGCGAAGAGGGCGACGCCGACGGTGACGGCGACGCCGTCGCGGGTGTACGTGGCGCGGATGACCCGGGTGCAGCCGTGCTGCTCCAGGACGGCGCCGAGGCCGCCCTTGCCGACGGAGGCGCACTGCGTGGTGGAGCCGGTGGCGCCCTTGGTGTAGACGCGGTCGCCGAAGGTGAGCTTCTTGCCGGGGAACAGGTCCTGCGCGCTGAGCGGCGCCTTGTCCTTGGCGGCCGAGGAGATGAAGTCCATCGGGTCCGGCGGGGGCGGCGGGGCCACGGAGGAGAACGAGGGCTGCGGGCCCGCGGCGTCGGTCGGCAGCTCGGCGCCGCCGGGCAGCGAGGCCGAGCCGCTCGCCGCGCCGGTGGGGCCGGGGGAGCCCTTGTCGGTGGAGACGACCGCGACGGCGACGACGGTGGCGATGGCCGCGGTGGCGAGGACGCCGCCGCCCGCGAGGAGCCAGCGCCTGCGGCGCTGCCGGGCCTCCGACTCCTCGGCGAGCGCGCTCCAGTCCGGGGTGGCGTCGTCCTGGCCGCCGAACGCGGGCGCCTGGCCGAAGGCGGGACCCTGGCCGAACGCGGGCGCCTGGCCGGCGGGGGGCTGCTGGGCGTGCGGGTGGGGGTAGCCGTAGGCCGGCCGGTCATGGCCCTGGCTCCGGGGGTCGCCCTGGGCGTGCGGGTAGCCGTAGCCGGGCTCGCCCTGGCCGTGCGGGTAGCCGTAGCCGGGCCGGCTCTGGTCGTGGGCCGGGCCGTGGCTCTGGTGGTGCGGGTATCCGTAGGCCGGTCCGTCCTGGGGGTGGGGGTAGCCGTAGCCGGGCCCGCCCTGGCCCTGCGGTGCGCCGTCCCCCCGGTGCCCCTCCCCGTACGCTCCCCGGCCGTCGTCCGGCTGGTCCTGCGGCCCCCGCTGTCCCCCATAGCTCATGCCGCGCATCCTAAACCGGTTGGGTCCGGCGCCGGTCGGCGGCCACAATGCGCCCATGGGACATGTGGAGGTCGCGCACCTCGAGTACTACCTGCCGGACGGGCGGGCGCTCCTCGGCGACGTGTCGTTCCGGGTCGGCGAGGGGGCCGTCGTCGCCCTCGTCGGTCCGAACGGCGCGGGCAAGACGACGCTGCTGAGGCTGATCTCCGGTGAGGCGCAGCCGCACGGCGGCACGGTCGCGGTGAGCGGCGGGCTCGGTGTGATGCCGCAGTTCGTGGGGTCCGTACGGGACGAGCGCACCGTCCGCGACCTGCTGGTCTCGGTGGCGCCCCGGCGCATCCGGGAGGCCGCCGCCGCGGTCGACGAGGCCGAGCACCTGATCATGACCGTGGACGACGAGGCCGCGCAGATGCGGTACGCGCAGGCGCTCAGCGACTGGGCGGAGGCGCGCGGCTACGAGGCCGAGACCCTCTGGGACATCTGCACCACGGCGGCGCTGGGCGTCCCGTACGAGCGCGCCCAGTTCCGCGAGGTGCGCACGCTCAGCGGCGGCGAGCAGAAGCGGCTGGTGCTGGAGGCGCTGCTGCGCGGCCCCGAGGAGGTGCTGCTGCTCGACGAGCCGGACAACTACCTCGACGTACCGGGCAAGCGGTGGCTGGAGGAGCGGCTCGGCGAGACCCGCAAGACGGTGCTCTTCGTCTCCCACGACCGGGAGCTGCTGGCGCGGGCCGCGCAGAAGATCGTGGCCGTCGAGCCCGGCCCGGCCGGGGCGGACGTGTGGGTGCACGGCGGCGGCTTCGCGACCTTCCACGACGCGCGGCGGGAGCGGTTCGCCCGCTTCGAGGAGCTGCAGCGGCGCTGGGAGGAGAAGCACGCGCAGCTCAAGCAGCTCGTCAACACGCTGAAGAACAAGGCCGCCTTCAACGACGGGCTGGCCTCCCGCTACCAGGCGGCGCAGACTCGGCTGCGGAAGTTCGAGGAGGCCGGGCCGCCGCCCGAGCCGCCGCGCGAGCAGGACATCCGGATGAGGCTGCGGGGCGGCCGGACCGGGGTGCGGGCGGTGGAGTGCCGGGGCCTGGAGCTGACCGGGCTGATGAAGCCGTTCG
Source organism: Streptomyces fradiae ATCC 10745 = DSM 40063 (assembly GCF_008704425.1). NCBI lineage: Bacteria > Bacillati > Actinomycetota > Actinomycetes > Kitasatosporales > Streptomycetaceae > Streptomyces > Streptomyces fradiae. Next base: position 4,086,732 of record NZ_CP023696.1, read on the forward strand.
ACCTGGAGGTCTTCTACGGGGAGCGGGTGGCCGTGCTGGGGTCGAACGGCTCCGGCAAGTCGCACTTCCTGCGGCTGCTGGCGGGCGACGCGACGGTGGCGCACTCCGGGGCGTGGAAGCTGGGCGCGCGGGTCGTGCCGGGCCACTTCGCGCAGACCCATGCCCTCCCGTCGCCCGGCCGCCACCCCTCATCGACGGCGCTGCGCGCCGACGGCGGTCCCCCCGAGCTCGAGGGCCGCACGCTGGTCGACATCCTGTGGACCGAGCACGCCAAGGACCGGGGCGGCGCCATGTCCACCCTGCGCCGCTACGAGCTGGAGAAGCAGGGCGACCAGGTCTTCGGGCGGCTGTCGGGCGGGCAGCAGGCGCGCTTCCAGATCCTGCTGCTGGAGCTGTCGGGGTCGACGGCGCTGCTGCTGGACGAGCCGACGGACAACCTGGACCTGGAGTCGGCGGAAGCCCTCCAGGCCGGGCTGGAGGCGTACGAGGGCACGGTGCTGGCGGTGACGCACGACCGCTGGTTCGCGCGCTCCTTCGACCGGTACCTGGTCTTCGGGGCGGACGGCGTCGTACGGGAGACGGCGGAGCCGGTGTGGGACGAGCGGCGCGTGGAGCGCAGTCGGTAGGGCCCGGTGAGGGGCGGTGCGGCGGGCGTCGGACGCGCCCGCCGGCGGCGGTCCGCCGGGCGTGATCGGCGCCCCTCCGGCGGCCGACATCCCCCGACCCGTTTTGACCCGCGTGGGGGACGCCGCGTATTCTTCTGGTTTGTTATGCGTACTGGCTCACTCGATCTCACGTGAGAGGCCGTTACGCCGGTCCACCGGGCCGATGACCAGCGACCTGCACTCGGTTTGCGTCACCGACGTGTGGTCATGGCTGTCGTGATCGTCCGTGGTGGCCTTGACAAGGACCCACTCACTGAAGAAGCGAAGGCTACGACCGTGCGTACGTACAGCCCCAAGCCCGGCGATGTCACCCGCCAGTGGCACGTCATCGACGCCCAGGACGTCGTCCTGGGTCGCCTGGCCACCACCGCCGCCACGCTCCTCCGGGGCAAGCACAAGCCGATCTACGCGCCGCACGTCGACGCTGGTGACTTCGTCATCATCATCAACGCCGACAAGGTGCACCTCTCCGGCAACAAGCGGACCCAGAAGATGGCGTACCGCCACTCCGGCTACCCGGGCGGTCTGCGCTCCGTCCGCTACGACGACCTCCTGGCGAACAACCCGGAGAAGGCCGTCGAGAAGGCCGTGAAGGGCATGCTCCCGAAGAACTCCCTCGGCCGTCAGATGCTCTCGAAGCTGAAGGTCTACGCGGGCGAGAACCACCCGCACGCTGCGCAGCAGCCGGTTCCGTTCGAGATCACCCAGGTCGCGCAGTAAGTCCGGCCACCCCCTAAGACGAAAAGAATCTGAGGAGCATCGTGGCCGAGACCACTGTTGAGAACCCCATCGAGGGCGAGGAGACCTACGCCGAGGTCACCACCTTCGAGTCCGAGGTCCCCGTCGAGGGCGAGTACACCTCGGAGTCCCTGGCGTCCCGCTTCGGCGAGCCGCAGCCGGCCGCCGGCCTGGGCCGCCGCAAGAACGCCATCGCCCGCGTCCGGATCGTCCCGGGCACCGGCAAGTGGAAGATCAACGGTCGCACCCTCGAGGACTACTTCCCGAACAAGGTGCACCAGCAGGAAGTCAACGAGCCCTTCAAGGTGCTCGAGCTCGAGGGCCGCTACGACGTCGTCGCCCGCATCGCGGGTGGCGGTGTCTCCGGCCAGGCCGGCGCCCTGCGCCTCGGCGTGGCCCGCGCCCTGAACGAGGCGGACGTGGACAACAACCGCGGCCCGCTCAAGAAGGCCGGCTTCCTGAGCCGCGACGACCGCGCGGTCGAGCGGAAGAAGGCCGGTCTGAAGAAGGCCCGCAAGGCCCCGCAGTACAGCAAGCGCTAAACACCGCGCCTGCTCGGTCTGCTCGTACGTACGCCCCGGCGGCACTCCCGTGCCGCCGGGGCGTACGTTTTCCCTTGGTCCATTGGTCCATCGCTCTATCGCTCTATCGGCAAGTCTTTCGGAGGACGGTTGTGGGACGACTCTTCGGCACGGACGGCGTGCGCGGTGTCGCCAACGCGGATCTGACGGCGGAGCTCGCGCTCGGCCTCTCCGTGGCGGCGGCCCACGTGCTCGCCGAGGCGGGCACCTTCGAGGGCCACCGGCCCACCGCGGTGGTCGGCCGGGACCCGCGCGCCTCGGGCGAGTTCCTGGAGGCCGCCGTCGTGGCGGGCCTCGCCAGCGCCGGGGTGGACGTGCTGCGGGTGGGTGTCCTGCCGACGCCGGCCGTCGCCCACCTGACCGGGTCGCTCGGCGCCGACCTCGGCGTCATGCTCTCGGCGTCGCACAACGCCATGCCGGACAACGGCATCAAGTTCTTCGCGCGCGGCGGCCACAAGCTCGCCGACGAGCTGGAGGACCGCATCGAGTCGGTGTACCGGCAGCACCGCACCGGTGAGCCGTGGGACCGGCCGACCGGCGCCGGCGTGGGCCGCGTCCGCGACTACGGCCGGGGCGCCGAGGACTACGTCGCCCACCTCCTCTCCGTCCTGCCCAACCGCCTCGACGGGCTGAAGGTCGTCCTGGACGAGGCGCACGGCGCGGCCTCCCACGTGTCGCCCGAGGCGTTCCGGCGGGCCGGGGCCGAGGTCGTCACCATCGGCGCCGACCCGGACGGGCTCAACATCAACGACGGCTGCGGCTCCACCCACCTCGACCTGCTGAAGGCGGCCGTCGTCGAGCACGGCGCCGACCTGGGCATCGCCCACGACGGCGACGCCGACCGCTGCCTGGCCGTGGACCACACCGGCACGGAGGTCGACGGCGACCAGATCCTCGCCGTCCTGGCCCTGGCCATGCGGGAGGCCGGCACGCTGCGTGGTGACACCGTTGTCGCCACCGTCATGTCGAACCTGGGCTTCACGCTCGCCATGGAGCGCGAGGGCCTGCGCCTCGTCCAGACCGCGGTGGGCGACCGCTACGTGCTGGAGGAGATGAAGGAGCGGGGCTACGCGCTGGGCGGCGAGCAGTCCGGGCACGTCATCGTGCTGGACCACGCCACCACCGGCGACGGCACCCTGACCGGGCTGCTGCTGGCCGCGCGGGTCGCGGCGACCGGGCGGCGCCTCGCCGACCTGGCCGGTGTGATGGAGCGCCTGCCGCAGGTCCTGATCAACGTCAAGGACGTCGACAAGAGCCGGGTGAAGACCTCCGCGGAGCTGGGCGTCGCCATCGCCGACGCCGAGCGGGCGCTGGGCGCCACCGGCCGCGTGCTGCTCCGCCCCTCCGGTACGGAGCCGCTCGTACGGGTGATGGTGGAGGCCGCCGACATCGAGCAGGCCCGGACCGTCGCCGGGCAGCTCGCCGACGCGGTGAAGGCCGCGCTGGGCTGAAGGCCCCCGCCGGGCCGGATGCCCCGCCGGGCCTGAGTGCCCCGCCCGTGAGAGCGCCCCGCACGGTCCTGTCCGGACCGGGCGGGGCGCTCTCGTGTGCGGGCCCGGCTTCCGGCTCGCGTACTTCCGGCTCGGGCGCCGGCCGACGGGGCGCCGGTCGGCGGGGGGCCGGGCGGTGGGCCCCGGCGTCAGAGCTTGCGCAGCGAGAGCCGCTGGACCTTGTGGTCCGGGCCCTTGCGGACGACGAGGTTGGCGCGGCCGCGGGTGGGGGCGACGTTCTCCAGGAGGTTCACCTTGTTGATCGTCCGCCACATCGTGCGGGCGTACTCCAGCGCCTCCTCCTCGCTGACCTGCGTGTACTTGCGGAAGTACGACGACGGGTCCTGGAAGGCGGTCTCCCGCAGCTTGCGGAAGCGGTTCAGGTACCAGCGCTCGATGTCCTCGGGGCGGGCGTCCACGTACACCGAGAAGTCGAAGTAGTCGGCGAGGCCCACGCGGGTGCGGCCGTCCTTGCCGGGCAGGGCCGGCTGGAGGACGTTGATGCCCTCGACGATGAGGATGTCCGGGCGGCGCACCGTGAGGCGCTCGCCGGGCACGATGTCGTAGATCAGGTGCGAGTAGACGGGCGCCGAGACCTCGTCCTTGCCGGCCTTGATGTCGGCGACGAACCGGGTGAGCGCCCGCCGGTCGTACGACTCGGGGAAGCCCTTGCGGGACATCAGGCCGCGCGCCTGCAGCTCCTTCATGGGCAGCAGGAACCCGTCCGTCGTGACCCGCTCGACGCGCGGGTGCTCCGGCCAGCGGGCGAGCAGCGCCTGGAGGAGGCGGGCGACGGTCGACTTGCCGACGGCGACGGAACCGGCGACGCCGATGACGAACGGGGTGCCGCGCTGGGCGCCCTTCTCGCCGAGGAACGTGTTGAGCGCCCCGCGCAGGTCGGCGGAGGCGCCCACGTAGAGGTTGAGGAGCCGGGAGAGCGGCAGGTAGACGTCGCGGACCTCGTCCAGGTCGATGACGTCGCCGAGCCCGCGGACCCGCTCGACCTCGTCGGCGGTGAGCGGCAGCGGCGTCTTGTCCCGCAGGGCGCTCCACTGGTCCCGGGTGAGATCGACGTACGGCGTCGTCTCGGCCCGCCGTGACCCACCGGACGCGGGGCCGGAGCCGGACGCGGGCGCGGGGCCGGACGCCGGTGCGGGCGCCGGTGCGGGCGCCGGGTCGGGGGTGGGTGCCGCGTCGGGGGCGGGTGCGGGGTCCGGTGGGGAGCCCGCGGGAGGGCCCGTCGAGGGGCCCGGCCGGGGCTCGCTGCCGGGCGGGCTGCCGGGTGTGCTGCTTCGTGGCGGCGAAGTGATCACCCAGCCATTGTCGTGCGTCCGGCGGCGCCGTGGGGGGTGTGCTCGGTCACGTGGGTGGCCGGTGCCGCGGGCCTGCCGGTACGGGACGGAGACCCGGCGGCCGGGCCGCGAAAGTCGGTGCCGTACCCGGGTCCGGAACGGAGCGAGGAGAGGACGGGGCCATGCCGATCGGCGCGGGCGGGGACGGGGAGGGGAACGGGGACGTACCGCCGCCGGTGCGGGGCGGCGGGGCCGTGCCGCCGGTGGGGCGGGGTGCGGGCGGTCCGGAGCCGGGGTGCCCCGTGTACCCGCAGGACGACGCCGGACGGCACGCCCGGGACGGCTTCCAGAGCGGCGAGGAGACCGCCTATCTGCTGCGCTCGCCCGCCAACGCCCGCGCCCTGCTGGAGTCCATCGCGGAGCTGGACGCCGGGCGGGGCCTGGTCGGGGAGCCGGCGGATGCCGGGGACGGCGGGTGAGTCAGCCGTACCCCGCCCGGTTGCGCCAGGTGGGCCTGGTTGGCGGGGGTGCGGTGGGGGTGGGGTCGTAGGCTGCCGCCATGTGCGGAATCGTGGGATACGTCGGCGGGCAGTCGGCGCTGGATGTGGTCGTCGCGGGGCTGCGGCGGCTGGAGTACCGGGGTTACGACTCGGCCGGGGTCGCCGTCCTCGCCGACGGGGGGCTCGCCGCCGCCAAGAAGGCCGGCAAGCTCGTCAACCTCGACAAGGAGCTGGCCGCCCGGCCCCTGCCCAGCGGGTCGACCGGGATCGGGCACACCCGGTGGGCCACCCACGGCGGGCCCAGCGACACCAACGCCCACCCCCATCTGGACAACGCGGGGCGGGTCGCCGTCGTCCACAACGGCATCATCGAGAACTTCGCCGCCCTCCGGGCCGAGCTGGCCGAGCGCGGCCACGACCTGTCCTCCGAGACCGACACCGAGGTCGTCGCCCACCTCCTCGCGGAGGCCCACTCGTCCACCGCCGACCTGGCCGAGGCGATGCGGCAGGTCTGCCGCCGCCTCGAAGGGGCGTTCACCCTCGTCGCGCTGCACGCCGACGAGCCGGACGTCGTCGTCGGCGCCCGGCGCAACTCGCCGCTCGTCGTCGGCGTCGGCGAGGGCGAGGCGTTCCTCGCCTCCGACGTGGCCGCGTTCATCGAGCACACCCGCGACGCGATCGAGCTGGGCCAGGACCAGGTGGTCGAGGTGCGCCGGGACGGGGCCGTCGTCACCGACTTCCACGGGGCGCCCGCCGAGGTGCGCTCGTACCACGTCGACTGGGACGCGTCCGCCGCCGAGAAGGGCGGCTACGCCTCCTTCATGCTCAAGGAGATCGCCGAGCAGCCGAAGGCCGTCGCCGACACCCTGCTCGGCCGGATCGACGCCGAGGGCTCCCTCACGCTGGACGAGGTCCGCATCCCGGCCGCCGTGCTGCGGGAGGCCACCAAGGTGGTCATCGTCGCGTGCGGCACCGCCTTCCACGCGGGCCTCATCGCCAAGTACGCCATCGAGCACTGGACCCGCATCCCCTGCGAGGTGGAGCTGGCCAGCGAGTTCCGCTACCGGGACCCGATCCTCGACCAGGGCACCCTGGTCGTCGCCATCTCCCAGTCCGGCGAGACCATGGACACCCTCATGGCGGTGCGGCACGCCCGCGAGCAGGGCGCCCGCGTGCTGGCCATCTGCAACACCAACGGCTCCACCATCCCCCGCGAGTCCGACGCCGTGCTCTACACCCACGCCGGGCCGGAGGTCGCCGTCGCGTCCACCAAGGCGTTCCTCACCCAGCTCGTCGCCTGCTACCTCGTCGCCCTGTACCTGGGGCAGGTGCGCGGCACCCAGTGGGGCGACGAGATCCGCGCCGTCGTCCGCGACCTCGCGCGGATCGCGGAGGACGTGGAGCGGGTCCTTCAGACCATGGAGCCGGTACGGGAGCTGGCCCGGTCCCTCGCCGGCCACGACACCGTCCTCTTCCTCGGCCGGCACGTCGGCCACCCGGTCGCCCTCGAAGGCGCCCTGAAGCTGAAGGAACTGGCCTACATGCACGCCGAGGGCTTCGCCGCCGGCGAGCTGAAGCACGGCCCGATCGCCCTCATCGAGGAGGGCCTGCCGGTCGTCGTCGTGGTGCCCTCGCCGCGCGGCCGGTCCGTCCTCCACGGCAAGATCGTCTCCAACATCCAGGAGATCCGCGCGCGCGGGGCCCGCACCATCGTCATCGCGGAGGAGGGCGACGAGGCCGTCGTGCCGTACGCCGACCACCTCGTCCGCGTGCCCGCCACGCCGACGCTCCTGCAGCCCCTCGTCTCCACCGTGCCGCTGCAGGTCTTCGCCTGCGAACTGGCGACCGCGCGCGGCAACGAGGTCGACCAGCCGCGCAACCTCGCGAAGTCGGTCACCGTCGAATGATCATCGGGGTGGGGATCGACGTCGCCGAGATCGACCGCTTCGCGGAGGCGCTGGAGCGCACCCCGCAACTGGCCGAACGGCTGTTCATCGAGCGGGAGCTGTACCTGCCGAGCGGGGAGCGGCGGGGCGTCGCCTCGCTCGCCGCGCGGTTCGCCGCGAAGGAGGCCGTCGCCAAGGCCCTCGGCGCGCCCGGCGGGCTGCACTGGACGGACGCCGAGGTGTACGTGGAGGCGAGCGGGCAGCCCCGGCTGCGGGTGCGCGGCACGGTCGCCGCGCGCGCCGCCGAACTGGGCGTGCGGCACTGGCACGTGTCGCTCAGTCATGACGCGGGGGTGGCGTCCGCCGTGGTGATCGCGGAGGGTTGAGCGCATGCGTACCGCGTATCGCGTCCAGGACGTACGGGCGGCCGAGGCCGCGCTGATGGCCCGGCTCCCCGAGGGGGCCCTGATGCGGCGGGCGGCGGCCGGTCTCGCCGCCGCCTGCGCCGGACTGCTGGGGCGGGTGTACGGGGCGCGGGTCGTCCTCCTCGTCGGCAGCGGCGACAACGGCGGTGACGCCCTGTACGCCGGGGCGCGGCTCGCCCGGCGCGGCGCCGGCGTGTCGGCGGTGGCCCTGGGCGGGCGGGTCCACGAGGCCGGGCTGGCCGCGCTGCTGGCGGCCGGGGGGCGACTCGCCCCCGACCCGTACGCCGCGCTGGCCCGCGCCGACCTCGTGCTGGACGGCATCACCGGGATCGGCGGGCGCGGCGGGCTGCGCCCGGAAGCCGTGCCGGTGGTGCGGGCCGCGCGGGAGTCCGGCGCCGTCGTGGTGGCCGTGGACCTGCCGAGCGGGGTGGACGCCGACACCGGCGCCGTGGAGGGCGAGGCCGTCCGGGCCGACGCGACCGTGACCTTCGGCGCGTACAAGCCGGGGCTGCTGGTGGACCCGGCGCGCGCGTACGCGGGCGCGGTGCGGCTGGTCGACATCGGCCTCGGCGGGCTGCTGCCGGCCGCCGCGGAACTGGAGGCGCTCCAGCACGCGGACGTGGCGCGGCTGCTGCCCGTCCCCGGCGCGGAGAGCGACAAGTACCGGCGCGGGGTCGTGGGCGTCGTCGCCGGGTCGGCGCGCTATCCGGGCGCGGCCGTGCTGGCCGTCGCGGGCGCGCTGCGCGGCGGGGCCGGGGCGGTGCGGTACGTGGGGCCGGCGGGCGGCGCGGTGCTGGCCCGGTACCCGGAGACGCTGGTCCACCCCGGTCCGCCCGGCGGGGCGGGGCGCGTCCAGGCGTGGGTGATCGGGCCGGGCCTCGGGGACACACCGGGCGTGGACGACGTGCTGGCGTCCGACGCGCCGGTCCTCGTCGACGCGGACGGGCTGCGGCTGCTGGACCCGGCGGCGGTGCGGGCGCGCCCGGCGCCGACCCTGCTGACCCCGCACGCGGGCGAGGCCGCGGCCCTGCTGGGCACCGCCCGCGACGAGGTGGAGGCCCGGCGGCTGGAGGCCGTGCGGGAACTGGCGGGGCGGTACGGGGCGACGGTGCTGCTGAAGGGCTCCACCACGCTGGTCGCCGACCCGTCGCCCGGCGTGCCGGTGCGCGTGAACCCGACCGGTACGCCCTGGCTGGCGACGGCGGGCAGCGGTGACGTGCTGTCGGGGCTGACGGGCTCGCTGCTGGCGGCCGGGCTGGCGGCGCGTGACGCGGCGTCGGCGGGCGCGTACCTGCACGGGCTGGCGGCGCGGCGGGCGGCGGCGCGTGGGGTGTATGGGGCTGATGGGGCTGATGGGGCGGGGGCTGATGGGTCGGGGGCGGTCGGGGCTCATGTGGCGCACGGGGCGGGGCCCGCTCCCGCCGCCGGGGCGGCGCCGCTGACGGCCCACGAGGTGGCGGAGGCGCTGCCGGGCACGTGGCGGGACGTGCAGGGGGGCGGGGGCCGGGGCTGAGGGCCCGTACGCCCCGGGCGGTGCCCGGCGTACGGCCAGGGCGCCGTGTCCGCCGGCTCGGGCGCGTGTCCGCCGGCTCGGGCGCCGCGTCCGCCGGCCAGGGCGCCGCGTCCGTCGGACCGAGGGGGCGCTCCCGCACCGCGCGGGGCGCGGGAGCGCCCGCCGTCAGCGGAGCCCGGCGAAGAACGCGCGGACGTCGCCGACGAGGAGGTCCGGGGCCTCCATGGCGAGGAAGTGGCCGCCCCGGTCCAGCTCCGTCCACCGGACGACGTTGTGGTCGCGCTCGGCCCAGCGGCGGATGGTCACGTCGTGGGTGGAGAGCAGTACGGCGGTGGGCACGGTCCCGCGCGCGGCGGCGGCCCAGTCCTCGTGACCGTCGCCCCAGCCTCCGCCGTCCGCGCCGCCCCACCCGGTGCCGCCCGCGTCGGCGCCCCCGGTGTCCCCGGTGCTCCAGCCCTCGCCGTCCCCGCCGTCGGCGCCGTCCCCGCCGTCGGCGCCGTCCCCGCCGTCGGCCCCGTCCCCGCCCCAGGCGCTCGCGGAGATCTCCTCGTAGTAGATCTGGGCGGCGGAGGCGGCGGTGGCGGTCAGCCAGTACAGCGAGACCTGCGTCAGGACGCGGTCCCGGTGGATGCTCTCCTCGGGCAGCGCGTCCTCCGGGTCGGTCAGCTCCTTGTACTTCTCCACCATCCAGGCGAGCTGCCCGGCGGGGGAGTCGGTGAGGGCGTAGGCCACCGTCTGCGGGCGCTTGGAGTTGCACTGCAGGTAGCCGTCGTTGAAGTTCTCCATCCGGTGCAGGCGCCGCCGCTCGGCCTCCGTCAGGCCGTCCCTCTCGCCCTCCGCGCCGACGGGGAACGTGAGCAGGGCGTTGACGTGGACGCCGATCACCCGGTCCGGCGCCTGCCGGGCCATGTGCGGGGCGACCCAGGAGCCCGTGTCGTACCCCTGGACGCCGTAGCGGGTGTAGCCGAGGCGCTCCATCAGCCGGGTGAACAGCCCGGCCATCCGGGACGTGTCCATGCCCGGCCCGGCCAGCGGGGTGGAGAAGCCGAACCCCGGCAGCGAGGGGATGACCAGGTGGAAGGCGTCGGTCGCGGCGCCGCCGTGCGCCTCCGGGTCGGTCAGCGGCCCGATGACGTCGAGGAAGTCGGCGACCGAGCCGGGCCAGCCGTGCAGCAGCACCAGCGGGGTGGCGTCGGGCCGGGGGGAGCGGACGTGCAGGAAGTGGACGTTCTGCCCGTCGAGGGTGGCCGTGTACTGGGGGAGGGCGTTCAGCTCGGCCTCGTAGGCCCGCCAGTCGTAGGCGGTGCGCCAGTGGTCGGCCAGCTCCTTCAGGTACGCCACCGGGACGCCGCGGCTCCAGCCGACGCCGGGCAGCTCGTCGGGCCAGCGGGTGGCGGCCAGCCGGGCCCGCAGGTCGTCGAGCCGGTCCTGCGGGACGTCTACGCGGAAGGGGCGGATGCCGTCGGGTGTGTTGTTCTCCATGGCGGCGACGCTAGGACCGGGTTAGGCCGGATACGGTCCCAACCTCCGGCAGGCTGGGGGCATGCTGGAGACCTCCGGGCGGCTGCTGAGGCTGCTCTCCCTGCTGCAGGCCCACCGCGACCGGTCCGGGGCCGAACTCGCCGCACACCTCGGCGTCAGCCGCCGCACCCTGCGCCGGGACGTGGAGCGGCTGCGCGCGCTCGGCTACCCGGTGCACGCCGACCGGGGCACCGCGGGCTACCGGCTCGGCGCCGGGACGACCCTGCCGCCGCTGCTGCTCGACGACGACGAGGCCGTCGCCGTGGTCGTCGGCCTGCGCACGGCGGCGGGCGGCTCGGTCGCCGGCATCGAGGAGGCCTCGCTGCGCGCGCTCACCAAGCTGGAGCGGATGCTCCCGGCGCGGCTGGCGTACCGGGTGAGCACCCTGCACACCGCCACCGTCCGGGCCGGGACCGCGCCGGCCCCGCGGGTCTCCGCGGACACGCTGATGGCCATCGCGGAGGCGGTCCGCCGCCGTGAGCGGCTGCGCTTCGAGTACGCGAGCCCCCGCGGCGGCCGGGGCGTGCGGGAGGCCGAGCCGCACAGCCTCGTGAGCTTCGACCGCCACTGGTACCTGGTCGCCTGGGACACCGGCCGCGCCGACTGGCGCACCTTCCGCGTGGACCGGCTCACCCCGCGCACGCCCACCGGCCCGCGGTTCGCCCCCCGCGAGCTGCCCGGCGGCGACGTGGCCGCCTACCTGGCCCACCGGCTGTCGTCGCGCACCTGGCCGTACCAGGCCACCGTCACGCTGCACGAGCCCGCCGCGGCGGTCGCCGACCGCGTCTGGCCCGGCATGGGCGTGGTCGAGCCGGTCGACGAGGAGAGCTGCCTGCTGCACCTGGGCGCGGAGAGCCCCCGGGACCTCGCGTGGATGGTGACCTCGGTCGACGCGGACTTCACGCTCACCGAGGCGCCCCCCGAACTCGCCGACGCCCTGCGCGCCCAGGCGGCCCGCTGCCTGGACGCGGTACGGGACACGTAGGCCGCGCCGGTGGGCGCCGCCGCCCGCGGGCGTGGGCGGCGGTGGCACGGCTGCGTAAGATTCCCTCGTTCTCAGGGGTGGGAGGGATCGTGGGGGAGCACCCGCACGTCACCGCGCTGACGCGGATCATGCCGCCGGTCAACGGGGCGGACGAGGGCGTCGACTGGGCCGCCGCCGAGGAGCGGTGGGGCGTGCCGTTCCCCGCCGACTACCGGGACTTCATGGCCCGGTACGGCGGCGGCTCCATCAACGGCGAGGCCGTGGTCCTGCTGCCGCTGCCCGAGCAGGGCCCCCGGTGGGCCCCCGCCGACCTCGCGGAGGAGACCGCGAACGTCCGGCACACCTGGCGCGCGGAGGGCGGCCGCGAGGCGCTGGACGCCGACCCCGGGCACCTGCTGGCGTGGGGCGTCACGGCCGGACCGGACATCCTGTGCTGGCTCACCGAGGACCCGGACCCGGAGCGCTGGCCGGTCGTCGTGTGCGGGCGGCACACCTCGCCGACGTTCGCCGTCCACCCGTACGGCATGGCGGAGTTCCTGTACCGGCTGCTGGCCGACGAGTACGAGGACCCGCCGGTCAGCCTGGTCTTCTGGGACGGCGCCCCGGCCCGCTTCGTGCACTGGCGCGAGGAGCAGCGCCGCTTCCTGGCGGGCCTCGACCGCGTCACCGGCGACCCCGACCCGTACGCCGAGCCGTAGCGGCGGACCACGACCGGCGGGGGCCCGGCCCGTACGGGCCGCGCGGCGTCAGACCAAGGAGGGCAGTGTGCCGGACGGCCACCGCCCCAGCCAGAACGCCACCGCGGACGGCCTGTCCTGGCCCTCGGTCGAGCCGTCGTGCAGCAGGTACTCCGTCGGTGCGATGTAGCCCTCACCGGGATTGATCCGGACACGAAAGCAGCGGATCGGGTGGCCGGCGGCGACGTGCGTCCGGTAGTCGTCGGTGTGGGGATGGCGATGGGCGTGGTCCCCCGGGTGCACGGCCCGGCAGACGGCCTGGGCGTCCAGGTCCCCGAGGACGATGTACCGGATGCCGGGGCCCAGATTGAGCGCGAGGCGGCGTCGACCGAACGGCTTGCGTCCGTAGGTCAGCTTGTCCCAGTTGTCGAGGTGCAGCCCGATCAGACGGCCGTCCCGGTAGTTGTCCGTGGTGGTGAGCATGCCCGGTCTGGCGAGGGTCTGGCCGAGGTACCGCGCGTTTGCATCACCCAAGGGGGCCACCAGGTGGTCCAGGCTGTGGCCGGTCGGAGAGGGAGGCCGGACGATCTCCACAAGGGTGCTCGGCGGTGTCCAAGACCGTGCGAGCAGTCCATTCCCCGCTTCCTCGGTGAGCGGCTGCCACAGCCCGGATGGGATCACCGCCCCGTCTTCGAACTCCGGCCCGCCATCGGCGGTGCGGGCATCGGCCATGTCGCAACGTGCGCGGAGGGCGGCCAGATCGCTGACAGCGATGCGCAAGGGCATGGGTCCTCCCTGTCAGTCGTCTCCGACGGTGATGTCGAGTTCGCGCACAAGGGCTTCCGCGAGTTCGACCTGCTGGCCGTGGCCGATGCGCGCCTTGGCGAGGTTCCCTGCCCCGAGAATGTCCGACAGGTCGTTGCCGCGCAGATCTGTGTCCTGATACCGGCCGGCCCCGAATCCGGTCCGTTTCATCGGACACGCGGAGAACACGGTGCCGGACACGTCGCAGTCCGTGAAGACGGCATCGTTGAGGACACAGTCGACGAATGCGACGGGGCCCGTGACCCGGACCTTCTGGAACGTCGCGTAGTCGAGCTTGCACGACTCGAACAGGACGTCGTCCAGCGTGATACCGACCAGCGCGGCGCCCATCAGCCGGCAGTCCTTCAGCACGACGCGGGTCAGCTTGCTGTCGCTCCAGCGGGCGGAGCCGAGATCGCTGCCGACGATCTCGACGCCGTGGAGGTTCACGGCCTCGAAGTCGACCCGCTGCGAGCGGACGCCGTACATGCGGCCGGTGATGAGCTGGGTGTCGGTCAGTTCGAGCGAGCGCAGCTCGGCTTCCCCGTACATGAAGTCCCGGACCATGCCGCGAGGACTGTCCAAGCTCGCGACGCCGGCCAGATACAGGCCCGGCTCGTCCAGCTCGGGCAGGGTGACGGTGACGTGGCCGAGGGTGCGGGTGGCCATGGTGGTGCTCCTCATCGTGGTGACAGGGCGGCCCCGCTTGGTTGGCGGGACCGCCCGGATGGTGGGCCGGCTACTTGTTCTTCCAGTTGTCCCAGCTCGGCCGGTTGTCGAAGACGGGCGAGGTGTTGTCCCATGTCGGCCGGTTGTCGAAGGCGGCGAGGGGCTTGGGGCTCGCCACTTGCAGGAGGGTCGCGAACCCGAATGCCGAGTCCAGCACGAGTGCGGTGGCGTCAGCAGGTGTTTTCGCGGACATGTCGCGTGACTCCTTCGAGTAGGGCGATCTTGGAGGTGGTGCAGTAGCGGGTCGTGGTTCCGTCCATCCGGCCGCCGTGCTCGAAGTACCTGTTGGCCGGGTGGGCGCCGCCGCAGAAGGCGAAGGTCGGGCAGGTGGCGCGGCAGGCGTCCACCCCGCGCCAGAACTCGGTGATCCAGGGGGTACGTTCTTCGGCTTCGGCCACGAGGACATCGAGTGCGTCGCGCAGGACGTTGCCGGTGGTGAAGTCGCCGAACCGGCCGTCGGAGAACCCGGCCAGCTCCGGGGAGAGCATCACCACACCGCCGTCGTAGCCGATGGTGGGCAGCGGATCCCAGGGCGAGGCGGCCGGGTGGGGGGTGGTGGGTCGACCGCCGATGACGGCGTCGGCGAAGTTGAGGACGCGCTGGATCTCGCGCAACCGGATGACCGGGCGAGCACGCCAGGCGTCCGCGAGAGCCGCCCAGAACTCCGCTGCTCGCTCCGGGTCGATCTCCTTGACGCCGACGTTGACGCCCTCCTGCTCTTCGACGTTGACGCCGAGGGTGTCGACGCCGAGATCGGCGAAGAACGTGTAGAGGCGGGCGGCCTTGTCAGGGTTCGGGTCCGAGACGACGGCGATGGCGGAGAAGGGGATGCCGTGTCGACGTAAGCGCGCGATACCACGCATGGTGACGCCGAATCCCGGGTGCCCAGCGAGGGTACGGCGGTGGGTGTTCATGCCCTCTGGGCCGTCGATGCTGACGCCCACATGGACGTCGTGTTCCAGCAGGAACGCGCACCAGGCGTCGTCGACGAGAGCGGCGTTCGTCTGCACGCTGTGCCTTACCCCGTGGAAAGGGGCCATGAGAGCGGCCAGATGCTCACGTCCGGCCGCGAGCGGCTCGCCTCCGTGCCAGACGACCTCGAAGGCGGGATCGTCAGCGCCCCACGCGTTGACCGGCCTGGCCACGGCTTCGGCGACGTGCACCGGCATCAGGTGCTTCCTCTTGCGCAAGGGCAGATAGCAGTACGTGCAGTCCATGGGAAGGCACTGCGTGGTGGGCTGCATGATCACCGAACGCGGGACGGTCGCGAGCCGTGGGGTGCCAGGCACGGTGCTCCTCTGGGTCGGGCTGGAGCTCCGACCGGGTGCACCCGGCCGGGGCTCGGGGACCGGGTGGGGCGGTCCACCGGCACCCGGCGAGTCGCGGGGAGGCGAGGAAGTGGTCATGGCCGTTCTCCTTCCGGCACGGGGCGGCCCGACTTGTGCACGGCGGTGCACAGGCCGCTGGAGGGGGGTGTGCTCCCCGACATGGTCCTCGGGGCGCCATGACCACCTTGGCGAGGAGAAGCTTCCCGATCCACTGCCGCGCCCTATAGGGCCGTCCTATATTTCAGGGGTGGCTGCGGAGCTGAACGTGTGGGCGCATCCTGAGCTGCGGTCCGCAGTGGCGGGGGAGGACTGGGCGGCGGTGCTGCGGGTGTGGAGGGGGCTGACCCGCAGTAGTCAGAGCGTGCTCGGTGCCCGCATCGGGCTGGCTCAACCCGACGTGTCCGCGATCGAGAACCGGCGCCGGGCGGTGACATCGGTCGAAGTGCGGCAGCGCATCATCGACGGCTTGGGCGTCCCGCTCGAACTCCTCGGCGGCCCGGCAGCGGAGATGCCGCTGCCCTCGCTCGTGCTGCCCCATATGGTCACGGAGGCAGGAACGGACCGGCTGGCCCGGATCGCCTCTGGTGGGCTGCGTCTCGACGCGGCGTCCCTGGACGAGATGGACCGCTTACTGGCAGTGCACCGGCGGGCCGAGGACACCCTGGGCTCGCGGTTGATGAACGGTGTGGTGCTCGCGCAGTTTCGGGCCGTGGCCGGGCTGTACGACCAGGCGCGCGGGCCGCTCGCGGACCGGCTCGTCAAGCTCATGGCGGAGTACGCCCAGTTCCTCGCGTGGATGGCCCAGGACCAGGACAACGCCCCCGTGGCGCTCGGCTGGTTCGACCGGTCGTACGACTGGGCGCTCGAATCCGGATACGGGGACATGGCGGCCACCACCATGAGCATGAAGGCCCACCTCGCCTGGTCCCAGGGCCAGGGCAAGCGGTGTGTCCGACTTGGGGAGGCCGCGGCCTCGACGGCGGGAGCGAGCGAGGCGACGAGGGCCATGGCCGTCCAGATGGCAGGACGCGGACACGCCCTCGCAGGCGACGCCGACGAGGCGTACCGGCGGTTGGACGATGCTCGGCGGATCATTGCCGAGGCCACCGACGCGCCTCCGTGGCTGTACTTCTACGGCGAGTCCTGGTTCGCGGCGCAGCGCGGCATGGCGGAACTGCACCTGGGACAGTGGTGCCGTGCGGCCGAGAACCTGAAGGCGGGGCTGGCCGGTTTCGCCCCGGCCTACCGCCGGGACCGCGCCTGGTACGGGGCGTGTCTGGCCCGTGCGTACGCGGGCGCCGGGGAGGCGGAGGCGGCCCTGGGCGCCGCGCTGGACGTGATCAGCGACGCTTCTGAGATCGGGCGGCCCCACGCCTGGCAGGAGTTGCACCGGGCCGCCGGGGCGCTGATGCGGCACCGCGCCCACGAGGGGCGTGCGCTGTACGAAGCGCTGGCCTCGCTCGACTGAGGGTGGGCGCCCCGACACGCAGAGGGCGAGGCGGGGCGGGGGCCACGTACGCGGGTACCTCGACACCGTCCGCTCGGCTGCGAGCGGTCCCCGGTGCGCGGTCAGAGGACGCGGGCGAAGATGCGCGCGCCGTTGTGGAAGGTGAGCGTGAGGCCCTTGCGCGTGCCCGACTCGGGGCGCGTCGACCAGCGTTCGATGGTCGCGACCTCCGGGGACTCGGCGTGTGCGAGGGCCGCGGCCAGCCACGCCTCCGGATCGTCACCGGCCTGCGGGCCGGGCCCGGCGGCCGGTGGCGTGCCGGTCACCGGCTCGTCCGCGAAGCCCTCGTGCTTGGCCCCCTCGGGCAACTGCCCGGTGAACTGCCAGCGCGTCTCGCCGCCGTCACGGGTGATGGCGACGCCGTACGGGTGGCGGGTGTCGCCGGCCTCGGCGAGGGTCTGCACGCGGGTGGCGGTGGGCTGGTTCTTGACGACGTCGATGACCAGGTCGGTGAATCGGGCGGGACGCATGTTCCGGTCTCTTGTCCTCTCGTCGCGACGACTTGCCCAGGCTATGCGTCCACCGGCCGGTACACCTGCCGCTCGCCGTGCGTCATCACCCACGGGCGCGCCCGGCCCCGCAGGTGCAGCACCCGGCCGCCCGGCCCGTACGCCCGCATGTCCTCGACCTGGTACACGCGGTCGTCCTCCAGCCGCACCCAGTCGCCGGTTCGGACGCCGAGCGGACTCACCGTCACCGGGGCCGTGCCGGGGGGGCTGCCGCAGCGGCTCGCTCCGCGAGGACGCCGCCGGGGCCACCAGCGCGCAGCGCCGCGCCACGGCCCGCCACGCGGACCCGGTCCCGCCGTGCAGGTCCAGGACCCCTGCCCGGTGGTCCCGGACCGTGCCGACCCGGCCCCGGTCCTTGTCCCACACGACGTCGCCGACGATGTACACGCTCGTCTCCCTTCCGCCTCCGGGCGGGTTCAGCAGTCGCGGCCCTGCCAGGTGTGCAGGCCGTCGTGGTCCTCGTACAGGGCGCATCCGTCCGCGCCGTCCTCGCTGAGCGACGGGCAGTCGGGCAGCTCCACCAGCCGGGGCGCCCGGCCGGTGGACCACTCCGCCCACACCGCGCTGTACGCGAGGCCGAGCAGGCACCCGCGGTGCGGCCGGCCGCCGTGTCCGGTGGTCTCCATGCAGTACACGCCCGGCTCGGGAGTGATCTCGCCCGCCCATCGGCGGGTGACCTGCTCCGCGAGGTCGTACGGCAGATCCGTGTGGTGCCAGCACGTCACCGGGGCTCCTCGGCGTCCGCGCGCTCGGCCGCGACCTCGCGCGCCCAGGCGGCGGCCCGCTCGGCGGCGATCCGCGCGAGCCCGACGTCGAGCGCGCGGATCTCGTGGAGGGTGGGTACGCGTACCTCAGGCACCGTCCCTGCCGGGTCACCCCATGCGGGGATCCGCCCGCCGCTGCGTACGGGCGTCGGGCTTCGTGGTTCCCGCGCTCGGCGGGCGAGGTCATCGACGGCCACGGCGTCAGCGGCGACCCCGTCCGGTTCCAGCCCGGCTGCGGCAGCGGAGAGGCGCCGGCGGCGGCTCCTGTCGCCGGGCGTGCGTCGGGGCGCGGGCGCCGGCAAGGCGTTCACGTTCATGCACCCATGGTGAGGTGGTGGTCGCTCACCGTGAAGTGATGGTGCGTAGGACTCTCGGCGGGACCGTGTGCGCCGCGGTCCTACGCTCCGTAGGGGTCAGGAGAGCAGCGGGACCCCGATCGCTTCGCCGATGCGCCGTACGCGTGCCGTCGACACGCGGGCCAGGCGGCGCGCGATGACGCCCGGCAGGGCCTGGTGCCGTACCCACTCGGGGGCGTCGAGCCCCACTTCGACCAGGGTGTCGCCCGCCTTCTCGTACCGCCCCGTCCCGCACTGGGCGAGCGCCACGTCGAGCCGGTAGCGGTTGCGGGCGATCCTGGTCATGGACGCGGGGAGCGTGCGCATCTCCGGATGGGAGGCGAGCTCCAGGGCCCGGTGGTACTGCTTCAGCGCCACGTGCACGCCGACCGCTTCCGCCCTGGTCGCGGTGGGGCCGAAGTGGGTGCCGTGCAGGGTCACGTCGGTACCGAGCCGCGCCGCCGCAGCGTGGGCCTGCGCCAGGTAGTCGTCGGCGAGGCCGGCGTTCTCCTGTCGCGACGCGGCCACGGCCGCCGAGACCATCAACCGCCCGTACGCGGCCAGGTGCTCGCGCCTCGGCCGGCTGAACGACGGTTCGACGGTGAGGGCGGCCCGCTCCGCGACCGCGGCGGCGCGTGGCAGGCGGGCGCCGCGCAGATGCACCCATGACAGCGTGGAGTCGAGCAGCGCGGTCATCACCGGGTCGTCGGCCTCGCGGGCGAGGTACCGGGCGGACGTGAGCGCGCTGAGGGCGAGGTCGCGCTGTCCCAGGCCCGTGGCGCAGGACGCGGCGACGCGGTAGGTGCCGGCGAGGATCACGCCCAGGCGCGCACGCTCGGCGCCCGTGGCGGTGTCGTAGCGCGCCTGACCCTCCATCAGCACCTGTGTGGCGTACGTGCTGACGCCCGCGTTGTCGCCGTTCCAGTAGGCCGCCCACGCGAGGTCGCGGGCCCTGCTCAGCTCCTCCGCCGTGCTGGGGGCGTCGATGCCGTCCCACTCCCCGAGCGCGCTCTCGTGCACGGCGTCGGAGAGCCGGCGGAGCGCGGCGCGGTCGCTCTGGCGCATGCCGCGGCGCGGTGCCTGCTGTCCGAGGATCACGGCCACGTCGGTGTCCAGCGCGTGCGCCAGCCTCAACAGCGATCCGACGGACAGCTCCCCGCGGTCCTGCTCGGCCTTCTGCACCAGGGCCACGGACAGACCGGCCGCCTCCGCCAGGCCCTGCTGGGTGAAGTCTCTGCCCCGAAGGGCCTTGATCCGCATTCCGGTGGTCAGGTCGGCCCAGTTGGTCACGGTCACCCCAGGTGTCGCGGTCGCCTCTCGATGGTAGGGCGACGACGGCGGTCGCGGGCGCCCGATGGCGACAGTGCTGCGGGTCTCGTCGGCGTGGAGCCGGACCGGTCGAGGTCGCGGGGCGTGGGTGAGGGGCGCGGCGCCCGTCGGGGGTGAGCGGCGGGGGCCGGGGCGTGAGGTGGGCGACAGGGTGCGGAGCCCTGGGTTCCGGGGGGCACCTGAGACACTGGGCCCGATGAGTACCACACCGCAGCCCCGCGCCACCTGTGAGCCCGAGCGCCCCGAGACCCGCGCCCGCGCCGAGATCGACCTCGCCGCGCTCCGCGCGAACGTCCGCGCGCTACGGGAGCGGGTCGCGCCCGGCGGTGCCCGGCTCATGGCCGTCGTGAAGGCCGACGCCTACGGGCACGGCGCCGTCCCCTGCGCCCGTGCCGCGCTTGAGGCGGGGGCCTCCTGGCTCGGTACGGCGACGCCGTTCGAGGCGCTCGCGCTGCGCGCCGCCGGGATCGACGCCCCGCTCCTGAGCTGGCTGTGGACGCCCGGCGGGCCGTTCCGCGCGGCCGTGGAGGCCGGGATCGACATCGGGGTGAGCGGACTGTGGGCGCTGGACGCGGTCGTGGAGGCCGCGCGCGCCGCGGGCCGCCCCGCCCGGGTGCAGCTGAAGGCCGACACCGGCCTGGGCCGCAACGGCTGCCTGGCGGACGACTGGCCGCGCCTCGTCGGCGAGGCCCTGAAGGCGCAGGCCGACGGGCACCTGCGGGTCACCGGCCTGTGGTCCCACTTCGCCTGCGCGGACGAGCCGGGCCACCCCTCGATCGGCGCCCAGCTGTCCCGCTTCCACGACATGCTGGAGTACGCGGAGAAGGCGGGCGCCGAGCCGGAGGTGCGGCACATGGCCAACTCGCCCGCCACCCTCACCCTGCCCGAGACCCACTTCGACCTGGTCCGCACGGGCGTGGCGATGTACGGCATCTCGCCCAGCCCCGAGCTGGGCACCCCCGCCGACTTCGGGCTGCGGCCCGTGATGCGGCTGAGCGCCGCCGTGGCCTCCGTGAAGCAGGCGCCCGCCGGCCTCGGCGTCAGCTACGGCCACCACTACGTCACCGGGCGCGAGACCCACCTCGCCCTGGTGCCGCTCGGCTACGCGGACGGCGTCCCCCGCCACGCCTCGGGCCGGGGGCCGGTCCTGCTGGGCGGCGCCGTGCGGACGGTGGCCGGGCGGGTGGCGATGGACCAGTTCGTACTGGACCTCGGGGACGACAAGGCCGAGCCCGGCGACCGGGCGGTGCTGTTCGGGCCCGGCGACGACGGCGAGCCCACGGCCGAGGACTGGGCGCGGGCGGCCGGGACCATCGCGTACGAGATCGTCACGCGCGTCGGCTCCCGCGTGCCGCGCGTCCACCTCCACGAGCGGGAGTAGCGGGGGCGGCCGTGGCGGAGACCGGTACGGGGACGGGTAAGGGGATCGTGTCAGGGTCCGGGGGCAGGGCCGGCGCCAGGTCCGGGGCCGGGGCTGCGGCTCGGGCCGTGGCGGTCGCGGCGGCCGGCGCGGGCGGTGCCGCGCTGGGCGACGCGGCCTCGGCCGCGGGCCACGCCGCCTCGGGCGCGGCCGACTGGCGGCGGCGCGCCGGGCTCGCCGGCGCCGCCCTCGGTGTCGCCGCCGCGGGCGCCGCCGCCGGGGTCGCCCTCGAACGGCTCACCGTGGGCCGGGGCATGCGCCGCAAGGCCCGTCTGGCGCTCGACGCCGCCGCCCCGTACGGCGCCCTGCGCGGCGCTCCCGGCACCGCGACGGCCGACGACGGCACGCCCCTGCACTACGAGACCGAGGAGCCCGACACCACCGAAGGCGGCGGCGCCGTGCCGACCGTCGTCTTCAGCCACGGCTACTGCCTCAACCAGGACTCCTGGCACTTCCAGCGCGCCGCCCTGCGCGGCCGGGTGCGGGCCGTCTACTGGGACCAGCGCGGCCACGGCAGGTCCGGCCGGGGCGCCGGCCCCGTCTCCATCGACCGCCTCGGGCGCGACCTGCGGGCCGTCGTCGACGCCGCCGCGCCCGAGGGGCCCCTGGTGCTCGTGGGGCACTCCATGGGCGGGATGACCGTGATGGCCTTCGCCGACCAGTACCCGGAGCTGGTACGGGACCGGGTGGCCGCCTTCGCCTTCCTCGGCACCTCCTCGGGACGGCTCGCCGAACTGACCTACGGCCTGCCCGCCCTGCCCGCCCACGCCGTGCAGCGCGCCCTGCCCGGCGTGCTCCGGGCGCTCGGGGGGCGGGCGGAGCTGGTGGAGCGGGGGCGGCGGGCGACGGCCGACCTGTTCGCGGGCCTGATCAAGCGGTACGGCTTCGGGTCGCGGGACGTGGACCCGGTCGTCGCCCGGTTCGCCGAGCGGATGATCGAGGCGACGCCCATCGACGTGGTCGCCGAGTTCTACCCGGCGTTCGCCGAGCACGACAAGGCCGACGCGCTCGCGGCGCTCGCGGAGACGGGCGTCCCGGTCCTCGCCCTGGCGGGCGCGAGGGACCTGGTGACGCCGCCGTCCCACACCGAGGCCGTCGCCGCGCTGCTGCCGGGCGCCGAGCTGGTCGTCGTCCCCGGCGGCGGGCACCTGGTCATGCTGGAGCACCCCGACACGGTCACCGCCCGGCTGGTGGAGCTGCTGGCGCGGGCCGGGGTGCCGGCCCTGGACGACCCGGGGACGGCGGGCCGCAGCGGTTAGGTTTGCAGGTATGGAAGCTGCGCACACCGATGTGACCGGGGGCTCCGGCACCCCCGGCCCCGCCCCCACCCCGGCCGCCCCGGCCGCCACCGCCCCGGCCGCCACCACCCCGGCCCCGTCCGCCCCGGCCGGCACCCCGGCCCCGTCCGGCACGCCCGGCACGCCCTCCCCGGCCGCCACCGCCCGTCTCACCGTGCACTCGCCCGACGAGATGCGGGACCTCGGCCGCGCCCTCGCCCGGCTGCTGCGCCCGGGCGACCTCGTGATGCTCACCGGCGAGCTGGGCGCCGGCAAGACGACCCTGACGCGCGGCCTCGGCGAGGGCCTCGGGGTGCGCGGCGCGGTCACCTCCCCGACCTTCGTCATCGCCCGCGTCCACCCGTCCCTGACCGGCGGCCCGGCGCTGGTGCACGTCGACGCGTACCGGCTGGGCGGCGGCCTGGACGAGATGGAGGACCTGGACCTCGACGTCTCGCTCCCCGACTCCGTCGTCGTGGTCGAGTGGGGCGACGGCAAGGTCGAGGAGCTGACCGACGACCGGCTGCACGTGGTGATCGACCGGGTCGTCGGCGCCACGGACGACGACCGGCGCGAGGTGACCCTCACCGGCGTGGGAGCCCGCTGGCAGGGCGTGGACCTGGCCGCGCGCTGAGCGTGCGCGTCCGCGAAGCGGTACCGCGGGCGCCGCTCCCGCCGTACTTTCCGACAAGGTGTCGGTAAATTGTTGCGCCGCGCCTCCGGCCCGTGGTCACATGGAGACCAGTCGGTGGTTAGGTTTACCTTACCCACCTCGCCAGCGGAGGCAGGAGGCAACCATGCCGCAGCAGCACCCGGCCCTGCGGGAGCCGTCGGAGGTTTCCATGCGCGACCTGCTGGCGTCCTGCGCGGCGGCGGCGGCCGTGTCCACCCCACCCCGCCCGGCCCCGGTCCCGGCCGCCCGTCCGCGCCCCGCCGACGGACCCGGCGGCCCCGGTGGCCCTGGTGGCCCTGGTGGCCCTGGTGGCCCTGGTGGCTCCGGCGGAGGCACGCCGTCCGTGGACGCACCGTCCGGCGAGGGCCGCACGCCCGGCCGGGGCCGGGGCGGCGAAACGCCCCGCGCCGCCTGACAGCGGTCACGGGGCGTACGAGGGCGAGGGGCCGGAGGCGGCCCGCTGGCGGCCCGAGGGGGCCAGCCCGAACCCATGTCCGGGGCCCAGGCCCCGAAGCGCAGGTCCGGACTCGGACCCTGGGTCATGGCCCAGGCCGCTGCCCCAGAGCCAGGCCGCTGCCCCAGAGCCAGGTCAAGACAAGGCCGAGGCCCAGGGCCAGGCCGAGGCCCAGCGCGGGTTCAGGCCCGGTGCAGGCCCAGGGCTCAGGGGATGACGACGACCGGCGCGTTGACCGTCGCGAACGTCCACAGCGCGTCGCCGTCCGCCCGCGCCATCCGCACCCCGCCCGTACGGCGGCTCGGGTCCGGGCTGGACATGGAGCCGTCCACGGCGGCGCTGAAGCCGACCGTCACCCCGTCGACCGTCGCGAACCGCACCACGTGCTCCACCTGCACCCCGTCCGAGCCGCGCACCGAACCGGACCGGGAGGTCACCGCGTACGTGCCGGGCGCGGGGCTGACCGCGCTCGGCATCACCGGGAAGGTGCGCAGGACCTTGCCGCCCTCGTCGACCAGCCACACCCGGCGGTCGGCCAGCGCGTACACGACCCGCTCGCCGGAACCGGACTGCGGCGGCAGCGCCAGGGGGTCCTTCGCGGGCTTGCCCGGCGCGCCCGGCGCGGAGGGGCCGGCGGACGCGGACGGCGAGGGGGAGCCGGTGGCCTTCGTCCCCGACCGGAGGTCGGCGGGGGCGGCGGCCGACGCCTGGTAGGCGAGGAAGCCGACCGCCGCGAGCGCCGCCGCCGTGAGCCCGGCCACGAATCCCGAGCTGCTCCTTGCCACGCTGCTCCACCTCTCATACGACGTATCGGTGTGACCGTAGCACCAGCGTCCGGCCGGTACGGGGGCGCCGTGCCCGCCCCGCGGGCGCCGTAGGCTGTTCGCGTGCTGTTGCTCGCCATGGATACCGCCACCCCCGCCGTCACCGTCGCCCTCCACGACGGGCGGTCGGTCCTCGCCCAGTACGCGCAGGTCGACGCCCGGCGCCACGGGGAGCTGCTGCTGCCCGCCGTCCACCGCGTCCTCGGCGAGGCCGGCCGGGAGCCGGCCGCCGTCACCGGCATCGTCGTGGGCGTCGGCCCCGGCCCGTACACCGGGCTGCGCGTCGGCCTGGTCACCGCCGTCACCTTCGCCTCCGCGCTGGGCGTCCCCGTCCACGGGGTGTGCACGCTCGACGGGCTCGCCTACGCCTCCGGCATCGACGAGCCGTTCGTCGTGGCGACCGACGCCCGCCGCAAGGAGGTCTACTGGGCGCGGTACGACGACCACCGCACCCGTACGACCGAGCCGTCCGTCGACCGGCCCGCCGACATCGCGGAGCGGGTCGCGGGTCTCCCGGCGGTCGGCGCCGGGGCGCGGCTGTACGGGGAGGTGTTCGGGGAGGCCCGCGACCCGGAGCACCAGTCGGCCGCCGCCCTGGCCGCGCTGGCCGCCGAGCGCCTCGCGGCCGGCGAGGAGCTGCTCGAGCCCCGCCCGATGTACCTGCGCCGCCCCGACGCGCAGGTGCCGAAGAACTACAAGGTGGTCACGCCGAAGTGACCGGGCCCGTGCTGCGCGAGATGCGCTGGTGGGACATCGCGCCGGTGCTGGAGCTCGAACGGGAGCTGTTCCCGGAGGACGCCTGGTCCGAGGGGATGTTCTGGTCGGAGCTGGCCCACGCGCGCGGCCCCCGCTCCACCCGGCGGTACGTCGTCGCGGAGGTGCCGGCGGACGCCGGGGCGGGCGGCGCCGCGGCGGCCGGTACGGGGCTGGCCGGGGCGACCGGACCCGGTGGGCCGGCCGTGGCCGGGCGTCCGGCGCGGATCGTCGGGTACGCGGGTCTCGCGGCGGCCGGCGGGCTCGGCGACGTCCAGACCATCGCCGTCGCCCGCGACCAGTGGGGCACCGGCCTCGGCGCCCGGCTGCTGACCGAGCTGCTGCACAACGCCACCGCCTTCGAGTGCGCGGAGGTGCTGCTGGAGGTACGGGTGGACAACACCCGCGCGCAGCGGCTGTACGAGCGCTTCGGCTTCGAGCCGATCGGGTTCCGGCGGGGCTACTACCAGCCGGGCAACGTCGACGCGCTCGTGATGCGGCTGACCGTCCAGGACCCGGCGGAAGCGCCGGACGCCGGGCCCCCGGCCGACCCGGCCGACCCGGCCGACCCGGACGGGCCCCTCGAAGCCGACGCGGCCCCCGAGGCGCCCGGAGCCCTGGAGGGCCCCGAGGCCCCCCGGCCCCGCCCGACCCCCGAGGCTCCCCGGCCCCACCCGACCGACCCGACCGACCCGACCGACCGGACCACTGAGAGCGCTGAGACCCATGGCTGACGAACCCCTCGTCCTCGGCATCGAGACCTCCTGCGACGAGACCGGCGTCGGCATCGTCCGCGGCACCACCCTGCTGGCGAACGCCGTCGCGTCGAGCGTGGACGCGCACGCCCGCTTCGGGGGCGTCGTCCCCGAGATCGCCTCCCGCGCCCACCTGGAGGCGATGGTCCCCACCATCGAGCGCGCCCTGAAGGACGCCGGAGTCTCCGCGCGCGACCTCGACGGGATCGCCGTCACTGCGGGCCCCGGCCTCGCGGGCGCGCTGCTCGTCGGCGTCTCGGCGGCGAAGGCGTACGCGTACGCCCTGGGCAAGCCCCTGTACGGGGTGAACCACCTGGCCTCGCACATCTGCGTCGACCAGCTGGAGCACGGCCCGCTGCCCGAGCCGACGATGGCCCTGCTGGTCAGCGGCGGCCACTCGTCGCTGCTCCTCGCGCCGGACATCACCTCCGACGTCCGCCCGATGGGCGCCACCATCGACGACGCGGCGGGCGAGGCCTTCGACAAGATCGCCCGCGTGCTGAACCTGGGCTTCCCCGGCGGCCCCGTCATCGACCGGCTCGCGCGGGAGGGCGACCCCTCCGCCATCGCGTTCCCGCGCGGACTGACCGGGCCGCGCGACCCCGCGTACGACTTCTCCTTCTCCGGCCTCAAGACCGCCGTCGCCCGCTGGGTGGAGGCGAAGCGGAACGCCGGCGAGGAGGTGCCCGTACGGGACGTGGCCGCGTCCTTCCAGGAGGCGGTCGTGGACGTGCTGACCCGCAAGGCCGTGCGGGCCTGCAAGGACCAGGGCGTCGACCACCTGATGATCGGCGGCGGGGTCGCGGCCAACTCCCGGCTGCGCGCCCTCGCCGAGGAGCGCTGCGAGCGGGCCGGCATCCGGCTGCGGGTGCCGCGCCCCGGCCTGTGCACCGACAACGGCGCCATGGTCGCCGCGCTCGGCGCCGAGATGGTCGCCCGCAACCGGCCCGCCTCCGACCTGGGGCTGTCAGCCGACTCGTCGCTGCCGGTCACGGACCCCCACGTGCCGGGCAGCCACGGCCACGATCACGACCACGACCACCTGCACGAGATCAGCAAGGAGAACCTGTACTCGTGACGGTCACGCTGATGTGGGAGGCCCGCGCCGAGTCCGGCCGGGGCGCCGAGCTGCTGGAGTGGGCCCGCGCCCAGCGCCTGCGCGCCGAGCCGCTGCGCCGCGAGACGTTCACGGCCGAGCCCGACCGGGTCCTGGTGATGACCTGGTGGGACGCCCCGGGGACGGACGCGGACGTGCCCGAGCTGCCGGAGCCGCCCGCCGGACTGCTGACCCGGCCGGTCCACCGCTGGCGCTTCGTCTCCCGCGACGTGACGCCGTAGCCCCGCCGTCCGCGAGGTCCCGCCTCGGCCCCCGGTCCCGCGAGGTCCCGCCTCGGCCCCCGCGCCGCGAGGTCCCGCCGTGGTCCTCGCGCCGGTCCGGGCGGCCCCCCCCTCGGTCCGGCCGGCCCGGTGCTGGTTAGCCTCGGCCCGTGACGTCCCGCGCCCTGCCCCCGCCCCCGCCGCCCCCGCACCTGCGCGCCTGGCCCCACCGGGAGGCGCTGCTCGCCGACCGGGACCGGGCGCTCGGCGAGCTGGGGCGTCAGATGCTCGGCGCCGGCAGGCTGACCCTGTTCCTGCTGTGGCTGCTGCTCCTGGAGGCGGGCTGGGGCCTGCTCGGCGCCGCGCTCGCCGTGTTCGCCGACGCCCTTGACCCGTTCGGCCTCCTCCTGGGCCTGGTCCTGGCGCTGGCGGGCGCCGGGGCGCTCGTACCCGCCGCGTACTTCCACGTCGCCGGGGTGCGCCGGGACGCGGCGGCGCACCGGCTGTTCGCCCGCTGGGCCTCGCTCGACCGGGCGCCCGGCCCGGACGCCCGCCACCGGGCGCCGGGGCTGAGCCTCGCGTGGCTGCTGGTGTCGTTCGCGCTGTGCGCCGCGGGGCTGGGGATCTGCCTCGCGGTGCCCGCGGGCGCCCGGCCGGGCGAGGACTCGTACACCGGTGTCGCGTACGGGATGGGGGCCGGGCTCCTGCTGTGGCTGAGCGGCCTGGCGGGCGCGGCGAAGGCGGTGGCCCACTACCGGCTGGCCGTGCGGCTCCTCAGTCCCGCCCGTCCGGCGCCGGCTTCGCCGGGTGGCCGATCAGCATCACCGGAGCGCCCGCCGCGCGCGTGAGGAAGACCGTCGCCGCGTTCGGCCCCTTGGGCTTCACCCGGCGGCGCACCTCCTCCGGCTCCACCGCCGAGCCGCGCTTCTTCACCGTCAGCGTGCCCACCTCGCGCTCCCGCAGCAGCGCCTTGAGCCGCTTCAGGTGGAAGGGCAGCGCGTCGGTGATCTCGTACGCGGTGGCGTACGGGGTCGGCCGCAGCTCGTCGGCCGTGACGTACGCGATGGTCTCGTCCAGCAGTCCGCCGCCCACCCGCGCGGCGACCTCCGCGACCAGGTGGGCGCGGATGACGGCGCCGTCCGGCTCGTACAGGTAGCGGCCCGCCCGCCGGACCGGCGGCGGGGGCGGCGGCTCCGTCACGGCGAGGGTGGCGCCGGACGGCAGCAGGGTCGCCCGTACGGAACCGGGGGCCGTGCCGAACCACAGCACGGCCTCCTTCACGTCCCCGCCGTCGGAGATCCACTCGGCCTCGGCCTCCGGCGGCACCACCTCGTGGGGGATGCCGGGCGCGACCTTCAGGGCGGCGTGCCGGGCGCGCCGGGCCGTGTCGACCGCCCACGACAGGGGCGGCGAGTACGCCTCGGGGTCGAAGATCCGGCCGCGCCCGCCGCGCCGCGCGGGGTCCACGAACACCGCGTCGTACGGGGAGGTGTCGACCTCCGTCACATCGGCGCAGCGCACCTCGATCAGGTCGGCGAGGCCCAGCGCCTCGGCGTTGGCGCGGGCGACGGCCGCGGTGAGCGGGTCGCGGTCGACGGCGAGCACGCGGACGCCCGCGCGGGCCAGCGCGATCGCGTCGCCGCCGATGCCGCAGCACAGGTCGGCGACGCTGCGCACGCCGAGCCGGGCGAAGGCGGCGGCCCGGTGCCGGGCGACCGAGGCGCGGGTGGACTGCTCGACGCCGGCGGGCGTGAAGAACATCGCGTACGCGTCGTCCGCGCCGAACTTCGCCACCGCCCGCTGCCGCAGCCGCGCCTGCCCGAGGGCCGCCGACACCAGTTCCGCCGGGTGGTCGCGGCGCAGCCGGGAGGCGACGGCCAGCTCCTGGGCCGGGTCGTAGTGGCGCAGGTCGGTCAGGAGACCCCGGCCCTCGTCGGTGAGCAGGGCGGAGAAGGCGGCGAGATCGGTCACCCGTCCCATTCTGGTCCAGTGTGGGCCGGCCGGGGGACGGCGCCCGGCCCGGCGGCGGTGTCGCCGTGGTGCCGGGGCGGCGCGCTGACAGGATGCGGCGCCATGCAGCTTGTACGACAAAATCACCGTTCATCCGAAAATCCGACGAAAGCGGGGGCCGGGACACGGACGCGAGCCCGGACCAGGGCGCAGGCGCGGAGCAGGGCGCAGACCCGGACCCGGACCCGTACCGGGGCCCAGGCCCGTACCCGCGCCGGCTTCGGGGTGGTCGCGGCCCTCCTCGTCGCCGCCCTCGGCACGGCCTGCGCGGCGGAGGGCACCCCCGCCCCCGGCGCCCCGCCCGGCCAGGGCGGCGCCGGGACCGGCCAGGCCCCGGCGGCCGGGGGGCGGGGCGAGCAGGCCCCGCAGGCCCGGCCGGAGACCGCGTCCGGCGCGCTCGGGGCGTACGTCGAGAGGTTCCGCAAGGCCCAGGCGCAGCGGGCCGCCGTCGCCCGCCGCTGGGGCCTGAAACAGACGCCGCTCCTGCCCCCCGACCCGCCCGAGGTCAAACCGGAGATCACCTTCCGGAAGGGCTTCGGCGTCGGCGACCCCAGCCTCCCGCCCGTCTTCACCACCGTCCCCACCAAGGACCGCGTCGTCTTCCTCACCATCGACGACGGCTCCGACAAGGACCCCGAGCTGCTGCGGATGATGGCGGAGCTGGACATCCCGTACAGCGCGTTCCTCAGCGACTACCTGGTCAAGGAGGACTACGGCTACTTCAAGCGCATGCAGGGCCTCGGCGTGGCCCTGCACAACCACACGCTGACCCACCCGTACATGCCGGCGCTGTCGTACGAGGAGCAGAAGCGGCAGATCTGCGGCCAGCAGGACACCATCGAGCGGCAGTTCGGCAAGCGCCCCACGCTGTTCCGCCCGCCGTACGGCAACTACGACTCCGACACGCTGCGCGCCGCCCGCGCGTGCGGCATCAAGGCGGTGCCGCTGTGGTCGGCCGAGGCGTTCCCGGACCGCATGGAGTGGCGCGAGTGGGACCGCGACCTGCACCCCGGCGACATCGTGCTCACCCACTTCCGGGGGCGCGGCGAGTGGAAGGGGTCGATGGCCGACATGATCCGCCGGGCCATGGACACCATCACCGAGCGCGGGTACGCCGTGGCCCGCCTGGAGGACTACGTGTGAGACGCCGCGCCCGGCGGCCGGCGACCCGGCTTCCGTCGTCGCACGTCAGTGCGGGTCCGGGCGCGGCGCGCGGTCGTCGACTGGCACTCCGCTTGACCGAGTGCTAACCGCGGTCATAGTCTCGGCTCTGGCACTCCCCGCAGGAGAGTGCCAACACAGCGACGGGCAGGTCCGGCACCCGCGACGACGGATCCACCTGGTCGCCACCTCAGACAGTTGACCCCGTGAGATCTCCGAAGGGGGAGGTCGGATCGTGACGACCACCAGCTCCAAGGTTGCCATCAAGCCGCTCGAGGACCGCATCGTGGTCCAGCCGCTCGACGCCGAGCAGACCACGGCCTCTGGCCTGGTCATCCCGGACACCGCGAAGGAGAAGCCCCAGGAGGGCGTCGTCCTGGCCGTCGGTCCGGGCCGCTTCGAGAACGGCGAGCGCCTGCCGCTCGACGTCAAGACCGGCGACGTCGTGCTCTACAGCAAGTACGGCGGCACCGAGGTGAAGTACAGCGGCGAGGAGTACCTCGTCCTCTCGGCCCGCGACGTGCTCGCGATCGTCGAGAAGTAATCCACCACGTGCCGTGAACCGCGCCCCTGGCCCCCGCTGCTGTGCTGCCGCACGTGCGCCGGGCGGCGAGGGGCGCCGTTCTTTCTCCATCCAGTACCGAGAGGGCTGAATCGCTCCCATGGCGAAGATCCTGAAGTTCGACGAGGACGCCCGTCGCGCCCTTGAGCGCGGCGTCAACAAGCTTGCCGACACCGTCAAGGTGACGATCGGCCCCAGGGGTCGCAACGTCGTCATCGACAAGAAGTTCGGTGCGCCGACCATCACCAACGACGGCGTCACCATCGCCCGCGAGGTCGAGGTCGAGGACCCGTACGAGAACCTCGGCGCCCAGCTCGTGAAGGAGGTGGCGACCAAGACCAACGACATCGCGGGTGACGGCACCACCACCGCCACCGTCCTGGCCCAGGCGCTGGTCCGCGAGGGTCTGCGCAACGTCGCCGCCGGCGCCTCCCCGGCCGCCCTGAAGAAGGGCATCGACGCCGCGGTCAAGGCCGTCTCCGACGAGCTGCTCGCCACGGCCCGCCCGATCGACGAGAAGTCCGACATCGCCGCCGTCGCCGCGCTGTCCGCCCAGGACCAGCAGGTCGGCGAGCTGATCGCCGAGGCCATGGACAAGGTCGGCAAGGACGGCGTCATCACGGTCGAGGAGTCCAACACCTTCGGCCTGGAGCTGGACTTCACCGAGGGCATGGCGTTCGACAAGGGCTACCTGTCGCCGTACATGGTCACCGACCAGGAGCGTATGGAGGCCGTCCTCGACGACCCGTACATCCTGATCCACCAGGGCAAGATCGCCGCCATCGCGGACCTGCTCCCGCTCCTGGAGAAGATCATCCAGTCCGGTGGCTCCAAGCCGCTGCTGATCATCGCCGAGGACGTCGAGGGCGAGGCCCTCTCCACGCTGGTCGTCAACAAGATCCGCGGCACGTTCAACGCCGTCGCGGTCAAGGCCCCCGGCTTCGGCGACCGCCGCAAGGCGATGCTCGGCGACATGGCCGCCCTCACCGGCGCCACCGTCGTGGCCGAGGAGGTCGGCCTCAAGCTCGACCAGGTCGGCCTGGACGTGCTGGGCACCGCCCGCCGCGTCACCGTCACCAAGGACGACACCACGATCGTCGACGGCGGCGGCAAGTCCGAGGACGTCACCGGCCGCATCGCCCAGATCAAGGGTGAGATCGAGACCACCGACTCGGACTGGGACCGCGAGAAGCTCCAGGAGCGCCTCGCGAAGCTCGCCGGCGGCGTGTGCGTCATCAAGGTCGGCGCCGCCACCGAGGTGGAGCTGAAGGAGAAGAAGCACCGCCTGGAGGACGCCATCTCCGCGACCCGCGCCGCGGTCGAGGAGGGCATCGTCTCCGGTGGCGGCTCCGCGCTGGTTCACGCCGTCAAGGTGCTCGAGGACAACCTGGGCAAGGAGGGCGACGAGGCCACCGGTGTCGCCGTCGTCCGCCGCGCCGCCGTCGAGCCGCTGCGCTGGATCGCCGAGAACGCCGGCCTCGAGGGCTACGTCATCACCTCGAAGGTCGCCGAGCTCGACAAGGGCCAGGGCTTCAACGCCGCCACCGGCGAGTACGGCGACCTGGTCAAGGCCGGCGTCATCGACCCGGTGAAGGTCACCCGCTCGGCGCTGGAGAACGCCGCGTCGATCGCCTCCCTCCTCCTCACCACCGAGACCCTCGTGGTGGAGAAGAAGGAGGAGGAGCCGGCGGACGCGGGCCACGGCCACGGCCACGGTCACTCGCACTGACGCTCCCCCTCCCGGTCCGCGCGGACCCGGCCCCGAGCCGTCCCCGCGCGCCCCGCACGACGAGGCCCGGCGCCCCCCGAGGGGGGCACCGGGCCTCGCCCGTTCTCCCGCCCGGCCGGCCGGGCCCGGCTCAGGCGCGCGGCGGGGTGAACTCCGGCTGGTCCAGCACCCGCAGCCAGCTCCCGTCGGGCTGGCGCCGCACCACCTGAGCCCGCGCCCCCGCCCCGTCGCGCGGCGGCGTCGAGGTGAGCGCGAGGTCACCGCCGACCAGCGTGGGCAGCGGCGGCTCCGGCTCGAAGCGGGGCCGGTCCGCCAGCACCCGCTCCCACAGCGCCCGGATCGCCTCCCGGCCGACCGTCGTGCGCCCCGGCGGGTACGCCATCACGGCGCCCTCCTCGTAGAGCGCCGCCACCCCGGTCGCGTCCCCGGCGTTCGACCGCTCCACGAACAGGCGGGTGAGGTCCTCGGGCCGCACGGCCTTCTCGTACCGCTCGTACGGATCGACCCGTTCATCCCGTTCGTCCCGCTCTCGCATGGCGCGTTCCTCCTGACTTCCGGCTGCCGGCTTTCGGCGTCCCGTCCAGCCTCGCCAGCCGGCGATCAGAAGTCCAACGCATGTTCGCGCTGGAAACTAGAATCAGCGGTCATGGAGCTCAGGCAGCTGGAGTACTTCGTCGCGGTCGCCGAGGAGCGGAACTTCACCCGCGCCGCCGAGCGGGTGCACATCAGCCAGTCCGGCGTCAGCGCGCAGATCCGCAGACTGGAGACGGAGCTGGGCGCGGAGCTGTTCGACCGCTCCACCCGCACCGCCACGCTCACCCCCGCCGGGGAGGCCGCCCTGGCGCACGCCCGCGCCGCGCTCGCCGCCGCCGGGGCGCTCGGCCGGGCGGTGGACGAGGTCACGGGCCTGGTCCGGGGCCGCCTCGCGCTCGGGATGGTCGTCGGCTGCACGATCACCCCGCTGTTCGACGCGCTCGCCTCCTTCCACGAGGCGCACCCCGGAGTGGAGGTCCTGCTGCGGGAGGCGGACTCGGACCTGCTGGTCGACGCCGTCCGCGCGGGCACCCTGGACGTGGCGCTGGTCGGCACCCCGGACCCGCCCCCCGAGGGGCTGCGGGCGCACGTCCTCGTCCGGGAGCGGCTCGTGGTCGCCGTCCCGGCCGGGCACCCCCTGGCGGAGCGGCCGGGCGTCGCCCTGCGGGACCTCGCCGACCATCCGGTCGTCTGCATGCCGCCGGGCACCGGCCTGCGCGCCGTCCTCGACCG
The DNA here is from genome assembly GCF_008704425.1 of Streptomyces fradiae ATCC 10745 = DSM 40063. NCBI lineage: Bacteria > Bacillati > Actinomycetota > Actinomycetes > Kitasatosporales > Streptomycetaceae > Streptomyces > Streptomyces fradiae. Next base: position 4,120,511 of record NZ_CP023696.1, read on the forward strand.
CGCCTGCGCCGACGCGGGCGTACGGCCCGCCCTCACCCTCCAGGCGGGCGCGGCGGACGCCGTCGCCGACCTGGCCGCGCGCGGACTGGGCGTCGCCGTGCTCAGCGAGTCGATGGCCGCCGCGTACGGCGACCGGCTCACCTCCCGCGTCATCGAGGACGCCCGCGACCCGGCGCTGCTGGCCCTGGTCTGGAAGGACGCCCCCGCCCCGGCGGTCCGCGCCTTCCTGGCCCACGGCCGCAGGGCCTTCGGCCGGCCGGCCGGCTGACCGCCCCGGGCGCCCGCCGCCGGCCCCGCCCTGCGCGCCGGCCCGTACGCGCCCGCCGTACGTGCCGGCCCGTACGCGCCGTACGCCCCCGCCCTGCGCGCCGGCGTGCGCCCCCGCCGGAGGCGCGCCTACCGGGGTCCGTACTTGCGGCCCGCGCGGGAGCTGATGCCGCCCAGCAGGCCGCGCGGGGTCAGCTTCACCACGCCCATCAGCGCCTTGTAGCGCGGGTCCGGGACGGACAGGGTCCGGCCGCGCGCCAGGTCCGCGAGCGCGTCCGACACGACCTTGTCGGCGTCCAGCCACATCCAGCCCGGGATGCCGTCCGTGCCCATCCCGGCCCGCTGGTGGAACTCCGTCCGGACGAAACCGGGGCACAGCGCCATCAGCCGCACCCCGCTGCCCGCCAGGTCCCGCGCCGCGCCCTGGGTGAACTGCACGACCCACGCCTTCGACGCCCCGTACGTCCCGCGCGGCACGAAGGCGGCGACGGAGGCCACGTTGACCACGCCGCCCCGCCGCCGCTCCCGCATCGAGGCCGTCGCCGCGGCCGTCAGCCGCAGCACCGCCTCGCAGTGCACCTTCATCATGCGCAGCTCGTCGGCCATCCCCACTTCGAGGAAGCGGCCCTTGTTGCCGAAGCCGGCGTTGTTGACCAGCAGGTCCACCGGCCGCTTCGGGTCGGCGAGCCGCGCCTCCACGGCCGCGATGCCCGCGTCCTCGGCGAGGTCCGCCGACAGCACCTCCGCCTCGACGCCGTGCCGGTCGTGCAGTTCGGTCGCCTGCTCGCGGAGCCGCTCCGCGTCGCGGGCGACCAGGACCACGTCATGGCCGTCGGCCGCCAGCCGCCGCGCGAAGGCGGCCCCGATACCCGCGGTCGCGCCAGTAATCAGTGCACTCGTCATACGCGGCACGTTAGTGCCCCGCCGCCTCCCCACCGGCACCGCCCGCAGCGGCGGGCCCGCGCGTCCGGCGCCCCGCCCCCCCCGGCCCCGACCCCGCGACCGCCCGCCCCGCGACCGCCCGCCGCCCGGCCACCGCCCCGCGACCGCCCGCCCCCCGGCCCCACCCGGCCCTGCCCGCCCCCCCGGCCACCGCCCCCCGGCCCTGCCCGCCGCCCGGCCCCGCGACCGCCCGCCGCCCGCCCCCCGGCCCCGCGACCGCCCGGCCCGTCAGGCAACCGGTTCCGCGACGGCGCCCCCCTCACCGCCCGCCCCGCCCGTGCCCGCCGCGTACCTCAGTGCCGCCTCCCGCAGCTCCGGGTGGGCCGCGGCGCCCGCCGCCAGCACCTCCGGCAGCAGTTCGCGCCGCGTCGTCTGCGCCCGGAAGGCCAGCGCCACCGTCACCCCGTGGTCCGGCCGGTGCACGACCTCCACCCGGTCGCCCGACCGGATCTCACCGGGCTCCACCACCCGCAGGTACGCCCCCGGCGCGCCCCGCTCGGTGAACCGCCGCACCCACCCGCGCTCGCCCAGCCACCCCGCGAAGGTCCGGCACGGCACCCGCGCGTCCGTCACCTCCAGCACCAGCGAGGCGCCGACGAGCCAGCGCTCCCCGAGCAGCGCCCCGTCCACGTCGACGCCCAGCGTGGTCAGGTTCTCGCCGAACGAGCCGTTCGCCAGCGGGCGCCCCAGCTCCCGCTCCCAGCGGTCCAGCTCCTCCCGCGCGAAGGCGTACACCGCCTGGTGGGAACCCCCGTGGTGGCGCCGGTCGCACACGGCGTCCCCGGCCACGCCCCCGCCGCCGACGCCCTTGGGCCCGGGGTCCGCCACCCGTACGGCCCCCTCCACCGGGACCTTGGCTATGCCCGTCTCGCCGCTCGGGGCGTTGGTGTAGTCCGCCTTCCGGGCGCGTCCCGCGTTGACCGTCAGCACCCGCATCGCCGTGATCTCACTCATGGCGGCACGCTAGCGGCCACCGCCCGGCCCGGTCATCAAAGAATTCGCACGGCATTCCTTGCCGAGCTAAAGCGAGCCTTATAGTCGAGGGGTGATCGAAGCCCGTCACCTCCGTGTCCTGCGCGCCGTCGCCGCCACCGGCTCCTTCTCCGCCGCCGCCCGCGAGCTGGGGTGCACACAGCCGGCCGTCAGCCAGCAGATGAAGGCCCTGGAGGCGTCGGCCGGCACGCCGCTGCTCATCCGCACCGGCCGCGAGATGCGCCTCACGCAGGCCGGCGAGGCGCTCGTACGGCACGCGGCGGGCATCCTCGCCGGGCTCACCGCCGCCGAGGAGGAGGTCGCCGCCATCGCGGGCCTGCGCGCCGGCCGGGTCCGGCTCGTGTCCTTCCCGAGCGGCAGCTCCACCCTGGTGCCGACCGCCCTCGCGGCGCTGCGCGCGGCGCACCCCGGCACCCGGGTCTCCCTCGTGGAGGCCGAGCCGCCGCGCTCCGTCGAGATGCTGCGCGAGGGCGACTGCGACATCGCGCTCGCCTTCCGGTACGCGGGCGGGGGTGCCGAGTGGGACGACCTGGTCGTCCGGCCGCTGCTCACCGACCGGCTCGTCGGCCTGGTCCCCGAGGGCCACCGGCTCGCGGGCGCGGACGCCGTGGCCATCGGCGACCTGGCGGGGGAGCCGTGGATCGCGGGCTGCCCGCGCTGCCGCCGCCAGCTGGTGGAGGTGTGCGAGGACGCCGGGTTCACCCCGCGCATCGACTTCGCCACCGACGACTACCCGGCCGTGGTGGGCCTGGTCGGGGCGGGCCTCGGCGTCGCCGTCCTGCCGGAGCTGGCCGTCGAGTCCGTACGGCCCAGGGGGGCCCGCACGGTCGCGGTGGAGCCGCCGGTGGAACGGGAGATCGTCGCGCTCACCCTGCCGGACCTGGCGCAGGTACCGGCCGTCGCCGCCACCCTGGACCGCCTGGCGGAGGCCGCCACGCGCGCGCAGGACCTGGGTCCGGCGGGCGCCGCACGGGGCCGCGCAGGGCCTTGCTGAAACGTTCCTTCAGTTCGCGCGGACGGCGCGCGTCAGTGGTGTCCCGCCGTCGACGAGGTGACCAGCCGGGTGCGCGCCCGGCCCATGAGCTCCTCGCGCTCGTCCTCCGTGAGGCCGCCCCATACGCCGTAGGGCTCGCGCACGGCCAGCGCGTGGGCCGCGCACTCCGCGCGCACCGGGCAGCGCATGCAGACCTCCTTCGCCGAGTTCTCACGCGCGCTCCGTGCCGCGCCGCGCTCTCCCTCCGGGTGGAAGAACAGCGAACTGTCGACCCCCCGGCAGGCCGCGAGCAACTGCCAGTCCCACAGGTCGGCGTTGGGTCCGGGAAGGCGGGAGAAATCTGCCATGGCGCATGTCCCCTTGATGCCGGTACTGAGCTTACTGAGCGGACTACTTGTCGCAGTAGATGTAAATATGACTCATTGCGAATCTAGCTACAGACACCGCCAAAGGGAAGGAAAAGCCGCTAAATGGGGCATAGCTCTGTGTGGAGCGGCGGTGACCTGCGGTGCTCTGCTCTGTACGCGCCTCCTCACGCAGCGTGGTGGGGTGGTGCGCCGACCCGTAACTCTTTCGAGTGACCATCGTTGAGAGTGCGGAGGCGGTTGAAAGAAGAAGCGCTCGGGCAGCCGTCCGAGGGCGTCAACCGCACAGGTGACGATTCGTAACCAGCCTGGAGGCCCAAGGTGACGCGCATCAGCTGCGGAGGACGGCCATGACATCCGTTCTCGTCTGCGACGACTCCCCGCTTGCCCGAGAAGCGCTCCGCCGCGCCGTCGCCACCGTGCCCGGTGTCGAGCGCGTCACGACGGCGGCCAACGGCGAGGAAGTCCTCCGCCGCTGGGGCGCCGACCGCTCGGACCTGATCCTGATGGACGTGCGCATGCCCGGCCTGGGCGGGGTGGAGACCGTCCGCCGGCTGCTCTCGGCCGACCCCGGCGCGCGGATCATCATGCTCACGGTCGCCGAGGACCTCGACGGCGTCGCCCTCGCCGTCGCCGCCGGCGCCCGCGGCTACCTGCACAAGGACGCCTCGCGCGCGGAGCTGCGGGCCACGGTCACCCAGGCCCTCGCCGACCCGACCTGGCGGCTCGCCCCGCGGCGGCTGCGCTCGGCCGAGATGGGCGCGGCGCCGACGCTCACGGCCCGGGAGATCCAGGTGCTGGAGGGCATGAGCCACGGCCGGTCCAACGCCGAGATCGGGCGCGAGCTGTTCCTCTCCGAGGACACGGTCAAGACCCACGCCCGCCGCCTGTTCAAGAAGCTCGGCGCCTCCGACCGGGCCCACGCGGTCGCGCTCGGGTTCCGCTGGGGCCTGGTGCGGTAGCGGGCCACGGGCCGCGACGTGGCCGTTTCGGTCCCCGTCCGCCGGCCGGCGGACGGGGCGGCGCAGGCCCGATGTCTGTTTCCTGCGCGATGCCGCATCCTTGAGGGGTGGAGTTCCTCGGGGACGAGTCGATCGAGCGGGAGGGGAGGGCGCAGGAGATGACTTCCGGCGCACCTGCTCATAACGCTTCGGTGCACAAGGCTGGACGCGGTGCCTCGGAGCCGATGCGGCCAGGGCACCATGGACCGATGCGCGACGACCAGACGCCGGCCCCCCCGACGCCCCCCGCCGGGCCGGGGGCGATCGGGTCGCTCGTGCACCGCGCGGTGGAGGGCGACGAGCAGGCCACGCACGACCTCCTGGCCCACGTCCACCCCCTGGCCCTGCGCTACTGCCGCACGCGGCTGAGCCGGCTCCCCGGCGACGCCCGCCACTTCGTGGAGGACCTGGCGCAGGAGGTCTGCGTCGCCGTCCTCATGGCCCTGCCCCGCTACAAGGACACGGGCCGCCCGTTCGAGGCGTTCGTCTTCGCCATCGCCGGGCACAAGGTCGCCGACCTCCAGCGCGCCGCCATGCGGCACCCCGGCTCGACCGCCGTGCCCTCCGACGAGATGCCCGAGCGCCCCGACGACTCCCTCGGCCCCGAGGAGCGCGCCCTCCTCAGCGACGACGCCGAATGGGCCCGGCGCCTGCTCGCCAACCTCCCGGACCACCAGCGGGAGCTGCTCGTGCTGCGCGTCGCCGTCGGGCTCACCGCCGAGGAGACCGGGCAGATGCTCGGCATGTCCCCCGGAGCCGTCCGGGTCGCCCAGCACCGCGCGCTCAGCCGCCTGCGCGCCCTGGCCGGCCAGTAGCGGCGCGGCCCCGCCGGCCCACGGCGCGGCGCCCGGCGGCGGGTCCGTCCGGTACGGGCCGCGTCCGCGCGGGGCGTGCCGCTCCGTCCGGTACGGGTCGGGCACCCGCGTGGGGCGTGCGGCACCGGCGGCGCGGGCGGCCCTATGGCGGATGTCATACGTGGGAACGTACAAAGCCACCGGGTGATCTTGCTCGTGGAATGAGACACGCCTGTAGGCCGTTAGCATGGACATCCGCACCGATCAAGGCCATGGGGAAGGTGTCATGACTGCAAACGTCGACGGAGTGCCCGAGAAGTTCGCCGCGCTCGGGCTGACCTACGACGACGTGCTGCTGCTGCCGGGCGCGTCGGACATGGCTCCCGACCAGATCGACACCTCCTCGCAGCTCTCGCGCAACGTCCGGGTCAACATCCCGCTGCTCTCCGCCGCGATGGACAAGGTCACCGAGTCCCGGATGGCCATCGCCATGGCCCGCCAGGGCGGCGTCGGCGTCCTCCACCGGAACCTGTCGATCGCCGACCAGGCGAACCAGGTCGACCTGGTGAAGCGCTCGGAGTCCGGCATGGTCACGGACCCGATCACGATCCACCCGGACGCCACGCTCGCCGAGGCCGACGCCATCTGCGCCAAGTTCCGCATCAGCGGCGTGCCGGTCACGGACCCCGCGGGCAAGCTGCTCGGCATCGTCACCAACCGCGACATGGCCTTCGAGACCGACCGCGCCCGCCGGGTGCGCGAGGTCATGACCCCGATGCCGCTGGTCACCGGCAAGGTCGGCATCTCCGGCGTGGACGCCATGGAGCTGCTGCGCCGCCACAAGATCGAGAAGCTGCCGCTCGTCGACGACAACGGCCTCCTCAAGGGCCTCATCACCGTCAAGGACTTCGTCAAGGCCGAGAAGTACCCGAACGCGGCGAAGGACAAGGAGGGCCGCCTCCTCGTCGGCGCCGCCGTCGGCGTGGCGGGCGACGCGTACGAGCGCGCCCAGGCGCTCATCGAGGTGGGCGTCGACTTCATCGTGGTCGACACCGCCCACGGCCACTCCAAGCTGGTCGGCGACATGGTCGCCAAGATCAAGTCCAACTCCGGCGTCGACGTCATCGGCGGCAACGTCGCCACCCGCGACGGCGCCCAGGCCCTCGTCGACGCGGGCGTCGACGCCATCAAGGTCGGCGTCGGCCCCGGCTCCATCTGCACCACCCGCGTCGTCGCCGGCATCGGCGTCCCGCAGGTCACGGCGATCTACGAGGCGTCGCTCGCCGCCAAGGAGGCCGGTGTCCCGGTCATCGGCGACGGCGGCCTGCAGTACTCGGGCGACATCGCCAAGGCGCTGGTCGCGGGCGCCGACACGGTGATGCTCGGCTCGCTCCTGGCCGGCTGCGAGGAGTCGCCCGGCGAGCTGCTGTTCATCAACGGCAAGCAGTTCAAGTCGTACCGGGGCATGGGCTCGCTCGGCGCCATGCAGTCCCGCGGCGACCAGCGGTCCTTCTCCAAGGACCGGTACTTCCAGGAGGGCGTCGCCTCCGACGAGAAGCTGGTCCCCGAGGGCATCGAGGGCCAGGTGCCCTACCGCGGCCCGCTCTCCGCGGTCGTCCACCAGCTCGTCGGCGGCCTGCGCCAGTCGATGTTCTACGTCGGCGGCAGCACCGTCCCCGAGCTCCAGGCGCGCGGCCGGTTCGTCCGGATCACCTCGGCGGGGCTCAAGGAGAGCCACCCGCACGACATCCAGATGACCGTCGAGGCGCCCAACTACAGCAGCAAGCGCTGACCCGCGGGCGCCCGCGCCCGCACGTACCGCCGCGAGGGCGGCCCGGCCACGCACCGACCGGGCCGCCCTCGCGCGCGTCCGGGCGACTCCGGGCGGCGGGGGCGGGCGTCGGGGCGTCCGGGCCGCGCGTCCGGCGTCCGGGCCGCGCGTCCGGCGTCCGGGCCGCGCGTCCGGGGCGCTGCCGGACTGCGCCGCGGGCCCGCGGGCCGTACGCCTCCGCGCGCGCCGGGGCGCCGCCGCTCGTACGCCCCCGCCGGGGCCGTCACCGCCCGCCGCCCGCCCGCGCCGGGGCGACCGGGCCGCCCCCCGCGCGTGCGTCGGGGATACTGGTAGGCGCAGACGCAGAGGGAAAGGCCACACATCGTGACTGAGATCGAGATCGGGCGCGGCAAGCGCGGCCGCAGGGCGTACGCCTTCGACGACATCGCCGTCGTACCGAGCCGGCGCACGCGGGACCCGAAGGAGGTCTCGATCGCGTGGCAGATCGACGCCTACCGCTTCGAGCTGCCCTTCCTGGCCGCCCCGATGGACTCGGTCGTGTCGCCGCGGACCGCCATCCGGATCGGCGAGCTCGGCGGCCTGGGCGTGCTCAACCTGGAGGGCCTGTGGACCCGCCACGAGGACCCGCAGCCGCTGCTCGACGAGATCACCGAGCTCGACGGGGAGACCGCGACCCGCCGTCTGCAGGAGATCTACTCCGCCCCCATCCAGGAGGAGCTGATCGGGCGGCGCCTGAAGGAGGTCCGCGACGCCGGTGTCGTCACCGCGGCGGCGCTCTCCCCGCAGCGCACGGCCCAGTTCTCCAAGGCCGTGGTCGACGCGGGCGTCGACATCTTCGTCATCCGCGGCACGACGGTCTCCGCCGAGCACGTCTCCGGCGCCGCCGAGCCGCTGAACCTGAAGCAGTTCATCTACGAGCTGGACGTCCCCGTCATCGTCGGCGGCTGCGCCACCTACACGGCGGCCCTGCACCTGATGCGCACGGGCGCGGCGGGCGTGCTGGTCGGCTTCGGCGGCGGCGCGGCGCACACCACCCGCAACGTCCTCGGCATCCAGGTCCCGATGGCCACCGCCGTCGCCGACGTGGCCGCCGCCCGGCGCGACTACATGGACGAGTCCGGCGGCCGGTACGTGCACGTCATCGCCGACGGCGGCGTGGGCTGGTCCGGTGACCTGCCGAAGGCCATCGCGTGCGGCGCCGACGCCGTGATGATGGGCTCCCCGCTGGCGCGCGCCACGGACGCGCCCGGCAAGGGCCACCACTGGGGCATGGAGGCCGTCCACGAGGACGTGCCGCGCGGCAAGCTGGTCGACCTGGGCGTCGCCGGGACGACGGAGGAGATCCTGACCGGTCCCTCGCACTCGCCCGACGGGTCGATGAACTTCTTCGGCGCGCTGCGCCGGGCCATGGCGACGACGGGCTACAGCGAGCTGAAGGAGTTCCAGCGCGTCGAGGTGACCGTCGCGGACTCGCAGCACAGCCGCTGACCCGGCCGCCCGTACCGGGGCCGCGCCGACCCGGGCTCCCGTAACGGGGCCGCGCCGACCCGGCCCGCCCGTACCGGGGCCGCGCGCCCGGGGACCCGGCGCATGCGCGAGGGGCCCGCACCGGATCGTCCGATCCCGGTGCGGGCCCCTCGCCGTGCGCGTCCGCGCGCGGTGGCGGCCGGTGGCCCGGCGCGGCGCGGTGAAGCGCCCCGCCCGGCCGGGGTGGGCCGGTGCCGCTACGCGGCGCCCTTCTTGGCGCCCGCGAAGCCGGTCAGCGCGCCGATGCCGAGGAAGACGTACGTCATGCCGTCCGCGGCCATCTTCCACAGCTCCATGACCTCGCCGAAGTTCTGGAAGAAGATCTCCGTGAAGGAGCCCTCGCCCAGCTTGGAGAGGATGACCGCGATGGTGACGAGCTGGCCCAGGTAGACGGCGCCGGCCGCGAGGACCACCGAGGCGCCCTGGAGGAGGGGGTTGCGCCCGCCGACCTTGCCGGCGGCGAAACCGACGAGCAGGCCGACGCCCACCGCCGCGTAGCCGATCTCCCGCTCGATGGCGCCGCCGATGCCGCCGTACACGCCCGCGCCGACCAGGGCGGCGACCAGCGCGGCGAGCAGTCCGAGGCCGACGTTGTCCCGCGCGGGCGCCGGGGGCTGCACCGGGGCCCCGTACTGCGGGAAGGGCTGCTGCGCGGCGGGGCCGGTGCCCGGCCCGCCGGGGTACGGCTGCTGCGCGGCGTCGCCGCCCGGCCCGCCGGCGTACGGGTTGCCACCGGGCGGCGGCGGAACGGACTGGCTCATGCTGGGAATCCCCCCTGGTCGGAACCGGCGGCCGGGCTTCTGACGTGTGCACGGCCGCGCGCGAATCAGAGGCGGACACTAGCAGCCCCCTGTGACAGGGAGCCCGGCGATTTCCGACCGTGACCGGCCCGGAAGCAAGCCGAGACCGGGCACCCGGCCGGGCGGGAGGCGGACGGGGCCGGGGGCCGGCCGGGGCCGCGGAGGCGGACGGGTCGGGGGCCCGGCCGGGTCGGGGTGCCGGAGGGGGGCGGGGAGGCGGCCGGGGCGGGGTGCCGGACGGTCCGGGAGCCGGACGGGCGGGTCGGGGGCCGCGCGGTCGGGTCAGAGGCGGTGCGCCGCGCCGACCGGGGTGGCGCCGCGCGTGTCGAGCAGCAGCTGCGCCTTCACGGCCAGGCCCTGGAGGTCGTACGTGCGGTGGTGCTGGAGCAGGATCGTCAGGTCGGCGCCCGCCGCGGCCTCGTACAGGGAGTCCGCGCGCGGGACGGGCAGGTCGCGCACCCGCCACACCGGCGCGTACGGGTCGTGGTAGCTGACCGCCGCGCCCATGTCCATCAGCCGCTGGGCGATCTCCGGCGCCGGGGAGCCCTCCCGGTCGGCGAGGTCCGGCTTGTAGGTGATGCCGAGCAGCAGCACCCGCGCGCCGCGCACGGACTTGCCGTGCTCGTTGAGGAGGGTGGCGCAGCGCTGGGTGACGTACTGCGGCATGCGCTCGTTGATCTGGCCCGCCGTCTCCACCAGGCGCAGGGGGCGGTGGGCGCCGACCGTGTCGACGGGGGTGCCGTGGCCGCCGACACCGGGGCCCGGCCGGAACGCCTGGAAGCCGGACGGCTTGGTCTCGGCGCACCGGATGACGTCCCACAGGTCCACGCCGAGGTCGTGGCAGAGCACGGCCATCTCGTTGACGAGGGCGATGTTGACGTGCCGGTAGTTGGTCTCCAGCAGTTTGACCGTCTCGGCCTCGCGGGTCCCCCGCGCGCGGACGACCTTGTCGGTGAAGCGCCCGTAGAAGGTGGCGGCGGACTCGGTGCAGGCGGGGGTGAGGCCGCCGATCACCTTGGGGGTGTGGGCGTAGCCGTGGGCCCGGTCGTCCGGGTCGAGACGGGCGGGGGAGTACGCGAGGTGGAAGTCGCGCCCGGCGCGCAGCCCGGAGCCCTCCTCCAGGAGGGGGCGCACCACGTCCTCGGTGGTGCCCGGCGGTACGGGCGACTCCAGCAGGACGGTCGTGTGGGGGCGCAGCCGGGCGGCGAGCGCGCGGGCGGCGCCGGTGACGGCGGTCAGGTCCAGGGTGCGGGGCGCGGCGGCGGGCGGAGTGGGCGCGCAGATCACGGCGGTGCGGACGCGGCCCAGCTCGGCGGGGTGTGTGGTGGGGCGGAAGCCGCAGGACAGCATGCGGCGGATCTCGGACGGGGTGAGGGAGCCGTCGACGGGAGGGCGCCCGGCGGACAGTTCGGCGACGGCCCGCGGGTCGGTGTCGTAGCCGATCGTGTCGATACCCGCGGCGGTGGCGGCCTGGGCGAGGGGCAGTCCGAGGTGGCCGAGGCCGATGACGGCGAGGTCTGCGGGCATGGGCGTGAGCCGTCCTTCCCAATAGCCGTAAGGGGGCGGTACGCGCAAGTCCTGTGGACAGAACGAGCGGACGCACAGTCAGACTAGGCGTAAATATGACCGTTATGCGGTATTGCGCGCCCGTGATCGCCCGAGTGTTGTCCCCGTTGTCCACAGGTGGCGCGGGGCCGGTGGCCGATGTCGGCGGCCGGGGACAGAATCGAATCCGTGAGCCCGAGCACACAGGGGGACGGCGGCGACGGGAGGCAGCGGTGAGGACAGCGAGACTGGGACCCGCGGAGCGGGCCGCGGCCCTGGCGGCCATGGCCGAGCGCGAGCTGGACGTGCTGGTCGTGGGCGGTGGCGTGGTCGGGGCCGGGACGGCGCTCGACGCGGTGACCCGTGGCCTCGCCACAGGCCTGGTGGAGGCCCGCGACTGGGCGTCCGGGACGTCCAGCCGGTCCAGCAAGCTCATCCACGGCGGCCTGCGCTACCTGGAGATGCTCGACTTCGCGCTGGTGCGGGAGGCCCTCAAGGAGCGCGGCCTGCTGCTGGAGCGGCTGGCGCCGCACCTGGTCAGACCGGTGCCGTTCCTCTACCCGCTGCGGCACCGGGGCTGGGAGCGGCTGTACGCCGGATCGGGCGTCGCCCTGTACGACGCGATGTCCGTCTCCTCCGGCCGCGGCCGGGGCCTGCCCCTGCACCGCCACCTGTCGCGCCGCCGCGCCCTGCGGGCCGCCCCCGCCCTGCGCCGGGACGCCCTGGTGGGCGCCCTGCAGTACTACGACGCCCAGGTGGACGACGCCCGCCACGTCGCCACACTGGTGCGCACGGCCGCGGCGTACGGCGCGCACACGGCGAACCGGGCCCGCGTCGTCGCCTTCCTCCGCGAGGGCGAGCGGGTCGTGGGCGCCCGCGTGGCGGACGTGGAGGCCGGCGGCGAGTACGAGATCCGCGCCCGCCAGGTCGTCAACGCGACGGGCGTGTGGACCGACGACACGCAGGCGCTCATCGCGGAGCGCGGCCAGTTCCACGTCCGCGCCTCGAAGGGCATCCACCTGGTCGTCCCCAAGGACCGCGTCCACTCCACGACTGGCCTGATCCTGCGCACCGAGAAGAGCGTCCTGTTCGTCATCCCCTGGGGGCGCCACTGGATCATCGGGACGACCGACACCGACTGGGACCTCGACAAGGCCCACCCCGCCGCGTCCAGCGCCGACATCGACTACCTCCTGGAGCGGGTCAACGGCGTCCTGGCCACCCCGCTCTCCCGCGACGACGTGCAGGGCGTCTACGCGGGCCTGCGGCCCCTGCTGGCCGGGGAGTCCGACGCCACCAGCAAGCTCTCCCGCGAGCACACGGTCGCCCACCCCGTGCCCGGCCTCGTCGTCGTCGCGGGCGGCAAGTACACGACGTACCGGGTCATGGCGAAGGACGCGGTGGACGAGGCGGTGCACGGCCTGGACACGCGCGTCGCGCCGTGCGTCACGGAGGAGGTGCCGCTGCTGGGCGCCGAGGGGTACCGGGCGCTGTGGAACGCCAGGGCGCGGATCGCCGCCCGGACGGGCCTGCACGTCGTGCGCGTCGAGCACCTGCTCCACCGGTACGGCACCCTGGTGGACGAGCTGCTCGACCTGATCGCCGACGACCCCTCGCTGGGCGAGCCCGTCGCGGGCGCCGACGACTACCTGCGCGCCGAGATCCTCTACGCGGCCTCCCACGAGGGCGCCCGGCACCTGGACGACGTCCTGACCCGCCGGACCCGCATCTCCATCGAGACCTTCGACCGGGGCACCGGCTGCGCCCGCGAGTGCGCCGAACTGATGGCGCGGGTCCTCGGCTGGGGGGAGGACCAGGTCGCCAAGGAGGTGGAGCACTACGAGAAGCGGGTCGAGGCGGAGCGGGAGTCCCAGCGGCAGCCGGACGACCAGACGGCCGACGCCGCCCGGCTCGGCGCCCCGGACATCGTCCCCCTGTAGGGCCCGCCGGAGCGTGGCCGCGGCCGTGGGCGTGGACCCGGCGGGCGGGGTGGTCGGAGGTGGCCGGGGGGCTGCCCGTCGAGCGGGGCCGAGGGTGGCCCGTCGGGCGGGCGGGGCCGGGGGTGGTCTGTCGGGCGGGGCCGCCGGCCGGGTCGGCCTGCCCCGGCCGACCCGGCCTGACCCGGCTGGCTCCGGACCGTGTCGAACCCGCCTCGGACCGTCTCGGACCGTCTCGAACCGAACGGTGCCGAGGGCGCCGTCACGGCTCCGCGGGACACGCTTTCGCCGGGGCCGGACCGGCTGTGACCAGGGGCGACGGCTCCTGGTCGGGCTCCAGGGCGAGGTGACGTACCGTCAGTCGACGGATGGCCAGAACCAAGGGCACCGTGAGTCTCGTCCTGCACTTCGGTATGGCCCGGCACCCTCCCCGGCCGTCATCCTCGCGGACGCCGGACCCGGGACAACCCCCGGTCCCGGAGTGAGGGACAATGAAGGTTCCACCAGGGCGGGTTACCGCATCGCGCGGACGCGGCAGGCGCGGGCGAGGAACAGGATCGCAGAGGGGACGCATGTCGGGAGCGGAGCAGTCGCGGGACGCGGCGCGGCAACCTCAGCGGGGCGCCGACGGCGAAGGCACGACCTCGAAGGACGCGACGGTGAAGGGTGAGGGCGGTGCCCTGCCGAAGGGCGCGGCCGAAGGCGACGCCGTGCGGGGCGCCACGGACGGGAGCGACGCGAAGGGCGGCGACGCGAAGGGCCAGGGCGCGCCGGACGCGGGTGCCGCGCCGCGGCAGGCGGCTCCGGCCGCCGGGACCGGCGGCGACGGGGACCGCGGCGGTACGAGCCGTGCCGACGCGGTCCGTGACGGCACGACACGCGAGGACGCGGCCCGCGACGGCGGGACGCGCGAGGACGCGGCCCCGACGGGCGAGGCGGGCACCGGAGGTTCCCGCCCGGCCAAGGCGGCGGCCAAGGCGGCGGACACGGCCAAGGCGGCGCCGGCGGCCGGGCCCGACATGGCGAAGAAGCCCGTGCCGCCCCATGTGACGACGGAGGGCCGGCTGCTCGCGGGCCGCTACCGGCTCGGCGCCGTCCTCGGGCGCGGCGGCATGGGCACCGTGTGGCGCGCCGTCGACGAGACCCTCGGCCGCACCGTCGCCGTCAAGGAGCTCCGCTTCCCCAACGCCATCGACGAGGACGAGAAGCGGCGCCTCATCACCCGGACCCTGCGCGAGGCCAAGGCCATCGCCCGGATCCGCAACAACAACGCCGTCACCGTCTACGACGTGGTGGACGAGGACGACCGGCCCTGGATCGTCATGGAGCTGGTCGAGGGCCGCTCCCTCGCCGAGGTCATCCGCGAGGACGGCACGCTCACCCCGCACCGCGCCGCCGAGGTCGGCCTCGCCATCCTCGACGTGCTCCGCTCGGCGCACCGGCAGGGCATCCTCCACCGCGACGTGAAGCCGTCGAACGTGCTCATCGAGGACGACGGCCGCGTCGTCCTCACCGACTTCGGCATCGCCCAGGTCGAGGGCGACCCGTCCATCACCTCCACCGGGATGCTCGTCGGCGCGCCCTCCTACATCTCGCCCGAGCGGGCGCGCGGCCAGCGGCCCGGCCCCGCCGCCGACATGTGGTCCCTCGGCGGCCTCCTCTACGCGGCCGTGGAGGGCCACCCGCCCTACGACAAGGGCTCGGCCATAGCGACGCTCACGGCCGTCATGACCGAGCAGCTGGACCCGCCGAAGAACGCGGGCCCGCTCGACAAGGTGATCTACGGGCTGCTCGCCAAGGACCCGGCGCAGCGCCTCGACGACGCGGGCGCCCGCGCGCTCCTGAACGGCGTGCTGCGGCAGACCGCCGCCACGGCCGCCCCCGCGGGCCCCGAGCCCCAGGAGGCGACCCGCGTCGTCCCGCTCCCGCCGGTCCCCCCGCCCGGTCCGGCCGCCCCGGACACGACCGCCGCCACCGCGGCCGGTGACGCCCCGGCCGGCGACGCGACCGCCGAACGGCTGCGCGGCGCCCTGCGCTCGGTGCGCAACGCCGCCGCTGCCGCCTCCGCCAACCGCCAGGCCAGGCAGCCCGCCAAGCCGGCGCGCCCCGGCCCGGCCGCCCCGGCCCGGGCGTCCCTCACCGACGTGGTGCCCCGGCGCACGCTGGTCACCATCGCGGTCGTGGCCGTGCTCGCGGTCGTCGCCACCGTCCTCGCGGTCGCCCTCAGCGGCCGTGACGACACCACCGCCCAGGGCGGTACGCAGGGCGGCGACAAGGCGGCCACGGCCGGCACCACCGGCGGCTCCACGGACGGCGCCGGCACCACCGGCAACGGCGGCGGCCCCGACGGCGGGAGCGGCGAGCAGCAGGACGGCGGCCAGGACGCGGGCGGCGCCGACTCCGGCACGACGGCGGGCCAGTCGGGCTCGGCGGGCACGGGCGGCTCGGCGGGCACGTCCGGTACGGGCACGCCGTCCGCCTCCCCGGGCACCGCGCCCCCGGTCCCGGCCGGGTACAAGACGGTCACCGACGCCCGGTTCCACTTCTCCATGGCGATGCCCGAGGACTTCCGCATGACCGGTGTCGCGGGCCGGAACTCCGGTGGCATCTACAGCGCCTCGGGCGGCTTCCCGCGCGTGCAGGTGGACTACACCGACAGCCCCGGCGCCGACGCCGCCGCCGCGTGGAGCGCCGCCATGGGCGCCGTCGCCGCGACCAGCAGCGGCTACCGGCACCACGGCATCAAGCCCGTCTCGTACAACGGCTATCCGACGGTCGCCGACTGGCAGTTCGAGCGGAACCAGGGCGGCACGCGCGTACGCGTCCTCAACCGGGGCTTCAAGGTCGACGCCGACCACGGCTACGCGATCATGATCTCCTGCAAGTCCACGGAGTGGGACGGACCGGAGTGCACCGCGCTGCGGAACACCGCGTTCGCGACGTTCCGGCCCACGGACTGACCGGCGGCACGTATCGTGAGAGCGCGCGGACGGAACGAAGCCGCACCACGCGGGTAACCGCACAGGCAAGGACCAGGATCGGCGGCCGTTCGCACGATTCCGTGCGAACGGCGGAGCCGGGGGGACAGCGCGGGGGAGGCGTCGTGGAGGACTACGCGGGAAGGGTGCTCGCCGACCGCTACCGCCTGCCCGTCGTCCCCGACGGCACGGACGGCTACGAGGACGCGGACGGCTACGGCCGCGGGGACGCCTACGGCCACGGGGACGGCCACGGCCACCCGGACGAGGCCGGGTACGCCGGGGCGTACGGGCCGGTCGAGACCCGTGCGTTCGACACCTACAGCGGCCAGGAGGTCATGGTCCGGCAGCTCCCCCTGCCGGAGACCGTGGACGCCGAGGTCGTGGACGCGGACGGCGCCTACCACCGCCCCTACGGGCACACCCCGAGGCGCTCGGCCGACCGCGTCGCCGCCGACCCGAACGTCCGGCGGGCCGTCGAGGCCGTCCAGGCCGTCGCCCGCATCCCGGACCACCCGCGCCTCGACCAGGTCTTCGACGTCTTCACCGAGGACGGCTCGCTCTGGATCGTCAGCGAACTGGTCGCCGGCCGGCCGCTGGCCGCCCTCGTCCACGCCGAGCCGCTCACCCCGTACCGCGCCGCCGAGATCGCCAACGACGTGCTCACGGCGCTGCGCACCCTCCACGCCCACGGCTGGACGCACCGCAACATCACCACCCGCACCGTCCTCGTCTGCGACGACGGCCGCGTCGTCCTCAGCGGGCTCGCCACCGGGGCCGCCGAGGAGGCGCTCTGCGGCTACGCGCCCGTGCCCGCCCCGGACGACGACATGGACGCCCCCTACGGGGAGGACGCCGACACCCCCTACGAGGACATCCCCTACGGCGACGGCGAGGGCGACGGCGCCCCCTACGGGCGCCCTGGGCGTGACGCCGTGGGGGGCGGCTACGCGCACGACGCCGACGGCGCCGAGCCGTACGGTGACTTCGCCGACGCGGACGACACGTACGACGCGGCCGACGAGTACGGCGAGCGGGGCGTGGACCGCGGGGACGCGGCGTACGGCGCGGGCGACGCGGAGCCGCACGGCACCCGACGCCCGTCGCTCCCCGCGCCGCTCCCGCCCGGCCCGCCCGCCCTGCCGAGCGGCTACGAGCCCCAGTACGTCGCGCGGGCCGCCGACCGCTTCGCGGACGACCACGAAGGCGACGAGCACGACCCGTACGACGCCCACGACGGCCCCGGCGCCCCCGTCCCGTACGGCACCCACGACCCGTACGCGGCGCACGGCCCGGACGGCGGGCGCCGCCCCTACGGGAGCCCGGCGCGCGCCCCCTACGCCGACGCGCCGGAGCACATCCCCCACGGCGACGGCCCCGAGGACGCCCCCTACGGCGACGGCCCCTCGGGCGGGGCCGACCGGGGCGCAGCCTGGGACGGGCAGGACGGGCAGGACGGGCAAGGGGGGCACGGGAGGCGCGGGGGCGACGGCTCCGCGGGCCGGCCGCCGCGCGCGCTCCTCGCCGGCACCTGGCGGGACGGCCCCGTCCCGGCGGGCGGCGGCTCCCCGTACGGCGGCGGCTCCCCGTACGGTGACGGCCCCTCGCGCGACGGCGGCTCCCCGTACGGCGAGGTGGCCCCCTACGGGGGCGCCCGCGCCGCCCTGGACGCCGACGCCCGGCGCACCGCCCCGCCCTCCGACGCCACCGCGCACACCGGTACGGCCGGACAGGCCCGGCAGGCCGTGCCGGGCGCGCAGGCCGGGCCGGGCCGCGGGACCGGCGGGCCCGCCGGGGCGGAGCAGGAGGGCGCCGAGGCCGTCTACCGCGGCCCCACCACGCCGCTCGCCGCCGAGCGCGCCCGCCAGACCAGGATCGCCGTCGTCGGCGCGGTCACCGAGCGGTGGGCGCCCGAGCAGGCGGGCCCCGTGTACGGGACGTGGCGGCTGGCCCCGCCCATCGGCCCGGCCACCGACCTGTGGGCGCTGGGCGCGCTGCTGTTCCGCGTCCTCGAAGGCCACGCCCCGTACCCGGAGGACAACGCCGCCGAGCTCGTCCAGATGGTCTGCTCCGAGCCGCCCGCCTTCGCGGAGGAGTGCGGCGCGCTGCGCCCCGTCGTCGAGTCGCTGCTGCGCCAGGACCCCACCGAGCGCCCCGACTTCGAGGAGCTGCGCGGCTGGCTGCGCTCCCTCGTCCGCTCGGCGCCCGAGCCCGAGGCGGGCGCCTACGTGGTGCCCATGCCGTCCGACGCGGCCCGGCTGCCCATCGTCCGCCGCCGCGGCGACCTGGTCCGCAGGCGCCGCACCCGTACGCGCCCGGCGTCCCGCTCGGCCGCCCGCTCCGCGTACCGGGCCGCCGAGGCGCCCGCCCCGGCCGCGCCCTCCCGGCACCGCCGCGAGAAGGCCAGGGAGCGGCACCCCGGCGGCGGCAACCCGCGCGCCCTCGGGCGCACCCTCCTGCTGCTGATACTCCTCGGCCTCGCCGGGGCCGTCGCGTACGCCGTGGCGTTCATGCCCGAGGCCGGCCGGACGGACGGGTCGCAGCGCCCCACCGGCACCGCCCGCCCCACCGCGAGCGCCGCGCACGGGCCGACCCCGCCCGCCGCCGGTGCGCCCGACCCGCAGACCCCGCGGCCCAGCCGCCCGGCGCCCTCCACCAACGCCGGGACGCCCACCGCGCCCGCCCTGCCGGAGGGGTACGTCGTGCGCGACGACCCGGAGGGCTTCCGGGTCGGCGTCGACCAGACCTGGCGCCGCAGCCCCATCAACGACATCGGGCAGGTCCGCTACTCGGAGGGCGACTACACGCTGATCATCGTGCCGGGCCGCGACACCGTCCGCACGGCGGGCGCGGACCCGCTGGAGTACCAGCGCGCCAAGGAGCGCGAGCTCCAGCCGTGGCGGGACTCCACCTGGTCCACCGCGACCGGTCTGCGCCGCGTCGACGTGGGCCGCCAGGCCATGGCCGAGGGGCAGTTCACCTGGCAGGACGCCAACGGC
Source organism: Streptomyces fradiae ATCC 10745 = DSM 40063 (assembly GCF_008704425.1). Taxonomy (NCBI): domain Bacteria; kingdom Bacillati; phylum Actinomycetota; class Actinomycetes; order Kitasatosporales; family Streptomycetaceae; genus Streptomyces; species Streptomyces fradiae. Next base: position 4,139,445 of record NZ_CP023696.1, read on the forward strand.
CGCCAGGTGTACGTGCGCAACCTCGCCCTCCTCGTCGGCGACCGCTACCACGTCGTGCAGGTCATCGGCCCCGAGACCGAGCGGGACAGGGTCACCGAGATCTACGAACAGGCCACCAAGAGCTACCAGGTGACGCGCTGACGCCACGTCACCACACCCGTAGGGGTGACGCACAGTGGCGAATTCACGCCATTCAGCGGGGCCCGTGTCACGGAGCTGTCTCCGTGGCCGCCCCGAGGTTCCCCGCGCCGTGCACCCTCCGTAATCTTGCTCCGAAGCGGTGGGGCGGGCTGGGCGGAGACACGTGGAACAGACGCAGGGCATGGGCGGGGGGCTGGTGCTCGCGGGGCGCTACCGGCTGGGCGAGACGATCGGCCGGGGCGGGATGGGCAAGGTGTGGCGGGCCCACGACGAGGTCCTCCACCGCACCGTCGCCGTCAAGGAGCTGACGGCCGGCCAGTACGTCTCGGAGGCGGACCGGGTCGTCCTGCACGCCCGTACGCAGAAGGAGGCGCGGGCCGCCGCCAGGATCACCCACCCGGCGGTCGTCACCGTCCACGACGTCCTCGAACACGACGACCGGCCGTGGATCGTCATGCAGTACGTCGACGGCCCCTCCCTCGCCGACTCGGTCAAGTCCGCGCCGGATGGCCGGATATCGCCCCGCGAGGCCGCCCGGATAGGTCTGCACGTGCTAGGCGCGCTGAGCGCCGCGCACGCCGCCGGGGTGCTGCACCGGGACGTCAAGCCGGGCAACGTCCTGCTCGCCCGCGACGGGCGGGTGCTGCTCACCGACTTCGGCATCGCCGCCATCGAGGGCGACTCCACCATCACCCGCACCGGCGAACTCGTCGGCTCCATCGACTACCTGGCCCCGGAGCGGGTGCGCGGCTCCGATCCCGGCCCGGCCTCGGACCTGTGGGCGCTGGGCGCCACGCTGTACACGGCGGTGCAGGGGCAGTCGCCTTTCCGCAGGTCGTCGCCTATCAGCACCATGCAGGCCGTGGTCACCGAGGAGGCCGGCCCGGCCGCGCACGCGGGCCCGCTCGCCCCGGTGATCACCGCACTGCTGCGCAAGGACCCCGCCGACCGGCCCGGCGCCGCCGAGCTGGAGCGCATGCTGATCGAGGCGATGGAGGGCCGCACACCGACCGCCGCCCAGGCGTACGTACCGACGCTGTCCGTGTCGCCGGAGGAGCTGCGCGAGGTGGCCGACGGCATCGCCGGGACGTCCGGCGCTCCCGGCGCCTCCGCCGGGTCCGCCGCGGGGGCTTCGCACGGCTCCGGCGCCTCCTCCGGCCGGGGACCGGGCGGGGGCCCTGGCCCCGGGTACCCGGCGCACGGCCCCGGGGCCACCGTCCGCGCGGGGGCGGGCCGGCTGCGCAGGGCGGCGCTGGTGGTGCTGCTCGCGGGGGCGGTCGGCGCGGGGGCCGGGTTCGCCGTGATGCGGTACGCCGACCACGCCGGCACGGCGGGCCCCGCCGCTCCCGCCGCGGGCGCCACCGCCGGGGCCGCGCCGTCGGCCGAGGCCGCCGCCGGGGACCCGCGGGACGGCCGGCTGCCCGCCGGATGGCGGCGCGTCACCGACCCGCTCGGCTTCAGCCTCGCCGTACCGGCCGGCTGGGAGCGGCGGGCTGACGGGGACCGGGTCGACTACACACCGGACGGCGGCAGGCGGCTGCTTCGCGTCAGTGTCGACTCCGAGCCGGATTTCGAGAGCCTTTTCCGGCACATGCTCGACGTGGAGAAGAGCCTGCGGAAGCGGCTGCCGGAATACCGCCGGGTCACACTCGTCCAGAATACGTTCCGTGATCGGACGGAATCCTGTCTCTGGGAGTTCACCTGGCACGAGAAAAGGACACACCCCGGTAAGCGCCACGCGATAGACCAGGTGTACTACACGGACGACGGAACCGAGTACGCGCTGTACATGTCGTCGCCCGAGGAGGACTGGGCGACCACGCGGGAGCAGTTCGGCATCGTGCTGCGCCACTGGCGACCCGCCGAGGGGTGACCTCCTCGGCGCGAGCGGAGGAGATGGGCCGTGTCGGTCGGAGGGTCGAGATCCGAGGAGCAGGGGGAGCGCGAGGAGCGCGGTGACCGCGCGGACCGGGAGGACCGCCCGGACCGGGAGGACCGCGGGGGGCGGGGAGAGCGGGCGGAGCGGGAGGGGGCGCGCGGGTCGTGGCCGCCCCCGTACGGACGGGCGCGTGAACAGCGGCGGATCATGGGCCGCTACCGCCTGGAGGCACGGCTGGGGCGCGGCGGCATGGGGACGGTGTGGCGCGCCCACGACGAACTGCTGGGCCGCCGGGTCGCCGTCAAGGAGCTGTACGCGGACGCGGGCGGGGGCGGCTCGGGCGGCGGGGCCGGTGGCGTGGGCGGTGCCGGGGGCGGTGCTGGGGGCGGTGCCGACACGGACCTGGACGCCACGCTCCGGGAGGCCCGCGCCGTGGCCCGCGTGCACCACCCGCACATCGTGTGCGTCCACGACGTGGTGGAGGAGGACGGTGTCGCGTACATCGTCATGGAGCTGGTCGAGGGCGTGTCGCTCGCCGAGCGGATCGCCGCGCGGGGCCCGGTCGACGCGCCCGAGGCGGCCCGCATCGGCCTGGCGCTGCTGTCCGCGCTGCGCGCCGCGCACGCGATCGGGGTGCTGCACCGGGATCTGAAACCGGCCAACGTTCTGGTGGAGGACGCCACCGGCCGGGTGGTCCTCAGCGACTTCGGGATCGCCCAGCTCGCCGGGGCCACCACCCTGACCGAGGCGAACATGTTCGTCGGCTCGCCCGAGTACACCGCCCCGGAGCGGATGCAGGGCCGCCAGGCGGGCCCGGCGGCGGACCTGTGGTCGCTGGGCGTGCTGCTGTGCGCCGTCATGACGGGCCGTTCGCCGTTCCACCGCGACTCGCTGGGCGGGGTGCTGCACGCCGTCGTGGAGGCGGAGATCCGGCCGCCCGCCGCGACCGGGCCGCTGCTCCCCGTCGTACGGGGGCTGCTGGAGCGCGACCCGGCACGCAGACTCGGCGTGGCGGAGGCGGAGCGGCTGCTCCGGGCGTACGTCACGGGCGGTGCGGGCGTGGCGCCGGGGGCGGGGGTGCCGGGGGTGCCGCCCGGGGCCGGAGGGCCGGGGTGGCCGGGGGGCGGCGGGCCTGCCGGGGTGCCGGGTGCCGTGGTCCCGGGTGCGGGTGTGTCCGGTGTGCCGGGCGCCGGGCCGGGGGTGCCGCTGGGCGGGGCGGGCCCGGTGGACGCGCCGGCCGCGCACGACCGGCCCGCCGAGGGGGAGGGGGACCTGGCGGCCGGGCAGGGGGACGCGCCGACCGGTGCCCGCTCGCACGCCGTGCCGTCCCCGAGGGCCCGCGACCGGGTCAGGTACATGGCCAGGGTGCTGCCCGGCAGGTCCTCCCCGTCCGCGCGGGACGCCCCCGCGGCCCGCACCGGACCGGAGGCGCCGGCCGCCGCCACCCCGGCCCCGGTACCGGAGGCGCCGGTCGCGGCCGAGGTGGCCGTCGCGCGGGAGGTGCCGGACGTCCCCGAGGCGGCGGGCGCACCGGGGCCGACGCCGCTGGGCGTGGCCGGAGCGGTGGATCGCGGCCCCGCCGTGCCCACCCTGCCGGTGCCGCCGCCCGCCGGGGCCGAGCCCCAGGACGCCGTACTGCCGGACGCGGTGCTGCCGGACGCCGTACCGCCGGACGCGGTGCTGCCCGATGGCGTAGCGCCTGATCCGGTACCGGCCGAGGCTCCGCTCCCGCCGGACCCCGCCCGCCCGGCCAACCCGCCCGGACCGCCGCTCACCGGACCCCGCCACGGATCGCCGCGCACAGGGCCGGAGGACCCGGCGAGGTCCCCCTACGGGGCCCCGCACACCGACCCGCCGCCCGCGCGCTCCCCCTACGGGGCGCCGCGCCCGGGGCCCGACCCCGCAGGGCCGTCTCATGGGGCGCCCCCCACGGGATCGCACACCGACCCGCCGCCCGGCGCATCCCCCTACGGGGCGCCGCCCACCGACCCGTCACCCCCCGCACCCCCCTACGATCCACCCCCCACCGGCGACGCGCGGTACCCCGCCCCGTACGGTCCGGTCGGCACCCCCTCCCCCTACGGCACCCCGCCCGCCGGGGCGCCCCCCTACGGCGCGGCTCCGCCCCCCGCCCCGCTCCGGGGCCGGTCCGGCGCCTCCCCCTACGGGACGCCGCCCCCCGACCCGGCGCACCCCGCCCCACACGACCCGCGTCCCGCCCCGCCCGCCGACCCCCACCGCCCCTACGGGACACCCCCCGATGCCGCCCGGCAGCCCGCCGACCCGCCCCCCGGAGCGGCCGGGCGGAACACGCGCGCGGCGGCCGGCCCCGCCGTGGCGCCGCTCGTGGCGGCCCTGGTCGCCGCCGTCGCCGTCGCGCTCGCCCTCGGAGTCGTACTCCTCCTCACCAGCCGTTGATCTCATCGACAACGCCCTGATCAGGGCTTATTTGCCAGTGAACACTGGCGTGATGCGGATATCCGGCGAAAAGCCGTTACCGCCGGGTATCCAAAGGGGGTGCGCCCCGCATACCCTCGCCCCCATGACGGACACGCAGGCCCCCGCCCACACCACCGGAACGACCACGTCCACCTCCGCGTCCTCCCCGGCCGGCGCCCCGTCGCCGGCCCCCGCCTCCGGCGGCGCGAACCCGGGCCCCACGAACCCCGTGGCCCCCGCGCCCGCCGGCGCGCGCACCGCCGAGGACGTGGTGACGCCCCAGCTGGTCGCCCAGCTCGGCCGGGGCGTCGTCGGTTCGGGGCGGACCGCCAACCACACCCCGTTCACCGGGGAGCGGCTGGCCGAGCTGCCCGAGTCCACGCCCGAGGACGTGGCGGAGGCGTTCGCCCGCGCCCGCGCCGCCCAGACCGCCTGGGCGGCCACCCCGGCCCGCCGCCGCGCGGCCGTCCTGCTCCGCTTCCACGACCTGGTGCTGGAGCGGCAGGCGGAGGTCCTCGACCTCATCCAGCTCGAGACCGGAAAGGCCCGCCTGCACGCCCACGAGGAGGTCCAGGCCGTCACCCTCGCGGCCCGCCACTACGGGCTCAAGGCCCCCGCCTACCTGCGCCCCAAGCGCCGCACCGGAGCCGTGCCGGTCCTCACCAAGGTCACCGAGCTGCGCCAGCCGCGGGGCGTGATCGGACAGATCGCGCCGTGGAACTACCCGCTGGAGCTGTCCGTCGGCGACGCGCTGCCGGCCTTCGCCGCGGGCAACGCCGTCGTCATGAAGCCCGACACGGAGACCGCGCTGACCGCGCTGTGGGCACGCGACCTGCTGATCGAGGCGGGGCTGCCGGACGGGGTGTTCCAGGTGGTCCTCGGCGACGGCCCGGTCGTCGGCCCGGAGGTCGTCCGGCACGCCGACTACGTCTCCTTCACCGGCTCCACCCGCACCGGCCGGGAGGTCGCCCGCGGCGCGGCGGACCGCCTCGTCGGCGTCTCCCTCGAACTCGGCGGCAAGAACCCCATGCTGGTCCTGCGGGACGCCGACGTGGAGAAGGCCGCCGCGGGCGCCGTCCGCGCCTGCTTCTCGTCGGCCGGGCAGCTCTGCATCTCCGTCGAGCGGCTGTACGTCCACGAGTCCGTCGCGGACGCGTTCCT